>NZ_JAVROT010000056.1:0-32469 GCF_032162605.1 Mycobacterium sp. | reverse complement strand
CGCACAAGCGCCCGGTCAACACTGTCTTCCAGACCTACGCGCTGTTCCCATTCATGACGGTGTGGGACAACGTCGCGTTCGGCCTCAGATACCAGAAAACCTCCAAGGAGGACACCAAGAGGCGCGTCGGCGAAGCGCTCGAGCTGGCCCGGATGGACCAGTTCGCGAAGCGACGGCCCGCCCAGCTGTCCGGCGGGCAGCAGCAGCGCGTCGCGCTGGCGCGGGCACTGGTGCTCCGCCCGAAGGTGCTGCTCCTCGACGAGCCACTCGGTGCGCTGGATGCCAAGCTGCGCAAGCAGTTACAGCTGGAACTGCGCGCCGTGCAGCGCGAGGTCGGCATCACCTTCGTGTACGTGACCCACGATCAGGAGGAAGCGCTCGCCATGAGCGACCAGATCGCCGTGCTCGCGGACGGCCGGGTGGAACAGGTGGGCCCGCCGCAGGAGATCTATTCGTCACCGGCGACGACGTTCGTCGCGGGCTTTCTCGGTGCCGCGAACATCTTCGACGCCGACGTGATCGAAGCGTCCGACACGTCCGCGATCTGCTCGGCGATCGCCACCCAGCTCGGCGCCGTCGTCGACCATTGCGTCCCGAAGGGGCCCGCTGCCATTGTGATTCGGCCGGAGCGCATCACCCTTCAGACACCGGATGAGCCCGTGCGGCAGGGCAGCAACGCGATCAGCGGAACGGTCAGTGCAGTCGTGTACCTCGGCGCCTGCACGCAGGTCCACGTCGACGTCGGCGCGGCAACTGCGTTGGTCGTCGAGGTTCCGAACGCCTCCGGTCCCGGCTCGGTGACGCACTCGCCCGGCGCCGCGGTCACGTGCGTCTGCGCGCACGACGCGGTCCGGGTGCTGCACCGCAGCTCTGCGTCGCTGGTCCAAGACCCCGTCGAGGCCGAGGCACTGGAGGCGCTCAGCCCTTCTTCGGCCTGAGCTTGGTGGGAGCCCTCCTGGCCGCCCGCGTCTTCTTGGTCGGTGGAAGGTCGAGCTCGCGTTCGCAGAAGCGCATGGCGATGTCGTAGGCCACGTCGGAGTCGACCTCCGGGTCTTCGAGCGCCACCTGGATGGACAGACCGTCGAGCAGCGCGCCGAACTCGAGCGCGAACATCCGGGCGTCGACGTCTCCGCCCAGTTCGTCGCTTGCCTCGCCCGACTTGATGGCGGCGACGATCATGCGACGCCAACGCGCATCCAGTTCGACGCGGCCCGCCTTGACTTCGTCGTGTCGGAAGGCCTGCGCCCACAGGTCGAACCACAACCCCCACGCACCGGGAATCTCGTTGTCCGCCTGCGGCACCACCGTCCACTTGATCAGCAGCGACAGGCGCTCCCGCAACGAGGTGACTTCGGCCAGCATCTTCTCGGCCGCTTCGTAGAACGACTCCTCGGAGTGTCGGAGCGCATCGACCAGTAGCCTGTCGCGGGTGCCGAAGTAGTAGATGACGAGTGCCGAGCTGACGCCCGCCCGGTTCGCAACGTCGGCGATGCGCGTATCACCGAAGCCGCGTTCACAGATCAGCCCCGCAGCGGCGTCCAGCATTTCGGTACGGCGTGCTTCGTTGTTCTCCGTCGCAGGCGCAGGATCGGCCATTTCGCTCCAAGTCTCCCTTCAAGTGGCGGCGCTGCTACTTGTCTGCAAGCCTAACACTCGATTAGATTGAACAGTCAGTCAGGCGAGTACACGGAAGAAGGTCTGCGATGGCTAACGGTAACGACGCCTACGACGCCGTAGTGGTCGGTGGTGGCCACAACGGTCTGGTCTCGGCCGCCTACCTGGCCCGCTCCGGGGCACGCACGTTGGTGCTGGAGTCGCGTGCCACTCTCGGCGGTGCCGCGACCACCGAATCGCCATGGGAGGACGCACCGCATCTCCGGGTGACGCGACTCTCGTACGTGGTGAGCCTGATGCCGCCGACCATCGTCCACGACCTCGGCCTCGAACGCCACGGCTACAAGGTGCACCCCATGGGGCCGTACTACCAGGCGTTTCCCGAGGGCGGTTCGCTGACGATCCACGAGGATGACCCGGCCCGCACGCACGAGCAACTCGCCAAGTACTCCAAGAAGGACGCCGACGCCTGGCCTAGGTGGAATGAGTGGCTGGAGGGCATCGCCGGCGTGATGGGGCCACTGCTCACCCAGGTGCCGCCCAACATCGGCTCGCGGAAGCCGTCTGACCTTCTCGACCTCGCCAAGCTTGGTTGGAGTCAGCGCGGCATGACCACCCGCATGATGGGCGACGTCACCCGGCTGCTGACCATGAGCATCGCCGACCTGCTCGACGACTGGTTCGAATCACCGCAAATAAAAGGCCCATTGGCCGTCAACGGAGTGATCGGAACGTGGGCCGGGCCGTACGAGCCCGGCACCGCCTATGTCATGGCGCACCACTCGATAGGTGACGTCGGCGACGGGCAGCTAGGCAGCTGGGGCTATCCGGAGGGTGGCATGGGCGGCGTGTCCGAGGCCATCGCCCGCTCAGCCAGGAGCTTCGGCGCCGAGATCCGCACCAAGGCGAGGGTTTCCCGTCTGAAAGTGCGGAACGGCCGGGTCCAGGGAGTGGTCCTCGAGAACGGTGACGAGATCAGCGCCCCGTTGGTCGTCACCACACTGCATCCCCGCACCGCGTTCCTGGATCAGATTCCCCGCGCGGAACTACCCGACGACTTCGTCAACGACATCGAGCACTGGAAGACCCGCAGCGGCGTGGTGAAGATCAATCTCGCACTGGGTGAACTGCCCAACTTCACCGCCGACCCCAGTTCGGGGATCGCCGAGCACCTCACGGGATCCGTGGAGATGGCCCCCACGATGGAGTACATCGAGGCGGCGTTCCAGGAGGCCCGCACCGGTAAGCCGGCGCTGATGCCCTTCAGTGACGGCGTCATCCCCACCACCCTCGACAAGACCCTCAATCCCGATGGCACCCATATCATGTCGCTGTTCACGCAGTGGGTGCCCGCGGAGTGGAGCCAGGCGCCGCACACCGAGGAGCTCGACGCCTACGCCGACCGGCTCATCGATCTCTACGATCAGGTCGCGCCGGGCTTCAAGTCGTCGGTTCTGCACCGGGACGTCGTCGGTCCGCACGAGATGGAGCAGGAGTACGGCCTGATCGGCGGCAACATCTTCCACGGTGAGCTCTCCCTGGAGCAGCTGTTCCACATGCGGCCCGCGCCCGGCTTCGCCGACTACCGCACGCCGATCGCCGGGCTCTACAACGGCAGCTCGGCCACCCATGCCGGCGGTGGGGTGTGCGGTATCCCGGGCTGGCAGGCGGCCAGGGCTGCTCTCGCTGACAAGAAGCGAGGCAACCGGCGGGTGCTCGCCGCGCTGGGTCGCCGGCACTAGGCGCACCTCGTGAACGGTGCGCGCCGGGCGGCCGTGGCAGCGATGCTCGGCGCCCGATCGGTGGCGGTCGTGGGTGCCAGCGAGCGCCAGGACAGCTTCGGCGCCCGGATGGTCGTCGAGGCCCAACGCAGCTCGGCCCGAATGCATCTGGTCAATCCGCGCTACGACCGGATCGGTGAGCGGCCCTGCGCGCCAGCGCTGGCCGACCTCGACGAACCCGTCGACCTGGTGTTGCTCGGCGTTCCGGACACCGCCCTGGTCGACCAGCTGAGCGCCGCCGCCGACGTCGGGGCACGATCCGCGGTCCTCTTCGGTGCAGCGAACGGCGTGCGCGGCGAGGTGGCGGCCATCGCGTCCGGAGCCGGGATGGCCCTGTGCGGCGCTGGTTGCATGGGCTTCGTCAACAACGCGACCGGCCTTCGCGCCCTGGGGTACCTGGAACCGGACCCCGTGCCGCCGGGTGGGGTCAGCCTCGTCACGCACTCCGGGTCGGCGTTCTCCACGTTGCTCAGGTCCCGGCGCGGGTTCGGGTTCCGTCTCGCCGTGTCGTCCGGGCAGGAGCTCGTCACGGACACCGCGGATTACGTCGACTATGCCCTCGACGCAGGCACCGAACTGATTGCGCTGCTGCTCGAGACTCCCCGCGCGGTGCCCAGACTCCGTGCGGCACTGCACAGGGCCCACGAACAGGGCGTGCCCGCGGTGATTCTACCGGTCGGCCGTTCCCCGCGAGGTCAGGCGATGGTGGCGGCGCACTCGGGTGCGCTCGCAGGCGAGGACGCGGCGTGGCAGGCGCTGTGCGATGCAGTCGGCGCGCTGCGCGTCCGGGACATGGCCGAGTTCACCGACACCATCGAATTGTTCAGTGCGGGCCGAAGGTCCAGGCCCAGCGGTGTCGGAAGTGGGATTGCCACCGTGCATGATTCGGGTGCCGAGCGCGCGCTGGCAGCCGACGTCGCGCACGATCTTGGCGTCGAGTACGCGGACCTGTCGCCCCAGTCCCTCACGGCGGTCGGCAAACTGCTCGATGACGGGCTCGTCGCCACCAACCCCCTCGACGTTTGGGGCACGGGCGCTGATACCCGCTCGCTGTTCCGGGCCTGTCTGCGGGTCATGGCCGAGGACGCCGCCGTCGCGGTCACGGCACTCGCCGTCGACCTGGTGACGGAGTTCGACGGGGACACCGCCTATGCGGACGCGATCCTCGAGGTCGCCTCGGAGACCAGTGCGCCGCTGGCCGTGTTGGCGTCAGTCCCCTCGGCGATCGATCAGTCGACCGCGCAACGATTGCGCCGCAGCGGGATTCCGATACTCGAGGGATTCCCCAGCGGATTGGTGGCCCTCGGTCATCTGGCCAGTTGGCCGCGCGAGATCGAAGGGCACACGCCGCCCGTCGACCGGGAGCGCCAACTCCGTTGGCGCGCGTGGCTGGACGATTGGGTGCCCGCGCTGGCCTTCGACCTGTTCACTGACTACGGCGTCCCGGTGGCCCGGCCGATCATGGCGCACGGCATCGACGAGGCGGAGGCGGCCGCGAAAGCCGTCGGCTATCCGGTGGTCCTCAAAACCGTTGCCCATCAGCACAAGAGTGACGTCGGCGGGGTCAAGCTCCACCTGGCCGACGACGACGCGCTCCGGGCCGCCCATGCGGACGTCGCGGAACGGTTGGGGCCGGTGGTGACGGTCCAGCCGATGGTTGCCGACGGCGTGGAGATCTCGGTGGGCGTCGTCCGCGACGCGGCCTTCGGCCCACTGGTGGTCGTCGCTGCCGGAGGCGTCCTGGTGGAGTTGATGGCCGACCGCGTCCTGGCCTGCCCGCCGGTGTCCTACGGAGGCGCTCTAAAGCTGCTGAAGGGGTTGCGAATCCGGCCGCTGTTCGACGGCTGGCGTGGCGCACCAGCCGTCGACGTCACCGCGCTGGCCCGAGTGATCGTGGCCTTCTCTCAGTTGGCGCTGGAACTCGGCGACTCGCTCGAAGCCGTCGAGGCCAACCCCGTGATCGTGTCACCGGGAGGCGCGGTGGCGGTGGACGCGTTGCTGATAGTGCGCAGCGGGATCCGACAGTAGCGGTGCGAACGCCAGTTCTGCGGCCCCGATCATCAGCGTCTTCGATCCCAGGCTGGCCGGCACGATCCGGACGAGGTCACGGGGCGCGCGAAGACTGTGCCGCGCCAGGGCGTCGTCGAGCACTTCGGGCGCTAGCGAAGGGAACACCCGTAGGAACCCGCCGAGGACGATCAGTTCCGGGTTCAGCACGTTGACGGCGTTGCCGAGAGCGATGCCGAGATAGCGCGCCTGGCGCTCAACGGTGGTCGCTGCGGAGTCGGATTCGGCGTCAAGGGTCTGAGACTGGCTGACCTCGGTCTCCAGGCACCCGATACTGCCGCAGTGACAGGTCTCCGTGCCGCCCACGAACGTGTGGCCCAGTTCGCCGGCGTATCCCGCCGCGCCGTCGAGGAGTTCCCCGGCGATCACCACCCCCGCGCCGATGCCGCCGGCACCGCCATTGACATAGATCATGTGTTCGGCCTTCGGGTGTCGACCGAAGATGTACTCGGCGATCGCACCCAGATTGGCGTCGTTGGCCGCAAACACCGGTAGTTTGGTTGCGGCGTTGAGCATTTCGCTGACTTCGGCATCGTGCCAGTTCAGATGGGGCGCGAGGCGCACGATGGAACCGGCTTGCACCAGGCCCGGGACGGCCACGCCGATCCCGGTGATGTGGTGGCAGGGTGGCAGTTGTCGCCGCATGTGCTCGATTGACTCCGCGGCCATCGCCACCGTCTGCGCGACGTTTGGGACGCTCGAAGTCGGGCGCGTGGCCACGTCGAGCACCTCGCCGCCCATGGCCACTAATCCGATTGTGACGGCGTCGATTTCGGGGTTGACCGCGATGGCCAGTACGCGGTGCTGCGGGCGCACGACCGGGCTGGGCCTGCCCACCTGGGCGGCCGCGCCGGGTTGCGCCTCCTCGACCAAGCCGTGCGCGGCCAGTTCCTCGACGAGGTCTTTGACGGTGGATCGCGACAGCCCGGTGCGGCGGGTCAAGTCCGAGCGACTCAGGCAGCGGTGGCGGTGGACGAGCGTGAGCACGCCGGACAGATTCCGCCGGCGGACGTCGTCGGTGCTGGTGCCGATCCCTGCGCTGCGACCCACGGTGATCCTTTCGAATGGGCTTCGATACATCGACCCATTGACAGTGGCCTACGGCACATTTATGTTCGAGACCTGAACAAATCTACGCCGAGGAGGCCGGGAATGTCCGTTCTCGAGTCCAACGATTTGCCGCCGATGAACTGGTTCCACAGACGTCCGACAAGTTCTCGTTCGGGCTGAGGTCGATGCCACGAATCCCCGGACGCGACGAGCATCACGTTATATGTTGTCTCACACAATAAATCGAAGGATGGGAGCGATCTCCATGAAGCGACTGGGTCTCCGGATGCTCGCCGTGCTAGCCGTGCCCCTGGTGGCGGGGCTGGGCCTCACCGCGTGCAGCAATGGTAGCGGCGGTGGCGGCCAGGCGCAGACGGGCAAGATCGGCGTGATCCTGCCCGACACCAAATCGTCGGTCCGATGGGAGTCCAAGGACCGGCCCGCGCTCGAGGAGGCCTTCAAGGCCGCAGGCGTGCCGTACTCGATCCAGAATGCCGAAGGCTCGGCCGACAACATGGCCACCATCGCCGACGGCATGATCGCCGACGGGGTCACCGTGCTGGCCATCGTCAACCTCGACTCGGACAGCGGTGCCTCCATCCAGCAGAAGGCGGCCAGCCAGGGGGTGAAGACCATCGACTACGACCGGCTCACCCTGGGTGGGTCGGCCGACGCCTACGTGTCCTTCGACAACACCAAGGTCGGCTCGCTGCAGGGCCAGGGTCTGGTCGACTGCCTTGCCGGCAAACCGTCGAACATGGTGTTCCTCAACGGTTCTCCCACAGACAACAACGCCACCCTGTTCACGTCCGGCGCTCATTCGGTGATCGACAAGACCCCGACGATCAAGATCGTCGGCGAGCAGGCGGTGCCGGACTGGGACAACGACAAGGCCGTCACGATCTTCGAGCAGATGTACACCGGCGCCGACGGCAAGATCGACGGCGTCTACGCCGCCAACGACGGGCTGGCCGGATCCGTGATAGCGATCCTGCAGAAGAACCAGCGGGCCGGCCAGGTGCCGGTGACCGGTCAGGATGCCACCGTCGAAGGCCTGCAGAACATTCTCGCCGGTACGCAGTGCATGTCCGTCTACAAGTCGGCGAAGGAAGAGGCGGGCGCGCTGGCCCAAGCCGCGATCGCGCTCGCATCGGGCAAGAACGTCTCGACCAACAGCACCTCGCGTGACGACAAGGGCAACCGGGACGTTGCCTCGGTGCTGTTGACCCCCAAGTCGATCACCAAGGACAACGTGGACGTGGTCTTCACCGACGGCGGCCAGTCCAAGGACGAGGTGTGCGCCGGGCAGTTCGCCGCCATGTGCACCGCCGCGGGACTCTAGATCGCGCCCATGACCGAGCCCATCCTCGAACTACGAGGCGTCAACAAGAGTTTCGGTGTGGTGCACGTTCTGCACGACGTCGACTTCCAGGTCTATCCGGGTGAGGTCACCGCGCTGGTAGGTGACAACGGCGCCGGTAAGTCGACGCTTGTCAAGGCGATCGCCGGCATCCATCCGATCGACAGCGGCACCTATCAGTTCGAGGGCAAGCCGGTGACGGTGCACGGCCCCAACGACGTTGCGGCCCTGGGCATCGAGGTGGTCTACCAGGACCTGGCTCTGTGCGACAACCTCGACATCGTCTCGAACATGTTCCTGGGACGCGAGATCGTGGGCCGGGGCGTTCTCGACGAAGCTCGAATGGAGACCATGGCCCGCCAGGCACTGGCGTCACTGTCGGTGCGGACCGTGAAGTCCGTCCGCCAGGCGGTGTCCAGTCTATCTGGCGGTCAGCGCCAGACCGTCGCGATCGCCAAGTGCGTGCTGTGGAACTCCAAGGTGGTGCTGCTCGACGAGCCGACCGCGGCCCTCGGCGTGGCACAGACCCGCCAGGTAATCGACCTCGTCCGGCGGTTGGCCGATCAGGGTCTTGGCGTGGTGCTGATCTCGCACAACATGGTCGACGTCTTCGAGGTCGCCGACCGGATCTGCGCGCTGTATCTCGGCCGGGTGGCGGCCGAGGTCAAGGCTTCGGAGGTCACCCACGGCCAGGTGGTGGAACTGATCACCGCTGGACGCTCCGGCAGCCTCGGCCTGGCGCCGGCCGAAGCAGCCCGATCGATGTGACGCGCCCGTGAAGGACAAAGCAATGACCACGTTCAAGAGCGACGTTTCCGAATCGGATTTCGTGGCCGACAACACCTCCGACGAGACGTTCCGCGACGCAGCACGCACCTACGTCGGACGTGTTCGCGGCGGCGACATGGGTTCGCTGCCGGCGGTTCTCGGTCTCGTCTTTCTGTTCATCGTGTTCGGACTGGCCAACGAGCGGTTCATGTCCGCGTTGAACCTGGCCAATCTGGTGACCCAGGCTGGCTCCATCTGCGTGCTGGCGATGGGACTGGTGTTCGTGCTGCTGCTCGGTGACATCGACCTCTCCGCAGGTGTGGCCGGCGGTGTCTCGGCCTGTGCGATGGCGCTGGTCATCGCCGACCAGGGCTGGCCGTGGTGGGCGGCCGTGCTGGCCGGTGTCGTGTGCGGAGCTCTGATCGGTCTGGCCATCGGAGCGCTGCGGGCGAAACTGGGAATACCGTCATTCGTGGTTACCCTCGCGTTCTTCCTTGGGCTGCAAGGCGTTACGCTCAAACTCATCGGTGAGGGTGGGTCGGTCCGGGTGGACGATCCGGTGATCCGTGGCATCACCATCGACAACGTGCCGGTGACGGCGGGCTGGGCAGGTGCGTTGCTGGTCGTGGTCGGTTTCGCCGGCCTGGAGCTCTACCGGCACCGCGCGAAGGTCAGGGCAGGGTTGCATCACTCTCCATTCGGAGTGGTGGTCGCCCGCGTCGCCGGCGTAGCCGTCGTGACCCTCGGGGTGACCTACCTGCTCAGCGTCAACCGGAGCGTGAACCCGAACGTCGAGATCCGCGGGATCCCCTACGTTCTGCCCATCGTCGGAGTGCTGCTCATCGCGTTGACCTTCGTGCTGACCCGCACCTCGTACGGACGGCACATCTATGCCGTCGGCGGCAACGCGGAGGCGGCGCGGCGGGCCGGTGTCAACGTCGGCCGGATCCGGATGTCGGTCTTCGTCGTCTGTTCGGCTTTGGCCGCCGTGAGCGGGATCATTGCAGCGTCGTACGGCGGCAAGGTTTCTGCGTCGTCCGGGGCCGGCAACGTCCTGTTGTATGCGGTCGGCGCGGCGGTGATCGGCGGCACCAGTCTCTTCGGTGGGAAGGGCCGTGTGCTGGACGCGGTGATCGGCGGCGTGGTGGTCGCTACGATCGCCAATGGACTTGGTCTGCTCAACCAGTCGTCCTACATCAACTTCCTGGTCACGGGCGGCGTCCTGTTGCTCGCGGCCAGCGTGGACGCCATCTCGCGACGACGGCGGTCCGCGACGGGCCTGAGCTGAGCGGCAATGTCGGCCTCGCGTACTGGGGCAGGGACGAATCGGGACACGCCTTCCGAAGCCCGCTCGAGCCCCGTCGGTCGCGGGTAAGGCGGACTAGGGTACTGCCCAGCCGCCGCGATTCAGAAGATCGAGTAGACCTTGCGGACGGTCTCGTGGATGTCCCAGGTACCGGTCCAGCCCTTTGGGAACACCGCAACGTCGCCGATGCCGATCTCGGATGACTCGCCGTTGTCGGGTGTCACCGTCATCCGGCCCGCGACCAGGTAGATCACCTCGTTGGTCTCGAGCGCCCACCGCGACGGCCCTGGCGCACACTGCCAGATGCCCGCCGAGGAATCACCGTCCACCCAGACCTCGAGCCCGTGGGTGGCCATTGGCGCGTCGGTGGCCTCGTCGAGCGGGCCCCAGTCCTCGAGCTCGGCGTCGATCGCGTGGGGCAGCAGGCTGGTGATCACTGTGGGGCCCTTTCGGGGAACGGTAGTGAGATCGGTTCTGGGGCAACACGACTGTTGCCTTCGGCGTCGAATCGGTCGAGTCCGAGATCGGTCAGGTCGAGCCAGTCGCAGCTGCCCGTTGCGGTGAGATCGGCGGCCACCTGTGCGACGGCCGGGCCCCACATCATGCCGTGCCCGGCTGCGCTGGCGACCACGGTGCCCTCTATCGCACCGTCGTCGGTCAGCAGTGGGCCGAGGATCGGTAGATGGTCCGGCGTGTAGTCGATGGTCGCTGCCCAGGAGCGGCGCAGACCAAGGCCGACGACGGCGGGGAAGAGGTGCTCGATGCGATCGCGGGCCTTGCGGTAGTACAAGGTATCGAAGTCGACCGCCACACCCGGCGGCTCGTCCGGGTTGCTCATGCCCCACAGCAGGCCACCGTTTTCACCAGGCCGCCAGTAGATTCCAGACGTCACGTCGAACACCATGGGCAGCTCGTTCACGTCGAGGTCGGGGAGCGCGGCGGTGACCACGACCTGGTGGCGGGTCCCGCCCGCGGGAATCCGGGCGCCGGCGAGCGAACCGACCTCGGCGAGTTGCGGTCCGCCGGTCAGGACGACGCGGGCGCTGTCGACCGGACCCTTGGAGGTATCGACGCCGACGACCCGGCCGCCACTGGTGCGAAGGCCGGTGAAGGCGCAGTGCTCTCGGACGTCCACTCCGGTGGCGGTGAGTGCTGCCGTGTAGGCGAGCACGTTCCGCGGTGCGTCGAGGTAGCCGTCGCCGGGTGCGTACGAGGCGCCCATCGTGACGCCGGCGGCCATTCCCGTGTGCCGGCCGTCGAGCTCGTCACTGCTGAGCCACTCCACGGCGAGGCCGAGGCCACGCTGCAGCGCGATGCGATCGTGGGCCTGCGCCACTTCGGCTTCCGTGAAGCTGGGCATGAGATAGCCCTGTGCCTTGAAGCCGCAGTCGATGGGGAAGCGATCGCCGCTGGCTGCGTAGAATTCCTGAGCGCGGAGGCCGAGGCGGATTGCGGTCTCGGTGCCACCCTGCGCACGCACCATGCCTGCGGCGCGGCTGCTTGCGCCGTCTCCGAGCGTGGTGGCTTCGAGCAGGACGACCTTCTCCACGCCGGCTTCGGCAAGGAGCACCGCCGTCCACGCGCCGATCGTCCCGCCTCCGACCACCACCACGTCGGCGATGTCGGGACTGGTCCTGGAACTGGCCATAGTCTGGAACGGTCGCATAGACTGAACACTCAGTCAAGAGGTCGGCGAGGATCGGGGTACCGGATGTACGGACTGACGGAAGACGATCGGCGCATCCAGGCCACGGCCCGCACGTTCGTCGATTCGCTGATTCCGCTCGAAGTCGAGGCCGAGCTCGCCGGTGGCATTCTGCCCAAGGAGGTGACCGCCGAACACCATGCGCGGGCAGTCGAATTGGGACTCTACGCGACGAACATGCCGACCTCGGTCGGCGGGCCAGGCTGCACCGCGCTGCAACAGGTCCTGGTGCAGGAACAGTGTGGCCGAGCCACCAACGGTCTGGCCTGGGTGATGGCCACCCCGCCCCAATGGTGGGTGGACGTGGCGACCGACCATCAGCGCGAACGCTGGCTGCTGCCCGCGGTCCGCGGTGAGAAGCACGAGGCCTACGCCATCACCGAGGAGTTCGCCGGATCCGATGTCTCGGCACTGGAGACGACGGCGCGCCGCGACGGTGACGAGTACGTCGTCGACGGGGTCAAGTGGCACGTCACGTCGTACAACCTGGCCGACTACTGCTTCGTACAGGCCGTCCTCGTCGGTGGCCCGTTCGAGGGTGATCACGTCCTTCTGGTCGTCGACCTACCTTGGCCGGGTGTGGAGGTCGTTCGCACACCACATTATTCGCATCACATCGCCGACGAGCACCCGATCGTGGCCTTCGACGGGGTGCGAGTGCCGGTGGACAATCTCGTCGGCGCCGAGGGCGAGGGGATGACGTTCACGCAGGACTGGTTCCGGTTCGAGCGGCTGATGGTCGCCGCCAGGTGCGTCGGCGCGGCGCAGCGGTTGATCGACGAGGTGACCGCGTTCGCGAAGGACCGGGTGGTCGACGGAAAGCCGCTCGGAGAGCATCAGCTGGTGGCGGGGATGCTGGCGGACAGCGCCACCGAACTGTTCGCCGCACGCACCATGCTCTACGAGGTGGCGCGCTCGATCGACGGTGGCGCCGACCGCAAGACCCTGCACGCGCAGGCCTCGATGGCGAAGCTGTACTGCTCCGAGATGGGCGGCCGGGTCGCCGACCGCGCCGTACAGATCTTCGGCGGCCGCGGCTACATGCGCGAGAACGTCGCCGAACGGATGTATCGAGAGCTACGCGTCGAACGAATCTGGGAGGGCGCCAGCGAGATTCAGCGCCTCATCGTGGCCCGTCAGCTGATGAACCGAGGTCCAGCGGCAGTGTTGGAGGGGACGTGACCTCTTCGGCTGAATCCGTCGCCCGCTCCTGACGGAAGCCCAGCAGTCGCATACCGTGGTAGATGATCAGCGCCGCGATCGAGCCCAGGGCGATGCCGGTGAAGATCAAAGATCCTGCCTGCCAGGTGAAGTCGGCGATGCCGATGATCAGGGGAATCGCGGCCGTCATCTGGTTGACGGGCAGGCTGAAGTCGACGTGGTTGGTCAGCCAGATGCGAATGCCCAGAACCCCGACCAGTCCGTAGAGCACGATGGTGGCCCCGCCGAGGACGCCTGGCGGTATCGCGGAGATGGCCGCACCGACCTTCGGGCACATGGCCAGCACGATCGCGACCGCGGCGGCGATCCAGTACGCGGCAGTCGAATACACGCGGGTGGCCGCCATGACACCGATGTTCTCGGCATAGGTGGTGGTGGCCGATCCGCCGCCGAACCCCGCCAGCGTCGTCGCGACGCCGTCTGCGACGATGGCCCGGCCCACCATCGGATCGGTGTCGGTACCGGTCATCTGGCCCACTGACTTCACGTGGCCGATGTTCTCTGCGATCAGCGCGATCACCGCGGGTAGGAACAGCGGCAATACCGCGAGGTTGAACGACGGCGCCTGGAACTCGGGGAGGCCGATCCAGGGCGCCGACGCGATCGCCGAGGTGTCGACGTCGCCGAGTGCGAGCGCCAAGAGGTAGCCGATGACGACGGCGAGGAAGATCGCCAACCTGCCGATGATGCCGCGGAAGAACGCCAGGACCGCGACGAGCAACACCAAGGTGACGACACCGACTACCGGGCCCTTCTCGAAGTTCGACTTCGCGGCAGGCGCGAGGTTGAAGCCGATGAGCGCGACGATCGCACCGGTCACCACCGGGGGCAGCGTGGCGTCGAGCCAGTGGGTGCCGACGAAGTGCACGATCGCGCCGATGACGATCAGCAGCAGGCCGACGGCGACGAGGCCGCCGAGTGCGCTGCCCGTTCCGTTGGACGCCACGGCCGCCGTCACGGGCGCGATGACGGAGAAGCTCGAGCCCAGATAGCTCGGCAGTCGATTGCCGGTGATGATCAGGAACAGCAGGGTGCCCACGCCGGAGAACAGCAGTGTGGTGGCGGGCGGGAAACCCGTCAGCACCGGCACCAGGAACGTGGCGCCGAACATCGCCACGACGTGCTGCGCGCCGATGCCGATGGTGCGCGGCCAGCTCAGCCGTTCATCGGGCGCGACGACGTGCGCGTCGGACGGGACGGGGCTCCAGTGCAGTGGGATCACAGGTTGGACTACACACCATCGGAGCCCATGTCGCCAGCCGACTATCTGGGGAGTCGTGGAATGACCTCGTCGCCAAGCCGTTTCACCCAGCCGACCGGATCGGGATTTCCGGGAAAGGGGCCGGCGTTGAGCAAATCGAAGCCCAGTGCGGCGAACTGCTCGACGCTGCGCAGATACTTGTCGAGATCGGCGAACGGATCGACGAAGAAGCCTGCGGTGAGCCGGATGTCGGAGAAGTCACGGCCCACGTCGTCGCAATGCCTGCGCAGCACGTCGATCTTGTGCGGCAGCTCGTCGATTCCCGACGTGGAGTTCCACACGTCGGCGTACTGCGCGACAAGGCGCAGGGTCTTCTTCTCTCCATCGCCGCCGATGAGGATCGGCGGCCGCCGGATCGGCTGTGGCTGACAGATGGTCTCGGCCAACCGGTAGTGCTTGCCCTCGTAGGGGCCGTCGACGTCGCTCCACATCTGCTGGCAGATCTGCAGTGTCTCCTCCAGCATCTCGAACCGATCCTTGACAGGGGGATACGGCACGCCGAGCGCCAGATGCTCGCGCTCGTACCAGGCGGCGCCGATGCCGAACATCGAGCGGCCCTGCGACAGCACGTCGAGCGTCGTCATGGTCTTGGCCAGCACACCGGGATACCGGTAGGTCACGCCGGTGACGAGCATGGTCAGGGGGATGCGGTCGGTCTGACCGGCCAGGAAGCCCATCGACGTGTAGCCCTCGAGGAAGGGGTCCTCGGCGCGGCCCATCGCCTCCATCTGGAAGAGGTGGTCGGCCAGGGTGAACATGCCAGCCCCGGCATCCTCGGCCGCCTTCGCGGTCGCGGCGAGGGTCGGCCCGAGCTTCTCCGGCGCGCCGGGCAGGAAGTCGATGTGGTGAACGCCTAATTCCATTGTGATCAATAGCCTTTCGTTAGTCGTTGAGTCTTTCCAGAAGCGTCAATGCTTCGTTGATGACGCGGCGCTCCGGTTCGCTGTAGCGGTCCTCCATGGCGAGCACCAGCCACTCCTCGCGCACCTTGCGATCCTTGTCGGCGTGCCTGCGGCCGCCTTCGGTGAGCGCGATCAGCTGCCGACGCCCATCCTCGGGATCTGGCGTGCGAACAATCAACCCATGGCGGTCGAGGCCGGCCAGCGTGGTCGCCATGGACTGCGGGCGCACGCGTTCCGCGCCGGCCAGCTGACTGGTCGATGCGGGGCCGTCCTTGATGAGTCGGATCAGGACCGCGGTCTGGGACGGCGTCAGGTCCTCAGCAGTGGCGACCTCGAGCAGTCGCCTGCGCAGCCTGCTGAACATCACGCGCAGATCGCGCGCCGCTGCTACCGCCGACTCACTGACCTGCCCCATATCGACAGCTTAAACTGAACAGTTGAAACTGTCTAGTTTGGCGACTGGCTCACTCGGATCACGAGACTACGGGCGACGGAATGCGTACGCCGCTGCGCCGACCAGTAGGACGCCGGTGCCGACGACCACCGACGTCAGCGGCAGTGTGACTGCGAGCATCAGGCAGCCGATCAGGCCTGCGACGGGGATCACCCTCGCGCCAAGGGTGAATGCCGATGCGTTGGCGATCGCGTAATACACCAGCACGGCGAAGGACGAGAAGCCGATGGCGCCGCGCAGGTCGAGCGTGGCAGCGAGGACGGCGACCACGGCGCCTACCGCCACTTCCGCGCGATGCGGGCTGTTGAACCGGGGATGCACCGCGGCGAGAGCGGGGGGCAGGTGGCGGTCGCGGGCCATGGCGAGCACCGTGCGGGACACGCCGAGAGTCAACGCCAACAGGGAGCCGAGCGCGGCGACGGCTGCCCCTACCCTTACGACTGGAGCCCAGCCGGGGTGGCCCGCGGCGGTCACCGCGTCGGCCAGTGGCGCCGTCGCGGAAGCCATTGCCGCACTGCCCAGTTGGGCCAGGACCGTGCCTGCGACGACCGCGTAGACCGCCAATGTGGCGAACAGCGCGACGCGGATGGCCCGCGGAATCGTCCTGGCGGGGTCGCGCACCTCCTCCCCGAGCGTGGCGATGCGCGCATAGCCCGCGAACGCGAAGAACAGCAGCCCCGCGGACTGGAGCACGCCAAGGACCGTCACGCCTGCGCCGACCGACAGACGGGAGATTTCGGCATCACCGGATCCGACGATCACGACGACGACCGCGGCCAGGACCGCCAGCACCCCTGCGACGATGACGCGGGTGAGCCACACCGACTTCTGGACGCCGACGGTGTTCACCACCGTCAACGCGACCACGGCCGCGACCGCCACGGCGTGTGCGTACGCGGGCCACGCGTAGACGCCGACCGTGAGTGCCATCGCGGCACACGATGCGGTCTTGCCGACGACGAAGCACCAGCCCGCGGTGTATCCCCAGAACGGCCCGAGGCGTTCGCGCCCGTACACGTAGGTGCCACCCGACTCTGGGTAGCGAGCGGCGAGCCGGGCCGACGACGTGGCGTTGCAGTAGGCGACGACCGCGGCGACGGCGAGGCCGACGAGGAGCGCCGACCCGGCGGCCGCGGCGGCGGGCGCCAGCGCGACGAAGATCCCCGCGCCCAGCATCGAGCCGAGCCCGATGACGACGGCGTCCGCGGTGCCAAGCCTCCGCCGTAGGGCGGGTTGCTCGGGCGATGCCACGGCCTAGAGGTTAGCCGGGGTAGGCCGACGTCAGGCGGGCCGCCTCTGGTTTGAGGAAGACGTCGTTGAGGGTCACCGTGCGCAGGTTGCGGTCCCCGATGATGTCGACGAGTTCGTGATAGACGGTGGTGACCGGCGGGTGGTTGAGGTGAGCGATCACGACTGAGTTCGCCGTGTAGTACTTGTCGGCGTTCGCGACCACGTCCCGCGGGGCGAGGATCTGGTCGTCGCCGAGATTGCCGTTCCACAGCGCGGTCTCGGTATAGCCGAAATCCCCAGCCACCGACTGGACCAGATCGTTGTAGGCGCCGTACGGCGGCCGGTAGTAAGGCGTGGCATCCACGCCGAAGGTGTCCCTGAGGAACTGATCCGTGTGCCTCAGCTCGTCGGCGATCCGGGCCCCCGTCAGCTTGGTGAGGTCCGGGTGAATCCACGTGTGGTTGCCCAGCTGCACCTGGCCCGACTCCACCAGCGGCAGCAACGCGTCGCGATTCTCGGTCCACGACGAATAGACCCCGGTCACGAACATCGTGAGGCGAATGCCGGTGTCCTTGGCCAGCTGGCAATAGCCGCGGACCACCCCGGTGTCGACGCCGTCGTCGAGGGTGAGCGACAGCAGATCGCCACCAGGACCGGGTAGGGCGCTGAGCACCCCGCCGCCGGGGAGCGTCATCCGCGCCCCGGCCGGCGGTGGCGGCAACAGCGTCGGCCACTCCGGCGGGAGAGGTGGCCCGACGGCCGCCACCGGAGCGGGCGCCTGAGCGGCCTGGCTGGAGGCGCTCACCCCGCAGCGGACCAGGGCGATGCCCGCCGCCGAGGCCACCACGCCCATGAGAACGCGACGACGCGACAGCATCGGCACATCAGTCACTCTGGTAACAGGGGGCACCTCGAGCAGAGTAACTGCAGACCCGCCGGAAACCGCGGAAGCTGGAGGTGACTGTCTGTGGATTCGCTTGCGGTGTTTGCCGTCGGGCGCATCGACGGCGTCGGTGATTACCGGTTGCGGGCGATGTTGGCCCCGAGGTAGGCGCCATACGCGAGAAGGCCGACGACGGCCAGCTTCCTGGTCTTTCGAGCGGCGAACCCGAGACCGATCGCCGTCTCGATGCCGCCGTTGACGTAGATGTGCTTGCGGGTGTCGCGCGGGAAGGCGGACACGGTGATCCCCTCGAACGCCTGGGGCCGGACGAAGTGCGAGACCCCGGTCCCGGCCAGGACGAGCCCGCCGAACACGGCTGCGCGTGAGTCCTTCTTCTCGTAGGCCGCCTTTTGGTAAGACACGGGGAGTCCTCTCCGATCAGGCAATTGAAAAGTCACTCAGGGGAAACTCCGACGCCTCCTTGATTGCCGTCTCCGTCGACGACGGCCGCAAGAGCGTCGGCTCTCCTGCTGGGTTGAAGTAGTACGAATGGGCTCCTGCGCAGTTGCCGGTCGTGAACAGCGAGTCCCCGAGGAGTTCGGTCATCCGGTCCAGGAAGGCCGTATTGGCGTCCTCGGTGACCTCGAACGTCGTCGCCCCGCGTCGCTTGACCTCGGTGAACAGCCGATCCATCAGCCGCATCTGGTACTCCATGGTGTTGAAGAAGTTCAACCCGAGGAACGCGTACGGACTGGCCAGGCTCAGGTAATTAGGGAAGTACGGCATCGAAACACCCTGATACGCCTGGAATCTGGTGTCACGCCACCACTTTCCGAGATCGCGGCCGTCGCGCCCGATGATCTCGACCGCGGGGAAGTTGGCTTCCCACAGGTCGAAACCCGTGGCCAGCACCAGCGTGTCGATGACGTTCTTGGTGCCGTCGTTGCCGACGATGCCGTCGGCCTCGACGTGGTCGATGCCGCTGTCCTGCAGGTGCACATGGGGTTTGGTCAACGCGCGATAGTAGCCGTTGGAGAACGTCGGGCGCTTACAGCCGAAGTCGTAGTGGGGCGTCAGGCGGCGACGCAACTCGGCATCGCGGATCACTGCGAATCGGTGGAGCGTGGACAGATCGGAAGCCGAGACGTTGAACCGCCCGCGGAAGGTGCGGTAGTGCCTCACCCCGACGGAGACCATGACCTCGTAGATCGAATCGGTCAGCCAGCGAAGAACGCGCTGCGTCAACGGGATTCGTGCGAACAGCCGTTTGGTGCGCTCGCCGAAGCGCAGGTCGATCTTCGGCACCACCCAGATCGGGGTCCGCTGATAGACGGTGAGATCTGCGGCCCGCTTGGCGAGTTCTGGGATCAGCTGTACGGCGGTGGCACCGGTTCCGATCACCGCGATGCGGCGTCCGGCGGCGTCGTAGTCGTCCTCCCACTCGGTGGTGTGGACGACCTTGCCCTCGAAGCTCTCGATGCCCGGGATCTTCGGCACCTTCGGCTGCGACAGGAATCCCGTGGCGGTGATCAGGTAGCGCGCCAGCAGCGTCTCACCGCCGGCCAGTGCGACGCGCCACGCGCTCGCGTCCTCGTCCCAGCGCGCACCCTCGACGATCGTGTTGAAGCGCATGTGCCTGCGGATGTCGTACTTCGAGGCGACGTCGTCGGCGTACTGCTTGATTTCCGGACCCGGCGTGAACAGACAGGACCAGTTCGGGTTGGGTTCGAAGAAGTACGAGTAGGTGGTGGTCGGGACGTCGACCGCCAGACCCGGGTAGTGATTGACGTACCAAGTGCCGCCGAGGTCGTCCTCGCGCTCCAAGATCACATAGTCGTCGTAGCCCAGCCGGTTGAGCTGAATGGCTGCGCCGATTCCGGCGAAGCCAGCCCCTACGATGACCGCGTCGAAGTGCGCCGAAGTCATGGGGAAGACGGTACCTCAGGTACTGGGTAGGTATCTGGACGTTAACCGCTACCCCTTGATCGACCCGGTCCGCTTGTCCTCGGTGGTGGCCATGCAGACGATCTCGCGGTCGCCCTGGGCCCATGTCTCGGACGTCGGATACAGCACGAACACGCCGATCGAATCGTCCGTGGCGGCATCGGCGGAGTAGGACGCCAGCTCGGCCGGGCACTTGTTCTGCCACTCGTTGATCGTCGACTGACCGGGATACTCGCCGTCCGGCATGCTCAGCACCGCGTACACCTCACCGGCGTGCGGCTCGCTGCAGTCGGTCTTCGACACGATCTGCACCAGCGTGCCGTCCGGGATGTCGGTGATGCAGTCGCCCGTGGTCAGGTTGGTGGCGATGACCTTGTCCTTCGTCGCGACCACGAAGACGACCACGGCAGCAGCGAGACCGCCGAGCAGGACCACGCCGAGGACCACCAGACCGATGATCAAGCCCCGGTGTGACTTCTTCGGCGCCGGGTACGGGTAGCCCGCCGGCGGTGGTCCGTATTGGCCTGGAGGCCCGTACGGACCCTGTTGATAGGGCATCGGGGGAGGTGGCGGAACGCCCGGCGGCCCGTACTGGGGCGGGGGCGGGGGTCCGTACGCGGGCGGCTGATTGGGATCTCCCGAGGGCCAGCTCATCCCGGCAAAGATAGCAGGATCAGGGCCGCAGCGACCGTAGTGCGGCGTCGACCGCGAGCGCGGGGACGTCGAGGGTCTTGGAGCCAAGGTCGTGACGGGCGCCGGTGACCTCGATGACCTCGGTGGGCGCACCGATGAGTGCCGCGGCGGCCCGCACTTCGTCGATGGTGCCGAAGGGATCCGAGGTGCCGTGGGTGAAGACGGTCGGCGCGCCGATGCGGGGCAGGTGTTCGGTGCGTGCGCGTTCGGGCTTGCCCGGTGGGTGCAGCGGATAGGAGAACAGGGTGAGGACGTCGACGGGCAGGCCGTCGGCCACCGCCATCGACGTCATGCGACCGCCGTAGGAGTGCCCGCCCGCGAGGACCCGACCGTCGACGAGGGTGCGAGCCAGCTCGACCGCCTCGACGACACCCGCCTGATCGGTCTTGGCGGACCCCGACGGTGGACCCTTCGGCCTGCGCCGCCGGTAGGGCAGGTTGAAACGGACCGCCAGCCAGCCCCGCCCGGCCCACTGGTCGCAGACCCTGACCAGCAGCGGCGAGTCTCGGCTGCCGCCGGCTCCGTGGGTGAGCACCACTGCCCCCAAGGGCGCGCCCGCCGGCTCGTGCGCGATGCCCGCGATGACGTCAAGATCCATCGGCATCACTGCTCCTCGCGCGAGCGCTCGTCGGCACCGAGCCTGAAGAGCGGGGACACCGGGCCGTGGCCATGGCCCAACGGGTACGCGGCACGCAGACATTCGGTGACCCACTGCTTGGCGAACGCCACCGCGTCCGGCACCGAGTAGCCGTGTGCCAGCGCGCATGCCGTCGCAGCCGCGAGGGTGTCTCCCGCGCCGTGATCGTGGCCGGTGTCGATGCGTTCGGCGTCGAACTCGTGGAAGTCGGTGCCGTCGAAGAGCAGGTCCTGGCTGTGCGACGACGAGCGAAGGTGGCCGCCCTTGACCAGCGCCCACTTCGGGCCGAGTGCGTGCAGGGCCCGTGCCGCATCGCGCTGGGTGGCGGCATCGATGACCTCTATGCCCACGATGAGCCGTACCTCGTCGAGGTTTGGCGTGACCAGCGTGGCAAGCGGAAAGAGTTCGTGGCGAAGCGCGTCCAACGCGGACGGGTGCAACAGCGGGTCGCCGTGCATGGAGGCGCAGACGGGGTCGACGATGAGCGGTGCCGCCACGTCTTCAGCATCCAGGCCGCGCCACGTCTCCGCCACCGCCCCGATGATGTCCGACGACGCCAGCATCCCCGTCTTGGCGGCCTGAATACCGATGTCCTCGGCGACGGCCCGGATCTGCCCGGTGATGACGTCGAGGGGGATCTCGTGAAAGCCCTTCACACCGACGGAGTTCTGTACGGTGACCGCAGCCACCGCGACGCAGCCGTGCACGCCCAGCAGGGCGAACGTGCGCAGGTCGGCCTGGATGCCCGCACCGCCGCCGGAGTCGGAGCCTGCGATCGTCATCACGCGCAGCGGCGTCTGCCCGGGCGGGGTGAGCGGTAGATAGTTCACAATTTTCCCCTCCCTACGCCGGCATTACCCGGTCAGGTTCATACGGTCGACGGCCCCCATTCGCGGTGCGAATATCAAGCTCAAGCCGTCCTCTCAGCGCACCAGGTGTGCGCTCCCGCGCGGACGGGTCTCAACGTACCGCAAGCGCGCGGGGGCTTTTTGAGGGGTGATGTGCTTTTTGAGGGGTGATGTGACGGAAATGGGAGGGAATGGAATTGCCCCAAGTTGTTTTGTATAGCTAACGTATGTGTTTTGGGCGACGCGGCCCTCGATTCCATGATTTCGATAGGTAACCGAAGCTGATGACTGACCTCGAGACGCCCGACGCGGCGCTCGCCGAAACTGCCACGCGGCGTCGGCGGATGGACCACGACCACCCTCACTACAAGTGGGTGGTGCTGTCCAACACCACGCTCGGCACGCTGCTGGCCACCATCAACGCCTCAATCGTCCTGATCTCACTGCCCGCGATCTTCCGCGGCATCGGGCTCAACCCACTCGCCCCCGGCAATGTCAGCTATCTGCTGTGGATGCTGATGGGCTATTTGGTGGTGACCGCGGTCCTGGTGGTCCCCTTCGGCCGCCTCGGCGACATGCTGGGCCGGGTCCGCATCTACAACTGGGGTTTCGTGGTCTTCACCCTCGCCGCGGTCGCCCTGTCGTTCGATCCGTTCCATCTCGGTGGCGGCGCCCTCTGGCTGATCGGCTGGCGCGTGATCCAGGGTGTCGGCGGGGCGATGCTGATGGCGTCGTCGTCGGCGATCCTCACCGATGCCTTCCCGGCCAACCAGCGTGGCATGGCGCTCGGCGTCAACATGGTGTCCGCCGTCGCCGGATCGTTCCTCGGCCTGCTCATCGGCGGGTTCCTGTCCGAATGGCACTGGAAGGCCATCTTCTGGGTTGGCGTGCCGATCGGCATCCTCGGCACCATCTGGAGCGTCCGCTCGCTGCGGGAACTCGGCACCCGCACCGCAGGCCGGCTCGACTGGCCGGGCACCCTGACCTTCGGTGTCGGTTTGACGGTGCTGCTCGCAGGCATCACCTACGGCATCCAGCCCTACGGCGACTCCACCACCGGATGGACCAACCCGTGGGTGCTTGGGGCGATCGCCTTCGGCCTGCTGTCCCTGGTGGCGTTCTGCTTCATCGAACTGCACGTCAAATCCCCGATGGTCGACGTCCGGTTGTTCCGGTCCGCGTCGTTCGGCATGGGCAACCTGGCCGGACTGATGTCCTCGATGGGACGCGGCGGACTGCAGTTCATGCTCATCATCTGGCTGCAGGGGATCTGGCTTCCCCTGCACGGCTACAGCTTCGAGTCCACACCGCTGTGGGCGGGCATCTACCTGCTGCCGATCACGTTCGGCTTCCTGGTGGCCGGGCCCGTTGCCGGCTCACTGTCCGACCGCTTCGGCGCGCGACCGTTCACCGTCGGCGGCATGCTGCTGATGGCAGCGACCTTCATCGCACTGGTGATGATCCCGGTGAACTTCAACTACTGGGTCTTCGCCGTCCTGGTCTTTCTCAATGGTCTCGGCGGTGGCATCTTCACTGCGCCCAACACCGCGGCGATCATGTCGAGCGTGCCTGCCGCCCAGCGAGGGGCCGCGTCCGGCGTCCGGGCGACGTTCTTCAACGCGGGCTCGTCGCTGTCCATCGGCGTCTTCTTCTCGCTGATGATCATTGGGCTTGCCAACACGTTGCCGTCGGCGATGAGCAGCGGCCTTCAGGCGCAAGGTGTTTCGGCGTCCGTCGCGCACGATGTGGCCAACCTGCCGCCGGTCGGCAGCCTGTTCGCCGCCTTCCTGGGCTACAACCCGATGGGCGAGCTGCTGGGTCCCTCGGGCGCTCTGCAGGATCCCGCGGTGAATGCCGACCTGCTCACGGGCAAGACGTTCTTCCCGCAGTTGATCACCGAGCCGTTCCACTCCGGGCTGACCGTGGTGTTCATCGCCGCCGCGGTGATGATGCTGCTCGGCGCGGTGGCGTCGCTGTTCAGCGCGGGCCGGTATGGCACCGAGGTGGACGCCGACAACGAGGTGTAGGTCCCGTCCATTCCCGCGAGCGTGCGTGTCTGCTCCGCGACACGCCGGGATTCTTGGCGGTCCGCGCACGCTCGCGGTTGACCTCAAGCCAGGTTGAGCCCCTAGCGTGAATCCATGTCCGATGACCGACCCGCACTCTCCGACGACGAGGACCGCCTCGAGGAGGCGCGGCTCGCCGTCGACGCCTTCGTCGCGGAACTGCAGGCTGGTGCCGACGGCCGCGACGCCGACGCGTTCAACGCCCACTTCGCCGACGACGTGCTGTGGGGAACCCCCTACGGCGACACCGTTCTCGGGTACGACACCCTGCACGACGTCCACCGGCGGATGCTGCCCCGGCGCGTCGGAGGTGCGTCGTCCCGGTATGAGACCGTGCGGGTCGGTGCACCCGCACCCGAGGTCGCGGTGGCGCAGGTGCGACGGGTCGCCATGGGCGAGGACGGGACGCCGGTCGCGGACACCGATCCGAGGAGGTTCTCCGAGATGGCGACGTTCGTCCTTGTCAGGCGTGATGGGCAGTGGTGGCTGGCCGCAGGTCACCACACGCCGATTCGGCCCAAACCGTCGCCTTAGCCGCTCATCTCTACTGTGGATGGCATGACGACGTCCGGAGGGCAGGCGCGAAGCCTGCAGCGCAGAACGCTCAACGATTCGATCACGCGGTTCTGGAGTCTCGCCGCACCCGCGTACGACCAGCGGTGCCTGCAACGGCTCGTCTACCAGCCTGCCCAAGACGAGGTGATCGCCGCACTGCGGTCCCGCGGATCGCGGCGGGTGGCCGACATCGCCTGCGGAACCGGCATTCTCGCGTCGCGGATAGCCGATGAGTTGCTCCCCGAAGAGGTCTACGGGGTCGACATGTCGGACGGCATGCTCGCACAGGCCCGGCGGCGGTCGTCGTCGGTGTCCTGGAAGAAGGCGCCTGCCGAACAACTGCCGTTCGCCGATGAATTCCTCGACGCCGTCGTCACCACCTCGGCGTTCCACTTCTTCGATCAACCGGCCGCGTTGCGCGACTTCCATCGCGTACTCGCGCCCGGCGGAGTGGTAGCCGTCGCGACGATCAGTCCCCGCCAGCTCCTACCGGTGCAGCTGTTCGCCGCAGCCACGTGGGCGCCAGCCCACAATCCGTCACCGGACCGGGTATACGCCCTGTTCGAGGAGGCGGGGTTCACCGTCAGTGATCAGCGCCGGGTTCGCAGGCCCTGGTGGACTCAGGCCGTATCGGATCTGATCACCATCGGCGTCAAGCGTTAGCGCTCAGATCGACCAGCACCGGTGCGTGATCGCTGGGCGCCGGTGTGCCCTTCTTGCCGGGCTTGCGTTCGTCGCGGACGATTTCGGCATGCGTGACGCGCGAGGCCAGCGCCGGTGAGCCGAGGATGAAGTCGATGCGCATGCCCTGCTTCTTGGGGAACCTCAGTTGGGTGTAGTCCCAGTACGTGTACACGCCAGGGCCCGGCGTGAACGGTCTGACCACGTCGGTGAACCGTGCGTCGGCGAACGCGTTGAACGCCGCCCGTTCGGGCTCGGTCACGTGGGTGCTGCCGCGGAAGAACTCGACGTCCCAGACATCCTCGTCGGTGGGGGCGATGTTCCAGTCCCCGACGAGCGCGATCGGCGCAGTGTCGTCGTCCGTCAGCAAGTCAGAAGCGGTATTCCGCAATGCGGCAAGCCATTCCAGCTTGTAGGCGTAGTGCGGGTCCCCGATGGTGCGGCCGTTGGGCACGTACAGGCTCCAGACCCGCACCCCGCCGCAGGTCGCACCGATCGCCCTGGCCTCGTCCGCGTCATTGAACGCCGGCTGCCCGCCGAAGCCCATCTGGACGTCGTCGAGGCCGACGCGCGACGCGATCGCGACCCCGTTCCACTGGTTGTGTCCGTAGTGGACGACGTCGTAGCCGAGCGCCGCGAACGGCATCGTCGGGAACTGGACGTCGGTGCACTTCGTTTCCTGCATCGCGAGCACGTCGACGTCGCCGCGCTGCAGCCAGTCGGTAACCCTGTCGATGCGGGAGCGGATCGAGTTGACGTTCCAGGTGGCCAGTCGCACGTGGTTCACCCTAGCGACAGGTACCGCGAGCGGTGATGCACGCCGAAGCCCATCGCCTCGTAGAGCGTTGTCGCCGCGGCGTTGTCGGTGAGCACCTGCACGTAGGCGCGGGTGGCGCCGCGTTCGACGGCCCACTCCAGAAGGGCCTCACATAGCGCGCGGGCCAGGCCGCGGCGACGGGCTCCGTCGGCGACGTGCACCGACGACAGTCCTGCCCACCGCGTGCCGTCGGGTGCCACGGTGACGGCGCCCCGTCCCACCGCGGCACCAGCCAAGCTCGCGAACGTTACCTCACCGTCGACGACCGCGGTCAGGACGTCGATCGGCACACCGCGGGGATGTACGGCCAACCAGTCGTCATCCGGCCGGGACGTCAGCGCGACGTTCGGCGCATCTGGCGCCACGAGGCCGGTCAATTGCCTTGCCATCACGATGTTCTCACCGTCGGTCGGTTGGCCGGGTGGTACGCGGAACAGCCGGTCCGGTGCGGCGATCAGCGGCGATGCCCCTCGAGCGGCGTACCAGTCCACGATCGCACTGAGGTCTGGACGAGGCCATGGCAGCAGCGGCACGGCGGAGTTCCCGCGCCTGGTGCTGCCGTGGCCGAACCGCAGCAGCCACCCGTCGATCCACTGCTGCTCGACGCCGGGCCACGCGAGCGCGGCGGCATGCTCCAGGTTGCGGATCTCGGACGTGCGCACCGGCATGGCCGACAACGGCCTGATCGACACCACGTCGACCGCGGCGACGGCGACCACGTCACCACGCTTGTCGCGGACCCGCAGCGTGGGGCCGACGTCGAGCAGATCCCCGACGACGTCGCTCAGCGGCGGCACCGACCCGGCGGGCAGGCGGTACCGCAGGCTGACGCGGGTGCCGACCGCGGGCAGCTCAGGCACTAGTGCCCGAACGGATCGGGATCCTCGCCGGGGGTCCACGAGAGATCCGGTATGCCCCAGCCGTTGGACTTCACGGTGCGCTTCGCCGCGCGCGCGTGCCGACCGATCAACCGGTCGAGATAGAGAAACCCGTCGAGGTGACCGGTCTCGTGCTGGAGCATGCGAGCAAACAGCCCGGAGCCCTCCAGCGTGATCGGTGTGCCGTCGGCGTCCAACCCCGTGACGCGAGCCCAACTGGCCCGTCCCGTCGGGAACGATTCGCCGGGCACTGACAGGCAGCCCTCGTCGTCGTCGTCGGGATCGGGCATCGTCTCCGGCACCTCGGAGGTCTCGAGGACCGGGTTGACGACGACGCCGCGGCGACGGGTCGGGCGGCCCCGCTCATCGGCGCAGTCGTAGACGAACACGCGCTGGGAAACGCCGATCTGATTGGCGGCCAAGCCGACACCGTGGGCGGCGTCCATCGTTTCGTACAAATTCGCGATCAGTTCCGCGAGCTCGGGAGGGAGCGAACCGCCGTCGCCAACCGGGATGGGACTGATCGTGGTGTGCAGGATGGGATCTCCCACGATGCGGATGGGTACTACGGCCATGCAGGAAGATTAGTGGGCACGCTTAAGTCAGCCGACTCGCGGGCAGGCTCACGGCTCTACTCCGTCGGCCGTGGTTGAATGTGGGCCGTCACCACCGGAATGTCTTGACTGCTGGAAGGGTCCACAGAGCAAATGGACGGCGCCATTGCACGGACTGAAAAGTCCGGGGACGACGCGGCCCTCGCCGACGGTCTGACCCGCCGTGAACACGACATTCTCGCGTTCGAGCGGCAGTGGTGGAAGTACGCAGGGTCCAAGGAAGACGCCATCAAGGAATTGTTCTCGATGTCGGCGACGCGCTACTACCAGGTCCTCAACGCGCTGGTCGACCGCCCGGAAGCGCTCGCGGCCGATCCCATGCTGGTCAAGCGTCTGCGTCGGCTCCGAGCCAGCCGCCAGAAGGCACGTGCGGCCCGCCGGCTCGGCTTCGACGTGACGTGATCGGTACCTGAGGTTTTCACCCCGAGACCCCGTCTCGATACAGTGAGTGCGATGAATCAACGAGAGTCCTCCGGGTTGCCCCTGCGCGCCATGGTCATGGTGTTGCTCTTCCTCGGTGTGATCTTTCTGCTGGTCGGGTTCCAGGCCATCGGCTCCGGCGACGACACCGACAGCAGCTCGTCGAGCTCGGCCACCACCGTCACGACGGCCGCCACCTCGAGGGCGGAATCCTCGCAGCCAGCTGCGGCAAAGCCCGAGGTGCGGGTCTACAACCTCTCCGACGTGGCCGGTCTGGCCGAGGAAACGGCGACCCGCCTGCGCGACGCCGAATGGGACGTCGCCGAAACCGGAAACCTCACTCTCGCGGACGTGACCGCCACGACCGTGTACTTCGGCGAGGCGCCGGGTGAGAAGGATGCCGCCGACGAGATCGGTGCTCTGCTCCAAGCGCCCGTGGAACCCAGAACTCCGGCCGTCGCAGACCAGCCACCCGGCGTGATCGTGGCCGTCACCAGTTAGGCTCTTTGACATGCCGATCTCTGCCCCGATTCGCTTCCTCGCCGCCGCGGCACTCATCGTTCCGATCGCGAGCGCCTGCTCCCCCAACGAGCCGGTCGCCACGCAGCCCGGTACCACGCCGTCGGTGTGGACTGGTTCGCCGCCGCCGTCGGCCGCGCCGGGTCAGCAAGCCGAAGGCGGAGCACCGACGGCGCCCACGGGTGAGACGCTGACCGCCGACATCAAGACGGCAGACGGCACGTCCGTCGCGTCCGCTCAGTTCGTCTTCTCGGGCGGCTTCGCAACCATCACGGTGAAGACCACCGCGGCCGGCCAGCTGGCCCCGGGCTTCCACGGCCTGCACATCCATTCGGTGGGCAAGTGCGAGCCAGCCTCCGTCGCGCCGACCGGCGGGGCGCCTGCCGACTTCAACTCCGCAGGTGCGCACTTCCAGGTGGCCGGCCACACCGCGCATCCGGCCAGTGGCGACCTGGCGTCCCTGCAGGTGCGTGGCGACGGTTCGGCTTCCCTGGTGACCACCACCGACTCCTTCACCGCGGCGGACCTGCTCGCAGGCCAGAAGACGGCCATCATCATCCACGAGAAGGCCGACAACTTCGCCAACATCCCGCCGGAACGCTACCAGCAGGTCAACGGCACGCCCGGCCCCGACGAAACCACGATGGCCACCGGTGATGCCGGCAAGCGGGTGGCGTGCGGTGTCATATCCCCTCAGTAAGGCAGCAGCCACCCAGAGACCTCAGCGGATCGACTTCGCCGGTTCACCCCGACAGACGATCGGCGTCGAGTGGGAGTTCGCCCTCGTCGACCCCGAGACACGTGAGCTGAGCAACGAAGCGGCCGGGGTGATCGCCGAGATCGGCGAAAGTCCGCATGTGCACAAGGAATTGCTGCGCAACACCGTCGAGGTCGTCACCGGCATCTGCGACAACTCCGCCGAAGCGATGGACGACCTGCGCGCCACGCTGGGGCCCACCCGCCGGATCGTTCGCGACCGCGGCATGGAGTTGTTCTGCGCGGGAACTCATCCCTTCGCGAAGTGGTCGGCTGAGCAGCTGACAGATGCGCCTCGCTACGCCGAGCTGATCAAGCGGACCCAGTGGTGGGGTCGACAGATGCTCATCTGGGGCGTGCACGTGCACGTCGGGGTCTCTTCCGCACACAAGGTGATGCCGATCATCACGTCCCTTCTCGACCAGTACCCACATCTGCTCGCGCTGTCCGCGTCGTCGCCCTACTGGGACGGCGGTGACACCGGATATGCCAGTAACCGCGCCATGATGTTCCAGCAGCTGCCGACGGCGGGTCTGCCGTTCCACTTCCAGGAGTGGTCGCAGTTCGAGCAGTTCGTTCACGATCAGAAGAAGACCGGCATCATCGATCACATGAACGAGATCCGTTGGGACATCCGCCCTTCGCCTCATCTCGGCACCGTCGAAGTGCGGATCTTCGACGGCGTCTCCAATGTCGCCGAGCTGGGCGCGCTCGTCGCGCTGACGCACTGCCTGATCGTCGACCTGGACCGTCGCCTCGATGCAGGTGAGCATCTGCCGACCATGCCGCCCTGGCACGTGCAGGAGAACAAGTGGCGCGCAGCGCGATACGGCCTCGATGCGGTGATCATCCTGGACGAGGACAGCAACGAACGGCTGGTCACCGAGGACCTCGACGAGATACTGAACCGGCTCGAGCCGGTCGCGAAGTCGCTGGGCTGCGCCGACGAGCTGGCCCAGGTGTCGAGCATCTATCAGTCCGGCGGGTCCTACCAACGGCAGCGCCGGGTCGCCGAGGAACACGACGGGGACCTGAGGGCGGTCGTCGATGCGCTGATCGCCGAGTTGGTTCTCTAGGTTCGAGCGCGGCGACATGGGGAACTCCGAATCGTGGCCATAACACCGATGTTCCCGTTGGAGTCCGTGCGACTGCCGGGCGAACAGCTGCCGTTGCGCATCTTCGAGCCGCGCTACGGTGCGCTGGTCCGCGAATGCCTCAGCGATGCAATGGAATTCGGTGTCGTGCTGATCGCCGCAGGGCGTGAGGTCGGTGGCGAGGATACGCGGTGCGACGTCGGTTCGATGGCGCACATCATGGAGTGCCAGGACTTGGGTGATGGACTCTACCTACTCGAATGCGAGATGCGAGAACGTATCCGGGTGACGGCGTGGCTCGAGGACGACCCGTATCCGAGAGCCGACGTGGAGCCATGGCCGGACGAACCGGGGATGACCGTGACGGGCGGGGACATCGGTGTCGTCGAGGACCGGGTGATGGAGGTGTTCGAGCGGATCGCGGCGGCACAGAGCGCGACGCTGCCACCGCGCGGCCGGCTGCTCGGCGAGCCGGAGCCCGGCGACGACGCGGGAAGGCGCCTGTATGCGTTGGCGTCGCGGGTACCGATGGGCCAGGCGGATCGGTACTCGGTGCTGGAGGCGCCGACCGCGGCTGCCAGGCTCGATGTGCTACGGGATGCCGTCGAAACCGTGGCCGCGATGATCGAGTTCCAACTCGCCGGGGAGTAGCTACTTCTCGGATCCGATGAAGCGGCGCAGGGTGTCGGCGAACAGTCGCGGCTGGTCCACGGGAATCAGCGTCCAGGAGTCGTCCACCTCGACGAGTGTCGCGTCGTCGAACGTCTCGGCCAGCCGGTGGGCGTGGGCGAGCGGCATCATCAAGTCGTCGCGTGCCCACACGATCAGCACCGGACGGGTGAAGCGGGAGAGGTGACCGGCCCAGTCGAGCAGGATCCGACGCGCAGGCGTGCCGGTCGCGAACTTGACCAGGTCGCGACGGACCAGGGGATTCTGCGTCGCGGGACGGAACCATTCGTCGTAGACGCTGTCGGGGATGCCGCGTTGGCTCAGTCCGCCGTACGTCCTGCGGTTGTGTCGGAAGAACTTGGTGTGCAGCATCTTCGACAGCACCCAACCTCCGCCGGGAAGCCTGCACACCCATGCCGCCGGTCGCGCGGGTTTCGGTGGGAAGTTGTCGAAGGCCTCGCACGATGCCAGGACGAGTCGGGCGACGCGTCCATCCCGTCCGTCGGTGACGATGAATTGACCACCGCCCCAATCGTTCAGCACCAGCGTTACCTCCTCGAGATCCAACGCGTCGAGGAAGTCGGCCAGGATGCGGGCCACGCCGAGTTGGGTGAGATCGGCGTCCGCATTCATCGGCTCCGGATGCGCGCCGAGCGGCAGCGTCGGCGTGATGCACCGGTAGGTGTCCAGTAGTGGAATCACGTCGCGCCACACCGTCCCGGTCATAAGCAGGCCGTGGGTGAAGACGATGACAGGCCCGGCGCCGCCCGTGTCTTCGTAGTGAATCGGTCCCGCCGGCACGTGTACAGAGGTCAACGAACCACTCCTAGATAGATCGTTCTAGTTAGTCGCACGCTACACTCGACGCTGACCGCGGGGCAAGGGACGGGAGTCGACCGATGGCACAACCGGACACGCGCGAGCGGATTCTCCTGGCGGCCGCCGAGTTGTACCGCAGGCAGGGCATGCCCGCGTCCGGGCTGAAACAGATCGCGGCTGCGGCGAACGCTGCCTTCGGGTCGATCTACCACCACTTCCCAGGGGGCAAGGAGCAGATCAGCGAAGAGGTGATCCGCGCCGAGGGGGTTCGGTACGCACGGCTCGTCGGCGAACAGCTTTCGGCCGCAACGGATCCGATCGACGGCATCCCCGGCGTGTTCGAAGCCGCGGGAGCCCTGCTCGCAGCGACGGACTACGCGGAGGCATGCTCGATCGAGACGATCGCGTTGGAGGTGGCGAGCACGAACGACCGCCTGCGAGCCGCCACCGCCGAGGTCTTCGAGGACTGGACCGCGTTGTTGGCGCACTGGTTCGCTAGCGCAGGCCTTGACGACGAGGACTGCCGCCGGCTGGCGCTCGCTGCGCTGGGTGCCTTGGAAGGAGCCTTCGTGCTGTGCCGCAGCCTGCGGTCGACGGAGCCGATGGCCGCAGCCGGGACGGCGGTCCTTGCCGCAGCCCGCGCCACCGCGGGCGCGTTGCACGACTAGTACCCTGAGTCGTCAGTTCGCCTGCGGTAGTTGGCAACACCCGAAGCACCACTGACTGCGACAGTCTCAGATGGGTGACCTTCGAGCTCGATTCGAATCAACGGCCCGGACGCTAGAACGGTGGGGTGGTGTCGGGGGTTGCTTGTTCGGCTTCTTCGGCTGCTCGTTCGGCTGCGGCTGCGGCTGCGG
>NZ_JAVROT010000055.1:0-4450 GCF_032162605.1 Mycobacterium sp. | reverse complement strand
TTGCCGCCTACTACGTCGTTGCCGAAGCGCTCACGAACGCTGCGAAGCACGCACACGCATCCCAGGTGAGTGTGTACACCGAAACCGACGTGGCGAAGCTTCGTCTCGAGGTTCGAGATGACGGAATGGGCGGAGCCGATATGGGCAAGGGGTCAGGACTTACCGGCCTGATGGACCGAGTCGAGGCACTCGGCGGCCACATGCACATCTCCAGTCAGGTCGGAAACGGGACCGCTATATCTGTCGAGATTCCGTTCGAACTTCGGATGACCGAGCGTGGGTTGTCTGGAAGGTAGCAGTCGGATCAGCCGGGTTAGCCGGTTGCACAAAGAACTTCAGGGAGTAGCTATGGACACAGTTGACGTCACCCATCACCGCTTGACGGCTAACGGCCTGGATCAGCACTACGTGACCGCCGGGCAAGGGCCGCCGGTGGTTCTGCTGCACGGCTTTCCGGAGTTCTGGTACGCCTGGCGGCATCAGATCCCCGTGCTTGCACAGTCTTACACCGTCATCGCACCCGATCTTCGTGGCTATGGCTACACCGAGAAGCCATACACCGGCTACGACAAACGCACCATGGCCAACGACATCCGTGCACTGATGGGCGCCCTGGGACACGACCGCGCCGCCGTCATCGGGCACGACCGGGGCGCCCGGGTGGCCTTACGCCTGGCCAAGGATCACCCCGACTTCGTCGAGCGGCTCGCGGTGCTCGACAACATTCCCACCCGCGTGCTTTTTGAGACGCTCGACGGCCCACTCGCCCGCGGACAGTGGTGGTTTCTGTTCAACGCCCTGCCGAATCTGCCCGAAGCCCTGATTACGGGACGTGAGGAAATCTGGTTGCGCCACTTCTTCAGCCAGTGGTCCCACAACCCGCAACTGATGACGCCCGACGACATCACGGAATACGTGCGCGCCTACCAGCAACCGGGCGCGGTCATGGGCGCCTGCAGCGACTACCGCGCGGGCGCAGAAGACGTCGCGCAGGACACCGAAGACCAAGACGTCAAGGTGGGGTGCCCGGTGCTTGCGCTGTGGGGCGCGGACTTCGAATGGGTGGGCAAAGCCTATGACGTTAGAGCCATTTGGGCTCAGATCGCCCCAGATCTGCGCACGGTCGCGGTTCCTGACTGCTGGCATCTGCCCCAGGAGGAACGACCCGACGAGGTGACCGCCCACCTCGTGAGCTTCCTGGCCGACGCATGACCGACGTGGCAGCGCAGCCGGTGCGAAGCGCGAAGCGGTTGGTGGAGGCCCTGACCGCGCACGGTGTGGACTACGTCTTCGGCGTGCCCGGGGCGAAGATCGACGCGGTCTTCGATGTGCTGGCCGACGGGGGCCCGCAGGTTGTGGTGTGCAGGCACGAGCAGAACGCGGCCTTCATGGCCGGCGTGATCGGCCGGGCGCGCGCACCACCCTCACCGCACTTCTCGTCGTCGTCGCGCTCGCCGCGGTAATGGTGCTACCGGCACTGGGCTATCTGATGTGGATCACCCAGGCCCAGAAGTGGACCACACCCACGACTGACAAGGGCACAACGCCGGTCACATACCGAGCAACAGGCCACAATGACCACCACGCATCAATCCATCCGAGGAGTGCCGAAATGACGACCAATGACTGGTAAGGGGCCGCGCAACGGCAGCCGTCGCACGTCCACGTTCCGTCGGAGCATGAACGCGGTTTGAAAATGAGCACTCCGCGCCAGGCAGCCCACGACCGATTCCGGCACTGGGCCACGGCCATGATCACCCACCCATACCGCAGCGCCCAGGTCCGCCACGACACCGGTGGAGATAGGGAGCTCTATCAGTCGTCCACCATCGGCGCCCTGCTCGACGGTGTCTACGACGGCGACGTCACCATCGCAGAAATCCTGCGCCACGGCGACTTCGGGCTGGGCACCTTCAACCGCCTAGACGGTGAGATGGTCATCCTGGACGGCGTCTGCTACCACTTGCGGGCCGACGGCAGCGCAACAGTGGCCGCGGCCACCGAACGCACACCCTTTGCGGCGGTCACGCGCTTCCGAGCCGATCACACCCTCGCGTTCACGCTGCCAACGAACCGAGCCGACGCCATCACCCAGATCGACCGTCTCGTCGGCAGCGAAAACCTCATGTACGCCATCCAAATCCATGCGCGATTCACCCAACTGAGCACGCGCACGGTAATGGCCCAAACCCTGCCCTACCCGCCCTTGATCGAGGCCACCCAAGGTCAGGCCGAGAGCCAACGCTCGGATCTGACCGGCACCCTCGCCGGTTTCCGCATGCCCGACTACGACCAGGGAATCTCAGTGGCGGGCTACCACCTCCACTTCCTCGACGACAACCACAGCGAGGGCGGTCACGCGTTGGACTTCGAAATAAGCCACGGCGAAGCACGCATCTGCACCCTCTCGCAGCTACACCTGAGCTTGCCCCGCACCCCGGACTTTCTCGCCGCCAACCTCGCGACAGCAGACGTCGCCGAGCAGATCCGACAGACCGAGGGTGGCCACTAACGGTCGCCTCGGTGGGCGCACCGTCAACCACCGATTCTCACTGCGCCGCGCCCCTGACGACGCCGCCCCGAGCATCGTTCGGCAATTTACTACCCTCCTGTCTCAACCTCGTGGACTGAGACGGCGAGTAGCCGCCGTCGAGGCTCCCGACACGTTCATCTCGGGCGAGGAGTCGGCGGTCGTCAGGCGCATCGAGGGCGGTCCGGCACTCCCCCGCGACCGCAAGCTCCTCACCACCGCATCCGGTGTGCGGGGCCGACCCACGCTGATCAACAACGTCGAGACACTGGCCCACGTCGCCCTGATCGCCCGGTACGGAGCCGAATGGTTCCGCTCGATCGGTGACCGGACACAACCAGGCTCCATGCTCGTCACGCTGTCGGGCGCGTTGAACAAGCGATGCGTCGTCGAGGTGCCCACCGGAGCGTTGTTGACCGACGTGATCGGACGGTTCGGATTCAGCGACCACCGCAACTTGCGTGCGGCCCACATCCAAGCCCACTCATCGGCCGTCGGCGTGCGGCAGATCGGTATATGCTCAGGTCAGGTGGCCATGGCGCGGCCGTGGCGCGGGTGATATCGAGACGACCGATGGCAAAGAGCGACCCGCTGCCGACGCAGGGGGATATGCACGCCGGGATCCCGGCGGAGTTGGCGGCTGCCGGCTTCGAGGATCCCAAGGAGATCGGCCGCGGCGGGTTCGGCGTGGTGTATCGGTGCAGCCAACGCGCATTGGATCGCACCGTCGCGGTGAAGGTGCTGACCGCGGATCTGGAGCCCGACAACCTGGAGCGGTTCGTGCGTGAGCAGGTGGCGATGGGGAAGTTGTCCGGGCATCCGCACATCGTCAACATCTTCCAGGTCGGGACCACCGCCACCGGCCGGCCCTACATCGTGATGCAGTACCACCCGCACGGTTCGTTGGAGGCGAAGATCCACGACAACGGGCCGGTCGGTTGGGCCGACGCGCTGCACATCGGGGTGAAGGTCGCGGGCGCGTTGGAAACCACGCACCGACGCCAGACGCTGCATCGCGACGTCAAACCGGCGAACATCCTGCTCACCGAGTACGGCGAGCCGCAGCTGACGGATTTCGGGATCGCCCGCATTATCGGCGGGTTCGAGACCGCGGACGGCGCGGTCATGGGTTCGCCGGCGTATACCGCCCCGGAGGTGCTGCTCGGGCAACAACCCGACGTGAGCTCCGATGTCTACAGCCTGGCGTCGACGCTGTTCTGCGCCGGCACGGGCCACGCGGTATTCGAGCGCCGCAAAGGCGAGCAAATGGTGACCCAGTTCCTGCGGATCACCAAGCACCCGATGCCGAGCCTGCGGGACTCCGGCCTGCCTACCGACGTTTGCGCGGTAATCGAGCAGGCGATGTCGCGCGATATCGAGGACCGCCCGGCGACCGCGAAGGCCTTCGGGGAGCAGTTGCGCGACGTGCAGCGACGGCACGGCTTGCCGGTCGACGACATGCCCGTGCCGATAGCTGCGCCGACGGTCCGGTACAACCCCACTCGGTCGCCGGGCACGCCATCCGGTAGCTACCCAGCGCGGATGGTGACGCCCCCGACGCCGGCAACCCGGTTCCAGCTACCGGTGTCGACGAAGGCGTTGGTCGACCGCGCGCGGCTGATCGACGTCCTACGAGGAGAACAGGACAAGAAGCTCACGGTGATCCACGGTCCAACCGGCTTCGGGAAGAGCACGCTTGCCGCCCAGTGGGCGAAGCAGCTGACCGCCGAAGGCGTCGCGGTGGCCTGGTTGACCGTCGACCACGACGACAACAATGTCGCCTGGTTCCTGTGCCATCTGATCGAGGCCATCCGCGCGGTGACGCCCACGCTGGCGACCGAGCTCGGCGAGGTACTGGAGGAGCACGGCGACGAGGCCGAGCGTTATGTCCTGACCTCGTTGATCAATGAGATCCATCAG
>NZ_JAVROT010000054.1:0-4366 GCF_032162605.1 Mycobacterium sp. | reverse complement strand
GAGCGCGAGCCCAGGCGCGCGTTTCACCCCGGGCACAGGGCGGTGATTCTTCGACGCGGCGCCGAGCTGCTGATGTCGTTCGGCTGGCTCGATGTCGTCGACCTCGGCGGCATCAGCACCGCCCGCGTCGCAGAGATGATGGTCAGGATCCGACTGCTGGTCATGCCGAGCCACGGCACGCCGATCTTCAACTTCAAGACATCATCGCCGCGATCGACGAGGCCTACCACATTCCCGACGTGCGAATCTGGCTGCGGGAATACCCGGCCGACAACGTCGCGCAGGACGGCCGGCTGGGTGCCGAGGCCATCAGACCGGTGTGTTTTCTCGAGGCACCGGAACTGTTCAGTATCGACGCGAAGCGAAAGATGGCCGAAAAGATCCTCACCGCTGTCGGCCGGGCCTACGACGGCATCGCCAACACCGCGGAGACGCTGATCCTGATGAACCACTACCCGCTGGAGAACGCGGGGTTTGCCGGCCGCCTCCAGTCTGACGACCCTCAGCTGGTCGAGGCGATGAAGCAGCTGAATCGATGAGCTCCGCCGGCGCCCAAAGGCGCCGGCCCATATCCCACTCGGAGCGGGTGCACCAGAGCACCCCGCTCCGTGACCGTGCGGACGTAGGAATGGAAACGGCGACTGGCGTATGGATGTTTTGGTGACAGGTGCGACCGGCAAGGCGGGCAGACAGATGGTGGAAGAGCTGGCTGCCGCGGGCATGGCTGTGCGAGCGGGCAGCCGCCATCTCGGCCCGGCGTCGCCCGGTCCTATTCGACTGGTCCGACAAGACAATCTGGGACCCGGCCTTGGGTACGGCCGAGTGCCTGGTCGTGAAGGGCCTTAATGCGGGAAAGATGAGTTCGACTGCTCCAGATTCGTTGGCTTCGGCTAAGGATCGGACAGCACCTGTGCGATCTCCCAGACGTGCCCGGCGGGGTCGGCGAACGCGGCGGTACGTCGGCCCCACCGCTGATCCACCGGGCCATTGATCATCTTCACACCGTGCTGCTCAAGTTCGGAGATCACTGTGTCCGCGTTCCTGACGTTGACGGTCAGCAGCGAACGGACGCCGATGCCAGCCGCGGCCACGGAGGCCGGCGCAATCAGGTCGTGTGCCTCGAACACCACCAGCAGGTTCGGGCGAGCGAAGCGACGGGAGATGACCATGATCATCACGTTCTTGAGCTTGAGCACCGCGGACTCGTCGTCCTCGGAGATCACCTCCAGGCCGAATACGTCGGTGTAGAAGGCCTTCACCGCCGGTAAGTCCTCCACGAACAAGGTGATGACCTCGAGTTCATTCAGCGCCGTGATCACATGCTCTCCTCCACTTGCGCCTTACAGGACTACAGCCCGATGGCAGCACTGCCGTGCGGAGCTGGTCAGCCTGAGATGATTTCGAGCGCCCCTGCCGCGCGTTTGAGCGTTGAGAAGATGACGAGGACGCCGGCTTCTTCGTTGGTCACGCCGCAATCCTTGGGTCATGGACGGGTTCACTTCGAACACCGTGAGAAGTTTGGTGGGCCCGCGACAACGTGACGGCCGGCGCGAGCAGTCCGTTCTGGTTTCGTTAGACGGGGGTGACGCGGTATTCGGTGTCTCCGCGGAATATCGGCGCGTTGCGTCTGGCGAAGTGCGCGAAGGTTGTAGGTGCAATCCCGAAGCGTTGATGGGTCGACAGGTCGACCGTTGAATGCCCCAGCCGGCGGCGTTCGTCGAATAGCTGGGCAAATGCGTCGGCTCGTTGTGGCGGGTAGCCGGCGTTGAGCCATTCGCGCAGCCGGCACCCGCCACGTCAGTGGCAAACGCGTCCTGCGCATCATGCCGGGACACCATCAAGCCCGTCACGCATGACGTTCGATGCCGGTGCGCGTCGCCCGACCGCGGTTGGGCCGCCGATCACCGCCATCCCCTTACTCCGGCGGCGGTTCGGCAATGTATTTACGGACCGCCGCCAGCATCCGGTCCAGCACCACGCCCAACGCGTCAAGCTCATCATCGGACAAGGGGTCGAAAAACAGCTGACGAACCAGCGCTACGTGGTTGGGGGCGGCCTTCTCGATGGCCGCCCTGCCCGCGGGCGTGAGGCCAACCACCGAACCGCGCGCGTCGTCTTCGCAGAACTCGCGAGCGACCAGGCCTCGCTTGACCATTCGGGTGACGTGATGCGAGGTGCGGCTGCGATCCCACCCCAGTGCGATCCCGAGATCTCTGGTCCGCAATTGCCCGTTCGGGGCCTCCGACAACGGCACCATGACGGCGTAGTCGGCCGCCGACATGCCTTCCTCCCGGGACAGCTCGAGTTGGAACGCCCCTTGCAGCTCTCGCCGTACATCTCGGTAGGACTGCCAGATCCGCGCTTCCCGTTTAGTGAGCCACCCAGACCTTCTGACCACGACATCCAAGCTAGCAGGGGCCTTCACCGACAATGTCGACGGAAAGGCAGGCATTAAGTGACCAATCCAGATTCACCGGACGTGACGACGTCTCCTGACAGTGAAGCTGAAGCAGTCAAGGCGGTGGTCCGCCGCAACACCGAACAAGTTCAGGGCCAAGGCGATTTCGCTCTGTTCGAGGAACTGTTCGCCGACGACTTCGTCGACCACACCCCCCAACCCGGCACCACGCCCGACAAATCCGGCGTTCGCGTCCTATACAACCGTCTGCGCGAAGCGTTTCCCGACTTCCGACCCGAGATCCATTGGCAAACCGTCGATTCCGACATCGTCACCACCTACAAGACCTACCACGGCACCCACCTCGGCGACTTTCTCGGCATCGCCCCCACCGGCAAGACCATCCAATTCGAAACGGTCGACGCCATGCGGGTTCGCGACGGAAAGATCACCGATCACTGGGGAGTAGCGAACCTGTACTCCGTCCTGCAACAACTCGGACAACTACCGCCTTCTTGACCTGAGCATCAGTCTCCGATCATCGAGTGGTGCCGTCCACCCTCGTGCCAGTTGGCCTGCAGGCGCAATCATCCAGGACGACGTGCGCGCCCAGCCCGCGTGAGACGCTGGCGTCGATCTGTTTGAAGAACCGCAGCACGTCAGCACCGGTGTGGCCCTGTCGCTGGTCGGTCGATACCTCGCCGGTGGTGACGTTCATCGCCGCGAACAGGTCGATGGTCCCGTTGCGCTTGTAGTCATGGGCCATGGCGGGTTACCGGTAGGGGTCCCTGTTTTCATGTCCTGCAACAGCTACCAGGTCTGTCCGTTCTCGCTATAGATGGGCGGGTTTCGCATTTGATGACGGCACCGGGGCCGCAGGTCAGCGGAAGCGGACATTCAACGTCGCCAGGCCGAAGATCTTCCGGCCCCCGGACCTCGCGGCGACGATGACGACACCGGAGCGGGTCACCGGGTCCAGCGACTTGATCCGGCCGCTGTACTCGATGTCGGCGCCGCCGGTGGCCGACACGATCGCGGGCTGAGACAGCCGCACCGCGTAGCGGGTAACCGCACCGGGGTCCCCCGACCATGCCGAGGCGAATCCGGCACCCAAACCCATGGTGAGCATTCCGTGGGCGATCACATCGGGTAGCCCTGCCAGCTTGGCGATGTCCTCGTCCCAGTGAATCGGGTTGGCGTCGCCGGCCACGCCGGCATAGTTCACCAGGTCGCCGCGGGACAGTCGGGCGTGGTGCACCGGTAGCTCATCGCCGACCGTCACGTCATCGAAGGACGGCGTCCCTGGCGTGCGGGTCGTGCCTGCCTCAGCGATGCGAACCTCGCCGTCGGGTCGCACCGTCTTCTGATAGGCGGCATCGGGTTCGTCGGCTCCGAGCATGTTCACGTCGTGCATCATCACGTTCTGCACGGCGGGCCTGATCGCCGGATCGACGTCCTCGGCGGTGACGCCGACGACGGTGGTGTGCAGGGTGTGCACGCGCTCGCCGGCAGTGTCGGTGTAGGTGTTGGTCACGGTGATCAGGTCTCTGCCGGCGATCCTGCGCACCGACGTCAACTCGACGTCGGTGTGCAGTTCGTCGCCAGCCACGATCGGGCGGTGCTGCTCGAAGACTTCTTCGGTCTGCAGGTACATGTCATAACCGACGACCACCGATTCGAACAGGTGCCGATTGGCTGCCATGGCCGGGATCGACGTAAACGTCAGCGGCGCCACCACGCCCGAGTATCCCAACTCCGCGGCGGCGGCGACCTCCCAGTGTGCGGGGTGATAGTCCTGCACTGCACGGGCGTACTCGCGTACCTTCTCATGGCCTACCAGGTAGGTGTCGTCTATCTGGTAGTAGTGGCCGACGCGCGATTCAATCGCCGACGTCTCTGCTGCTGCGGTCATGAATTTGCTCAACTTCTCTATCGGCTTGTTCGCTGAGGCCGACCAAAGCACACTAG
>NZ_JAVROT010000053.1:0-16378 GCF_032162605.1 Mycobacterium sp. | reverse complement strand
TCTTGGTCTCGACGTCGAGGATCAGCTTGTCGAAGTCGGTGCGCTGCTCGACGCGGGTGGCCTCCACCTTGTAGGTGACCTTCAGCACCGGCGAGTAGATCGAGTCGACCGGGATGCGGCCGATCTCAGCGCCCGAGGCCTTGTTCTGCACGGCGGGCACGTAACCGCGGCCGCGCTCGACGACGAGCTCGACCTCGAGCTTGCCCTTGTCGTTCAGGGTGGCGATGTGCATGTCGGGGTTCTGCACCGTCACACCCGCGGGCGGAACGATGTCACCGGCGGTGACGGCACCCGGGCCCTGCTTGCGCAGGTACATGGTGACCGGCTCGTCCTCCTCGGACGAAACCACCAGGCTCTTGAGGTTCAGGATGATGTCGGTGACGTCTTCCTTCACCCCGGGAACGGTGGTGAATTCGTGCAGCACGCCGTCGATGCGGATGCTGGTGACCGCTGCGCCGGGGATCGACGACAGCAGCGTGCGCCGAAGCGAGTTACCCAGGGTGTAGCCGAATCCGGGCTCCAGGGGCTCGATGACGAACTTGGACCGGTTCTCGGCGAGGCTCTCTTCGGACAGGGTGGGGCGCTGAGAGATCAGCATGGTGTTTCTCTATCTCCTTCTCGACATCCGCTATTTGATGCCGGTAGGTGGCTGTAGGCCGCAGGCCGCAGGCTTACAGAAGGACAGCACGCGTTACTTCGAGTAGAACTCGACGATCAGCTGCTCGGCGAGCGGCACCTGGATCTGTGCGCGCTCGGGAAGCTGGTGAACGAGGATGCGCTGACGCTCCCCGACGACCTGCAGCCAGCCCGGGATCGGGCGATCGCCCGCCGTCTGCCGGGAGAGCTCGAACGGCAGCGTGTTCAGCGACTTCTCGCGGATGTCGATGATGTCGTACTGCGAGACCCGGTAGCTGGGAATGTCGACCTTCACGCCGTTGACGGTGAAGTGCCCGTGGCTGACCAGCTGACGTGCCATCCGGCGCGTGCGGGCGAGCCCGGTGCGGTATACGACGTTGTCGAGACGACTCTCCAGGATCTGGAGCAGGTTCTCACCCGTCTTGCCCGCGTGGCGGTTGGCCTCTTCGTAGTAGAGACGGAACTGCTTCTCCATGACGCCGTAGGTGAAGCGAGCCTTCTGCTTCTCCTGCAGCTGCGTGCGGTATTCGCTCTCCTTGATCCGCGCGCGGCCGTGCTGGCCAGGCGGGTAGGGGCGCTTCTCGAAGGACTGATCTCCGCCGACCAGGTCGACGCCGAGACGGCGTGACTTGCGGGTGACGGGTCCTGTGTAACGAGCCATTTCTCTATCTCCTCTAGACCCGGCGCCGTTTGGGCGGACGGCAGCCGTTGTGCGGCTGCGGCGTGACGTCGGAAATGGCGCCAACCTCGAGGCCGGCAGCCTGCAGGGAACGGATCGCGGTCTCGCGACCCGAACCCGGGCCCTTCACGAAGACGTCGACCTTCTTCACGCCATGCTCCTGCGCCTTGCGGGCAGCGTTCTCAGCGGCCAGCTGCGCGGCGAACGGCGTCGACTTGCGCGAACCCTTGAACCCGACGTGTCCCGACGACGCCCAGGCGATGACGTTGCCCTGCTGGTCGGTGATGGACACGATCGTGTTGTTGAACGTGCTCTTGATGTGGGCAGCGCCGTGCGGAACGTTCTTCTTTTCCTTGCGGCGAGTCTTCTGGCCTTTCTTGGGGCCAGACGCTGTTCCGCCGCTCTTCTTAGTCGGTGCCATTTAGTTACCTGGCCTTCTTCTTGCCGGCGATGGTGCGCTTCGGGCCCTTGCGGGTGCGCGCGTTGGTCTTGGTTCGCTGGCCACGCACCGGAAGACCGCGACGGTGCCGCAGGCCCTGGTAGCAGCCGATCTCGATCTTGCGACGGATGTCGGCCTGCACCTCACGGCGCAGATCGCCCTCCACCTTCAACGAGCCTTCGATGTATTCGCGCAACTGCGAGACCTGTTCATCGCTGAGGTCCTTGGTGCGCAGATCGAAGTCGATGCCGGTGGCCGACAGAATCTCCTGGGAGCGGGTACGGCCGATGCCGTAGATATAGGTCAGCGCGATCTCCATGCGCTTGTCACGCGGGAGATCGACGCCCATTAGACGTGCCATCAGGCAGTAATTTCCTTCTGCTGTTCGGAGGTCTGTTCCCAGTCCGTTCCCGCCAGCCCGAAGGCTCTTGAACGGGGCCCGGCCTCCGTGCCGGGCGTGCTGAGCGGCCTATCCGCTCAGTGGTACTGGGAAGTCGTCATTCAGTTGTGTTGCTGCGAACTGCGTTCGAGCTTTCTGCGCATTGCGCAGGCGTCCCGTCGCCGCAATCAGCCTTGACGCTGCTTGTGGCGTGGGTCGGAGCAGATCACCATGACCCGCCGATGCCGACGGATCACCCTGCACTTGTCGCAGATGGGCTTGACGCTCGGGTTCACCTTCACGGCGATTCGATCCTGTTCTTTTTCTGGTTATTTGTAGCGGTAAACGATGCGGCCCCGGGAAAGGTCGTACGGAGACAACTCCACTACGACGCGGTCCTCGGGCAGGATGCGAATGTAGTGCTGCCGCATCTTGCCGCTGATGTGCGCGAGCACCTTGTGACCGTTCTCCAACTCAATGCGAAACATCGCATTGGGCAGGGGCTCGACCACGCGGCCCTCGACCTCGATGGCACCGTCTTTTTTAGCCATGTCCTCCGTAATTCCCTGTCTGGCGCCGCAAGCGCCGCCTCCGACTACAAAACGTGAGCCGGATTGGTAAAATTCCAGGACAGGGCACGCAAGAGCCGGCGCGGATGCCGCACCGTTGGTCAATAGTACCCGCTCTTGAGCCCTCCCCAAAATCGTCCGATTCCCCACACCGGTGTTCGCTTAGAGCCTCGCGGTTGAGCCGATATCCGGTGGACGACCAGCGCATAATTGGTGGTGATGACTGGACCTGCTTCCCAGCCCCGCAACCCTGCGATCCTGACCGTGGACGACGATCCAGCGGTGTCGCGCGCGGTGGCAAGAGACCTGCGCCGCCACTACGGCGAGCGCTACCGAATCGTGCGCGCCGAGAGTGGCCCCGACGCCTTGGCGACCCTCAAGGAGCTCAAGCTCCGTGGCGACACCGTAGCGGTACTCGTCGCCGACTACCGGATGCCGCAGATGAGCGGCATCGAGTTCCTCGAAAAGGCGATGGATTTGTTTCCGCTGGCGCGGCGGGTGCTCCTGACCGCCTACGCCGACACCCACGCGGCGATCGACGCCATCAACGTCGTCGATCTGGATCACTATCTGCTCAAACCGTGGGACCCGCCCGAGGAGAAGCTGTACCCCGTGATCGACGGTCTGCTGGAGGAGTGGCGGGCCGTCGGCGACCGCGCGATGCCGTACACGAAGGTGATCGGCCATCGCTGGAACCAGAGGTCGTGGGAGGTGCGCCAGTTCCTGGCGCGCAATCAGTTCCCCTTCCGCGCCTACATGGCGGACGAGCCCAAGGGCAAGCAGCTTCTCGGGGCGGCCGGGCTCGACGGCCTGCAGCTGCCGGTGGTGATCTCCGAGAAGGGCGAGGCTCTGCTCGAGCCGACCGACGGCCAGCTGGCCGAGCTACTCGGCTTGTCCACCGAACCCTCGCTGCCGATGTACGACCTCGCGGTCATCGGCGGCGGCCCCGCGGGCCTCGCGTCAGCGGTGTACGGAGCCTCGGAAGGGCTCGAGACCGTGCTCATCGAACGCACCACCACGGGCGGGCAGGCGGGCCGGAGTTCGCGGATCGAAAACTACCTGGGGTTCGAGAACGGTGTCTCGGGCGCCACCCTGACCAACTCCGCCCGCAGGCAGGCGGAGCGGTTCGGCGCTGAGGTGATCACCACCCGTGACGTGGTGAAACTGCACGTCGGCGAGACCGCACCGACCATTGAGTTCGAGGATGGCAGCAGCATCGGCGCGCGGTCGGTGATCCTCGCGACCGGCGTCGAGTACCAGGAGCTGAAGGTCGTCGGATGCTGGAGTGACCCAGAGGATCCCGACGGCTGCAACTACGTCGGCCGCGGGGTCTACTACGGCGCGTCGGTGTCCGACGCCGAGGAGTGCCGTGACGAGGACGTCTACATCGTCGGCGGCGCGAACTCGGCGGGTCAGGCCGCGATGTTCATGTCCAAGACCGCGAAGTCGGTGACGCTGTTGGTGCGCGGCCCCTCGCTGGAGGCGTCGATGTCGCACTATCTGATTGAGCAGATCGACAAGAACGACAAGATTCACGTCCGGACCTGCACAGAGGTCATCGACACGGTCGGTGAAGACGACCATCTCTCGGGACTGGTGCTGCTGGACAGGCAGTCGGGCGAGCGGACGACGGTGACCTGCGGGAGGATGTGTTGCTACATCGGGGCGACCCCGCAAACGGACTGGCTCGACGGTGTGCTGGCACTCGACGATCGCGGGTTCGTGCTCGCCGGGCCGGACCTGAAGGACGTCTGCGGCTGGAATCGGGAACGTCCGCCGCATCATCTGGAAACAAGTGTGCCCGGTGTGTTTGTTGCAGGTGACGTGCGATCAGAATCCGCGAAGCGGGTAGCGGCTGCCGTCGGCGAAGGGTCGATGGCCGTGATGCTGGTCCACCGCTACCTGGCCGAGGCCTAGAAAGAAGGACGAGCCATGGGTGAAACCTGTCTGCCCGATGAACTCCGCACGCTGTTCCTGTTCGAGAAGCTGACCGACCGGCAACTCGAATCGCTCTGTGTGCACGGCCACCTCGCTCGTTTCGAGCCGGGGCCGATCTGCATCGAAGGTGAGGCCGCGACCTGCTTCTACGTCCTCATCGAGGGCGAGTTGGCCATGTCCAAGCGCTCCGGCGGCGCCGACATCGAAACCAACCGGACGTCGCAGCGGGGGGTCTACTGCGGCGCATGGAGCGCCTACGTCGACGGCGTCCCCCAGGTCTACGAGTCCTCCGTGCGGGTGACGAAGCCGTCGAAGTTCTTCGTGCTCGACGCCGCGGCGTTCGGCAACTTCGTCAAGACCGAGCTCCCGATGGCGGTGCATCTGCTCGAAGGCCTCAAGGTCGGCGGGCTGAGGCAGCGGCAGATCATCGACCAGCGCGAGAAGCTGCTCGCCCTCGGCCAGTTGTCGGCGGGCCTGACACATCAGCTCAACAACCCGGCCGCAGCGGCCGCCCGCGCGGTGTCCGATCTGCGGGAGAAGATCGCCGGGATGCGCCACAAGTTGGCGATGCTCGCCGACGGCAAGTTCAGCCCCGAGGGCCTACGTGTTCTGGTCACCATTCAGGAGGAGGTCGCCGAGCAGGTTGCGAAGTCGAAGGCCCTGGAGCTGACCGCGCTCGAGGCGTCCGACCGTGAGGACACGATCGGCGACTGGCTGGAAGACCACGGGATCGTGACCGCCTGGGACTACGCGCCGACGTTCGTCGAAGCAGGCCTCGACACCGACTGGCTGGAGCGTATTTCGGCATCGGTCGACGAGGTCGACGCCACGGCCTCGCTGCAGGGTGCGATCGGCTGGCTGAGGTACACCATCGACACCGAGCTGATGATGAACCAGATCGCCGAGGCGAGCAGCCGGATCTCGGCGCTGCTGGCAGGCGCCAAGCAATACTCGCAGATGGACCGCGCGCCGTATCAGAGCGCGAACGTCCACGAACTCCTGCGCAGCACCATCATGATGTTCGGCGAGAAGCTTGGCAAGGACAAATCGGTCAAGCTGGTCAAGGAACTGGACAAGACGCTTCCCGAAATCCAGTGCTACCCAGGCGATCTCAACCAGGTGTGGACCAACGTCATCGACAACGCGATCCAGGCGATGGGCGGTCACGGAACGTTGACCATCCGCACCTCGGCCGTCGGCGAGGACGCCATCAAGGTGGAGATCTGCGACGACGGTCCCGGTATCCCCAAGGACATCGCCGACCGGATCTTCACACCGTTCTTCACCACCAAGGCCTTCGGTGAGGGCACCGGCCTTGGGCTCGACCTGGCGTGGCGCATCGTCGCCCAGAAACACCACGGCAATATCCGAGTCGAATCGAAGCCGGGTGACACCCGGTTCATCATCATCCTGCCGCTGGTCGCCCCCAAGCCCGAGGAAGCGCCCACCGACTTGGCGGAATAGTTCGAATCAGCCCGTTTACGACGGAATATCCACGACGACGCGGCGGGTTGAGCCGGTCATGACGCAGAGCACATCTTCTTCCTCTTCGGGCAAGCCATCATCGAAGCCGAATCTCGGCAAGTTCGGCGTGTTCGGTCACCATGCGCAGTGGCAACGACTGTCCGCTGAACAACTTCAGGAGATCGAGGCCCTCGGCTACGGCGCCATCTGGGCGGGTGGTTCACCGGCCGCCGAGCTCGACTGGGTGGAACCCATTCTTGGAGCGACGAACACGCTGCAGCTGGCGACCGGCATCGTCAACATCTGGACGGCCGAGGCGGGTCCCGTCGCGGAGTCGTTCCACCGCATCGACAAGGCCTATCCGAACCGGTTCCTGCTCGGCATCGGCGTCGGCCACCCCGAAGCGCATGCCGAGTACAAGAAGCCGTATGACGCGCTCACCGAATATCTGGACAAGCTCGACGAGTACGGCGTCCCGAAGGATCGCCGCGTCGTCGCCGCGCTCGGACCGCAGGTGCTCAAGCTGTCGGCCAGGCGCAGCGCCGGTGCCCACCCCTACCTGACGTCGCCCGAACACACCGCGCAGGCCCGCGAGCTGATCGGACCCGACGCGTTCCTCGCTCCCGAGCACAAGGCGGTCCTGACCACCGACGCCGCGCAGGCCAGGGCCGCGGGGCGCAAGGCCCTCGAGATCTACCTGAACCTGGCCAACTACACGAACAACTGGAAGCGGCTCGGGTTCACCGACGAGGACATCGCCAAGCCGGGCAGCGACGCACTGGTCGACGCCTTCGTCGCCCATGGCACCGTCGACGCCGTCGCCACCAGGCTCAAGGAGCATCTCGCCGCGGGCGCCGACCATGTTCCGGTTCAGGTGTTGACGAGTAGTGACAAGCTGGTACCCGCGCTAGCCGAACTGGCCGGGCCGCTCGGCCTGCAGTGAGCAAACTCCACCTGAAGGGACTCCCATGACTTACCAGCGAGAAGCGAAGCGGATCGCGCATGACTGACGCAGTCGCCCTCAAGCCGAACCTCGGGCGCTTTGGCGTCTGGACCTTCGGGGCGGTGACACCGGAGCAGGCCGTCGAGATCGAGAAACTGGGTTACGGCGCCGTGTGGGTCGGCGGGTCCCCTGCCGGTGATCTGGCCTTCGCCGAGCCCATCCTCGAAGCGACGGACACCCTTCAAGTGGCCACCGGCATCGTCAACGTGTGGACGGCGCCTGCCGATCAGGTTGCCGAGTCCTATCACCGGATCGAGAAGGCTCATCCAGGCCGGTTCCTGCTCGGCATCGGCATCGGGCATCCCGAGCACACCGACGAGTACCGCAAACCGTACGACGTGCTCGTCGAGTACCTGGATGCGCTCGACGCCGCCAGCGTTCCGACCAGCCGCCGCGTGGTCGCGGCACTCGGCCCCAAGGTGCTCAAGCTATCGGCCAAGCGCAGCGCGGGCGCCCACCCCTATCTGACGACGCCCGAACACACCGCACAGGCACACGACCTGATCGGGCCCAGCGTCTACCTCGCCCCCGAACACAAAGTGGTGCTGACCAGGGATGCGGCTCAAGCGCGCGAGATCGGCCGCAAGACGGTCGAGTTCTATCTCGACCTGAGCAACTACCTGAACAACTGGAAGCGACTCGGCTTCACCGACGGGGACCTCGCCAAGCCGGGTAGCGACAAGCTCGTCGACGCCATGGTGGCCCACGGGACGCCCGAGGCCATCGCAGCACGCCTGAACGAGCACCTCGCCGCGGGCGCCGACCACGTCGCCATCCAGGTACTCGGTGGCGAGGACAAGCTGATTCCGACGCTCACGGAGTTGGCGGGTCCATTGGGGCTCGCGGCCGCCAGCTAGCTCGGCACCCGCTAGGGTTTGTCACCATGCGTTTGCTGGTCACTGGGGGCGCCGGTTTCATCGGCGCCAACTTCGTACATTCTGCGGTGCGCGAGCATCCGCAGGTCGACGTGACGGTGCTCGACGCCCTGACATACGCCGGTAGTCGCGAGTCGCTCGCACCAGTGGCAGACGGCGTCCGCCTGGTGCACGGAGACATCAGCGACCGCGAACTGGTGGACAAGCTCGTCGCCGAAGCCGACGCCGTCGTGCACTTCGCCGCCGAGACGCACGTGGACAATGCACTCGCGGACCCGGAACCGTTCCTGCGCACCAACGTGATCGGGACGTTCACCGTGCTGGAAGCAGTACGTCGGAACGCCGTCCGGCTGCACCACGTGTCGACCGACGAGGTCTACGGCGACCTGCCGCTCGACGATCCGATCCGCTTCACCGAGGCCACGGCGTACAACCCGTCGAGCCCGTACTCGGCGACCAAGGCCGCCTCCGACATGCTGGTGCGCTCCTGGGTCCGGTCCTACGGCGTGCGCGCGACGATCTCCAACTGCTCCAACAACTACGGGCCGTACCAGCATGTCGAGAAGTTCATCCCGCGCCAGATCACCAACGTGCTGACGGGCAGGCGCCCCAAGCTGTACGGCGCTGGAGCGAACGTCCGAGACTGGATCCACGTCGCCGACCACAACGACGCCGTATGGCGCATCCTCTCCGACGGCGAGCTGGGTCGGACGTATCTGATCGGTGCCGACGGCGAGCGCGACAACCTGTCGGTGATGCGGACGCTGCTGCGCCTCATTGGCCGAGAACCGGACGACTTCGACCACGTGACCGACCGCGCGGGCCATGACCTGAGGTACGCGATCGACCCGGGGGCGCTGCGCGACGGGTTAGGGTGGACCCCACGGCATACCGACTTCGAGTCTGGTCTCGCCGAGACGATCGACTGGTACCGCAACAATGAATCCTGGTGGCGCCCCTTGAAGGATGCGTCCGAGGCGATGTACGAGGAGCGAAACCAGTGACCTTCCGCGAACTCTCGGTCCCCGGCGCCTGGGAGATCACCCCGACCGTGCGCCCCGACCCGCGCGGGCTGTTCTTCGAATGGTTCACGGACACAGAGTTCACCGAGATGACGGGACACCGCCTCGATCTCCGCCAGGCCAACATCTCGGTATCGGCGGCGGGAGCGCTGCGTGGCCTGCACTTCGCGCAGTTGCCGCCGAGTCAGGCGAAGTACACGACGTGCCTGCGTGGCGCCGTCTTCGACGTGGTGGTCGACATCCGGGTCGGTTCGCCGACGTTTGGTCACTGGGACTCCGTCTTGCTCGATGCCCGCGACTACCGGACCGTCTACGCGTCCGAAGGACTCGCCCACGGTTTCCTTGCCCTGCAGGATGATTCGACCGTCGCTTACCTATGCTCCGCTGGCTACTCCCCCACCCGCGAGCACACCATCCGAGCCACCGATCCCGACATCGGGATCGATTGGCCCCTCGTCGACGGTGCGTTGCCGAATCTCTCCGAGCGGGATGCCGCCGCACCGACACTCGCCGAAGTTGAGGCGGCAGGGCTGCTACCAACGTACGAGGACGCGCTGGCGTTCACCGAAGGCCTTCGCGGCGACGCCTGAACCACGTTCGGTGAACCCTGCGATGCCGACGGTGCGCGATGATGCGAAAGCCGACGATCGGAATGTGCTGAACGTCGGGCTTGGTTGACTCACGGCCAGCCCCCGCGAGGAGCCCCCCGATCCCGCGAGCGTGCGTGTCTGTGCGCGACACGCCGGGTGCAAATGACAGCCCGCGCACGCTGGTCCTTGCGTACGACGATCCACTATTACTAGGATATCCTAGTAATAGTGATTTCTCGCCGAAGGACAGCCCCAATGACCGCACAGATCTCGCACTTCATCGACGGCCAGCGCGTGGCGGGCCAATCCGGCCGCACCGCCGACGTGCTGAACCCCAGCACGGGCGAGGTCCAGTCGCAGGTGCCCATGGCGTCGCCCGCGGAGGTCGACGCCGCCGTCGCGATCGCCGTCGAGGCGCAGAAGGAGTGGGCCGCCTGGAACCCACAGCGCCGGGCCCGGGTGATGATGAAGTTCGTCGAGCTGGTCAACAAGAACGTCGACGAACTCGCCGAACTGCTATCGCTGGAGCATGGCAAGACGGTTGCCGACTCACGTGGCGACATTCAGCGCGGTGTCGAGGTGATCGAGTTCGCCATCGGCATCCCGCACCTTCTGAAGGGTGAGTACACCGAGGGTGCGGGCGGCGGCATCGACGTCTACTCGCTGCGTCAGCCCCTCGGCGTCGTCGCGGGCATCACCCCGTTCAACTTCCCCGCGATGATCCCGCTCTGGAAGGCGGGCCCGGCACTGGCCTCTGGCAACGCCTTCATCCTCAAGCCCAGCGAGCGTGACCCGTCAGTGCCCGTACGGCTGGCCGAACTGTTCCTCGAAGCCGGTCTGCCGAAGGGCGTGTTCCAGGTCGTGCACGGTGACAAGGAGGCCGTCGACGCCATCCTGCACCACCCAGACATCCAGGCGGTCGGCTTCGTTGGCAGCTCCGACATCGCCCAGTACATCTATTCGACCGCGGCGGCCAACGGCAAGCGCGCACAGTGTTTCGGCGGCGCCAAGAACCACATGATCGTGATGCCCGACGCCGACCTCGACCAGGCCATCGACGCCCTCATCGGCGCGGGATACGGAAGCGCGGGCGAACGCTGCATGGCGATCAGCGTCGCGGTCCCGGTCGGCGAAGAAACAGCGCAACGGCTTCGTAATAGGCTCGTCGAGCGAATCAACCAGTTGCGCGTCGGCCACAGCCTCGACCCCAAGGCCGACTACGGCCCACTGGTGACCTCAGCGGCACTGGCGCGGGTCAAGGACTACATCGGCCAGGGCGTCGAAGCGGGCGCGGAGATCGTGGTCGACGGTCGCGAACGCGCGAGCGACGACCTCACCTTCGGTGACGCCAGCCTGGAGGGCGGGTACTTCATCGGACCGACCCTGTTCGACCACGTCACCACGGACATGTCGATCTACAAGGACGAGATCTTCGGCCCCGTGCTGTGCATCGTGCGCGCCAAGGACTACCAGGAGGCGCTCGCACTGCCGTCGGATCACGAATACGGCAACGGCGTCGCGATCTTCACCCGTGACGGCGACACCGCGCGCGACTTCGTCTCACGCGTCCAGGTCGGCATGGTGGGTGTCAACGTGCCGATCCCGGTTCCAGTGGCGTATCACACCTTCGGGGGCTGGAAGCGGTCCGGCTTCGGCGATCTCAACCAACACGGTCCCGCATCGATCATCTTCTACACGAAGGTCAAGACGGTCACCCAGCGCTGGCCGTCCGGCATCAAGGATGGCGCTGAGTTCTCCATCCCGACCATGAACTAGAGCTGAACTCCATGGACTACTTCGGTCTCGGCGAAGACGAACGCGTCATCGCCGAGACGGCCGCCGCGTTCGCCGAGAAGCGACTGGCGCCCTTCGCGTTGGAATGGGATGCCGCCAAGCACTTTCCGGTCGACGAGATGCGCGAGGCGGCCGAACTCGGCATGGCGGCCATCTACTGCCAGGAGGACGCGGGCGGCAGTGGGCTGCGACGCCTCGACGGGGTGCGGATCTTCGAGCAGCTCGCCGTGGCCGATCCGACGGTGGCCGCGTTTCTGTCGATCCACAACATGTGCACCTGGATGGTCGACACCTACGGCACCGCCGAGCAGCGCAAGAGTCTGGTGCCGCGGCTGGCGTCGATGGAGTTGATCGCCAGTTACTGTCTCACCGAGCCCGGGGCCGGTTCGGACGCAAGCGCCCTGCGCACCAGGGCTGTTCGAGACGGCGACCATTACGTGCTCGATGGCGTCAAGCAGTTCATCTCCGGTGCAGGAGCGTCCGACGTGTACGTCGTGATGGCACGGACCGGTGGTGACGGGCCGCGTGGCATCTCGGCGTTCGTCGTCGAGAAGGACACGCCCGGGGTCAGTTTCGGCGCCGGCGAATACAAGATGGGGTGGAATGCACAGCCCACCGCGCAGGTGGTGTTCGAGGGCGCCCGCGTGCCGGTCGATGCGATGCTGGGTGGCCCTGGGGGCGAGGGCACCGGCTTCGGCATCGCGATGAACGGGCTCAACGGCGGCCGCATCAACATTGCCGCGTGCTCGCTCGGGGGTGCGCAGGCCGCATACGACAAGGCCGTCGCCTATCTCGCCGACCGCGAGGCGTTCGGCGTGACGCTGCTCGACGAGCCAACCATCCGCTTCACCCTTGCCGACATGGCGACCACGCTGGAGTCCTCGCGAAACCTGTTGTGGCGGGCTGCATCAGCACTCGACGACAATCACCCCGACAAGGTGGAGCTGTGCGCGATGGCAAAGCGCTACGTCACCGACGCCTGTTTCGGCGTAGCCGACCAGGCGCTGCAGCTTCACGGCGGCTACGGATACCTGCGCGAGTACGGCCTCGAGAAGATCGTCCGCGATCTGCGAGTGCATCGCATTCTCGAGGGAACCAACGAAATCATGCGTGTGGTGATCGGGCGGGCTGAAGCCGCTCGGGCCCGCGCGTCGGCGTAATACCGGAAGGACAGTCAATGGCGTCACTGGCGACGATCGCGTTCTTGGGACTCGGCAACATGGGCGGCCCGATGGCGGCCAACCTCGTCGCGGCCGGACATCCGGTGCGCGGCTTCGACCTGGTGCCAGCTCTGCAGGCTGCTGCAGAGAGCAAGGGCGCCAAGGTCTTCGGCAGCGGCGCCGCGGCCGTCGCGGAGGCGGACGTGGTGATCACCTCGCTGCCCAACGGTGCCATCGTCAAGGCCTGCTACGGCGAGGTTCTGCCAGCCGCCAAGCCGGGCACGCTGTTCATCGACACCTCCACCATCTCGGTCGACGACGCGCGGGCCATCAACGCCGAGGCCGCCGAACACGGTTTCGCGCAGATCGACGCGCCGGTATCCGGCGGCGTCAAGGGTGCCACCGCGGGCACGTTGGCCTTCATGGTCGGCGGGGACGACGACGCCGTCGAGCGGGCCAGGCCCGTGCTGGAACCGATGGCGGGCAAGATCATTCACTGTGGCGGCTCTGGAAACGGCCAAAGCGCCAAGCTATGCAACAACATGGTGCTGGCCGTGCAGCAGATCGCCGTGGGCGAGGCGTTCGTGCTGGCCGAAAAGCTCGGGCTCTCGGCGCAGTCACTGTTCGACGTGATCACCGGCGCCACGGGCAACTGCTGGTCGGTGCACACGAATTGCCCGGTGCCGGGGCCGGTTCCGACGTCGCCCGCAAACAACGACTTCAAGCCGGGCTTCGCGACGGCGCTGATGAACAAGGACCTTGGGCTGGCGATGGCCGCGGTGGACTCGACCGGATCGACCGCCCCGCTGGGCAGCCACGCCGCGGAGATCTACGCGAAGTTCGCGACCGACAACGCCGACAGGGACTTCAGCGCCGTCATCGAGCTCTTACGCGGCAGCTGACCCATTGCCGCTCGCCCACAACCGGCCCTGCAGCCGTTGGCAGTCGGCGATGCGCAGACCGTCATAGTCGGCGCGCGCTCCTGCCGTGTCGGGGTCGACGAGCACTCCGGCCAGACCCACCGCCGAGGCGATCCGCAAACCGGCAGTCGAGCCGGTGAACGCCAGCGAATCACGGGCGTGGGCGCCCATCTCCGCCAACGCCAGGTGGTAGGCGTCGCGGCTCGGCATGGTCTTGACGACGTCGTCGGCGGTGACGATCGTCTGCACCAGACCATCGCCGACCAGTTGCCGCACCAGCGGCTCGACCCACTGGCGGCGTCCGCCGCCGACGATCCCGACGGCTACCCCTGCGGTGAACGCGTCAGTGATCAGCTCGACGAGACCGGCCCGTGGGGCCAGGTCGGCGTCGAGCATCATCTCGTCGACCATCATCGACTTGGTCGCACAGATCTCGTCGACCAGGAGCTTGGCGAGCACGTCGCACTCGGTACAGATGCCCCGCGCCCGCAGTTCGGCCGCAACGCGCTGGCGTTCATCGCTGAGGGCGAGCAGCTTGCGATAGCGCTGGACCGACCATTGCAGGCTCAGGCCGTGCGCGGCGAAGGCCGCGTTGAACGCATGCCGATGGCCACCGCATTCGACGTCGGTCAGGGCCTCGAGGTCGAAGATCACCGCCTGCAGCCGACGCTCGTCGACATGGCTGGGTCGAGAGGAGTCCCACCAGAACCGGCCAGCCCGCCACGATCCCTGCTCCACGGACGACATTGATCAAGGGTGGGCCACGTCACCTCCGCGCACCTCCCCCATCCGGGGGATTGAACAGGCCAAGTTGGGTTACCAGCCCGAATGCCGGTCCTATGGTTGTGTCATGGCACCCGTGCGGCTCGTGCTGGTGGACGACCACGAGATGGTCATCGAGGGGCTCAAGGCCATGTTGGCGTCCTTCGGCGACCGCGTCGAAGTCGTCGGCCAGGCCGTCGGGGCCGAGCGGGCCATCAACGTGATCGCCGACCTGAACCCCGACGTCGTCCTCTGCGACGTGCGGATGCAGGGCTCCAGCGGCCTTGACCTGTGCGCGGCGCTGCGCGACCGCGAGCCGTCTCGCAAGGTCGTCATGCTCTCGGTCTACGACGACGAGCAGTACCTGTTTCAGGCGTTGCGGGTCGGGGCGGCGGGCTACCTCTTGAAGAGCATCAGCAGCGACGAGTTGGTCCGGCAGCTGGAGTTCGCCCACAGCGGCGAGACGGCGATCGACCCGGGGATGGCGGCACGGGCCGTAGACACCGCTGCCCGGTTGCAACGCGACGAATTCTGGCCCGGCGCAAGGCAGGGCCTTACGCAGCGTGAGAGCGAGATCCTGTCCTACGTCGTCAACGGCCTCTCCAACCGCGGCATCGCCACCAAGCTGGTGATCGGCGACGAAACCGTGAAGACCCACCTGAGCTCCATCTATCGCAAGCTCGGCGTGGGGGACCGCACGGGAGCGGTGGCGACGGCCCTGCGGGAGGGCATCTACCGATGAGGCCCTCGGAGGGCAGGAGCGAAGCGACCCGGGAAGTCACCTCGGAGGGCAGGTCGAACGCGGTGCGCGACCTCGTCGACGCCGACCGGGAGCTCGCACTTCTGCGCGAGTTGATCCAGGCCGCCTCGAGCGGGCCTGGTGTCGAGCCGCTGGCCGAGGCCGCGGCGCGCATGATCACGGCGGCCACGGGCACCGACGTCTGGTTCGTGCACGTGCTCGACGACGCCGAACGCTCGCTCACGCTGACGGGTGCGACGCCGCCGTTCGACAGCCAGGTCGGCAAGATCCGACTCCCGTTGGGACAGGGCGTGTCCGGTTGGGTTGCCCGGGTGCGCCAACCGGTGGTCATCATCCACGACAAGGAGAACGACCCCCGCTACAGGCCGTTCGAATCGCTGCGTGGATCGGACTTCACGTCGATGGTGTCGGTGCCGATGGAGACGGAACCCGGCGGCCTGGTGGGCGTGCTCAACGTCCACACCGTCGAGCGCCGCGAGTTCACCGATCGCGACGTCGAACTGCTCCTGGTGATCGGCAGGCTCATCGCGGGCGCCATGCACCAGGCCCGGCTGCACCGCCAACTGGTCGCCCGCGAGCGTGCCCACGAGAACTTCGTCGAGCAGGTCATCGAGGCGCAGGAGCTCGAACGTCGGCGGTTGGCCGGCGACATCCACGACGGAATCTCGCAGCGGCTGGTGACGCTGTCCTACCGGCTGGATGCGGCCGCCAGGGCGGTCGGCGAGGACCCCGACGTGGTCGCCCTGCAGTTGGGCATGGCAAGAGAATTGGTGGACCTCACGCTTCAGGAGGCACGCGCCGCGATCGGTGGGCTGCGGCCGCCGGTTCTCGACGACCTCGGCCTTGCGGGCGGACTGGCCAGCCTGGCCAGATCCATCCCGCAGGTCGACATCGACGTCGACCTGGCCGATGCCCGACTTCCCGACCACATCGAGATCGCGCTGTACCGCATCGCGCAGGAGTGCCTGCAGAACGTCGTCAAGCACGCCAAGGCCACCAACGCAAGCCTGACCTTCTCGGTGAGCGACGACTCTGCACGGCTTGAAATCGTTGACAACGGAACCGGTTTCGACACCTTCGAGCATCCGCTCGGCGGCGATGAGATGGGCGGCTACGGGCTGCTGTCGATGGCCGAGCGCGCCGAGATCGTCGGCGGCCGGTTAAACATCCGCTCGCGACCGGGATCTGGGACGGCGGTCACCGCGACGATCCCGCTGCCCTCCCTTCCCGCCGAGTGAGGCTCAGTCACCCCGGACCTCGAGGGGACAGTCGTCCTTCAGGTGTCCTTCGATCGCAGCGATGACGTCGTCGGAGGCCTCGCGCAGCACGGCGAGACGTTCGGGCCCAACGCTAGAAGTCGCCGGCCCGGCGGCGAAGCGTCTCGATCG
>NZ_JAVROT010000052.1:0-6269 GCF_032162605.1 Mycobacterium sp. | reverse complement strand
GGACCACGTCGGCGAGATTGAAGATCCAACCGATGCGGCGTTGGGACTCGGCCTCGCGAATGCGGGCGTCGCGCAGGATCTTCTCCGACAGGATCCGGCCCATCCGCATATTGCTCATGGTGCGCTTGTCAAACGTCACGTGGGGACCGAGGCGGTCGGCCCAGTCCAACAACCCGGACGTCGAGCGGGACAGGAAGTTCCACGACGTCCGTAGTCCGTAGTCGGGATCCGCGGCTCGCACCGTGTGCCCGAGATCCTCGAGCTGCCCCGCGATGCGCTTCATCGCGGCCAGGATCTCGGGGTGGAGCTTGGCTCCGAAACCCGGGAAGGGGAACTTGGTCGACATTGCCACCGTGAGCGGACCAGGCGCCTGGCTGACGTACTCGGAGACCTTGACCGCCTCGGGCTTGTGGAGATCTCCGTCGGCGTTGCCGGAGGCGGCGTCGAGCACCAGTGCCGCATCGGTGACCGTGCGAGCCAGCACACCGTTGACGGTGATTCCGTTGAAGGCCTCCGGAAGCGGCCACGTCGAGATGCGGCCGCGCTGTGGCTTGATTCCGATCAGGTGGGTCCATGCAGCGGGAATGCGGACGCTTCCCGCCCCGTCGGAACCGATGGCGGCCGTCACCAACCCGGCGGCTACCGCCGCCGCGCTCCCACCAGAGGATCCGCCGGGGGTGTGATCCGCCGACCACGGGTTGCGGGTATGCCCGAATGCCGGCCCGCTGGTGAACGGCCACTGGCCCAGCTCACACGTGTTGGTCTTTCCGACGATCACGGCGCCTGCGGCGCGCAGCCTGCGCACCACCTCGGCGTCCGCGGCGGCCGGTTGGATGTCACCCGACGTGCCGAACCGGGTCGGGACGCCCGCCACGTCGACGTCGTCCTTGACCGCGATGGGGATACCCAAGAGCGGAAGGCTTGAAAGATCACGGACCGCAGCGCGTTTGCGATCAGCCTCGGCTGCATCGACGAGGGCCTGCTCGGTTAGCACGACGCGAAAGGCGTTGAGGGTGGACTGACTGGCCTCGATCCGCCGCAGTGACTGAGTCACCAGTTCGGTGGACGTGACCCGCCCGCTGGCGAGTCGGTACAGCAGTTGAGTGAGGGTGGGCAGGGGGGGACGCTTGATGGAGGTGCGGTTGTTCGACGTGCTGTCAGCCATTGGAACCGAGAATATCCGGCCGAGCCTCAACGTCGTCGTCGGTGGGAGGTGGGAGACTGTGTCGATGCGGTTGTACCGGGATCGGGCTGTTGTGCTGCGTCAGCACAAGCTCGGCGAGGCCGACCGGATCGTGACCCTGCTGACCCTCGAGCACGGCCTGGTCCGTGCGGTCGCCAAGGGCGTGCGCCGCACCCGCAGCAAGTTCGGGGCCAGGCTCGAGCCGTTCGCGCACATCGACGTCCAGCTGTACCCGGGACGAAACCTCGACGTCGTCACACAGGTCCAGGCGATCGACGCGTTCGCCAGCGACATCGTCAGTGACTACGGTCGCTACACCTGCGGGTGCGCCGTGCTGGAGACGGCCGAGCGACTGGCCGGTGAGGAGCACGCCCCGTCGCCGGCACTGCACCGGCTCACCGTCGCGGCGTTGCGCGCAGTGGCCGACGGTGCGCGGGCCCGTGAACTGGTGCTCGACTCGTACCTCTTGCGGGCCATGGGAGTCGCCGGGTGGGCCCCTGCGCTCACCGAATGCGCGCGCTGCGCGGCGCCCGGTCCGCACCGGGCGTTCCACGTCGCGGCGGGCGGAAGCGTGTGCATGCACTGCAGGCCGTCGGGATCGGTGACCCCGCCGCAGGGTGTGCTGGACCTGATGTCCGCCCTGCACGACGGGGACTGGCCCGCCGCCGAGGCGTCCACGTCGTCGCACCGCAGCCAGGCCAGCGGGCTGGTGGCCGCGCACCTGCAGTGGCATCTCGAGCGCCAACTGCGGACGTTGCCGCTGGTCGAACGCGTCTATCGGGTCGATCGCACGGTCGCCGACCGACGAGTGGCCCTGTTCGGGCAGGATGAAGCGCATGGCGTTGAAGCGGGATGGTCAGCGGGCGAAGAAGGACACCTACCCACAGCTGCCCCAGGCGCCTGACGGCTATCCGACGTTCCCGGACACGTCGACGTGGCCGGTGGTGTTCCCCGAGCTGCCCCCCGAGACCAACGGCAGGTTCTCCCGTCCGCCCCAGCACACGTCGAAGGAGTCGGCGCCGCTGATCCCCGCAGGCCAAGTGCCCAATCACGTGGCGGTCGTGATGGACGGCAACGGTCGCTGGGCCACCCAGCGCGGCCTCGGCCGCACCGACGGCCACAAGATGGGCGAGGCGGTGTTGATCGACATCACCTGCGGCGCCATCGAAATCGGCATCAAGCACCTCACGGTCTATGCCTTCTCCACGGAGAACTGGAGGCGCAGTGCCGAGGAGGTGCGCTTCCTGATGGGCTTCAACCGCGAGGTGGTGCGCCGCCGTCGGGAGAACCTCAACGCGATGGGCGTGCGCATGCGATGGGTCGGATCGCGACCCCGCATGTGGAGCAGCGTCATCAAGGAGTTCGACATCGCCGAGAAGATGACCGTCGGCAACGACGTCATCACCATCAACTACTGCGTCAACTACGGAGGCCGCACCGAGATCGTCGAGGCGGCGCAGGAACTGGCGCAACTGGCGGTCGAGGGAAAGGTCACCCCCCGTCGGATCAGCGAGGCCGCCTTCGCCAAGCACTTGCACCGCAACGACATCCCAGACGTGGATCTGTTCATCCGGACGTCGGGGGAGCAGCGGGCGAGCAACTTCCTGCTGTGGCAGGCCGCCTACGCCGAATACGTCTTCCAGGACAAGCTCTGGCCCGACTACGACCGCCGGGACCTCTGGGCGGCGTGCGAAGAGTACGTCCGACGCAACCGGCGCTTCGGCAGAGCCGAATGATGTGCCTGAGGGGCAGGGCCTGATGTCCACATCCGGCGGCCAGGAGCGCGGCGACGCGGCGATGTCATTGCTCGAACGCCTGACCTCCGCGCTGGGGGAAGTGACGACGCTCGTCGAGGAGTCGGACGGCGCCCTCACGGTGACCGTGGACGGTTCGGTGGCCTCGCTGCGGGTGGTGACCATTGCCGAGGGGTTGGACATGGTGTCGCTCACCCAGCCGCTCGCATGGGATCTCCCGCTGAACAACAAGATTCGCGAACGCGTGGCCGAGCAGGCGGGTAGAACGATGCTGGGCACGGTCGCGCTGGTCGAGAAGATCGCCGACGGGCCGGACACACCCGCCAACGGATCGTCGGCCAGGACGGCGCGCAAGTCCGCGGCCAAGAAGGTCGCCGACGTGATGCTGCGCTACAACTTTCCCGCGGCCGGTCTTACCGAGGACGCCCTGCGCACCCTGATCCTGCTCGTCCTCACGACGGGTGCCGACGTGCGCAAGGCGCTAACCGCCTGACGGCCCGTCGGGGGCGCAGTCCCCGCAGACCCCGAAGATCTCGATGGTGTGACTGACGTCGGAGAAACCGTGGCGGGCGGCGACTTCGGTGGCCCACGCCTCCGCCTCGCCGCCCTCCACCTCGACCGTGGCCCCGCAGGTGCGGCACACCAGGTGATGGTGATGGTGCTGAGAACAGCGCCGGTACACCGCTTCCCCCGTATCGGTGCGCAGGGTGTCCACCAGCCCGGCGGATGCCATCGACTGAAGCGTGCGGTAGACCGTCGTCAGGCCGATGCCCTCGCCGCGACGGCGGAGTTCGTCGTGGAGCTCCTGAGCGGATCTGAATTCGTCGACGTTCTCCAACAGTGCGGAGATCGCGGCGCGCTGGCGGGTCGAGCGGACAGCGGTGCCCGTCACCGGGGCTCGTCCCCGGCGTACTCGCCCGCGTGGGCGACCGCGGCCAGCACGATCTCGGCGAGATGGTGATCGACCAGCCGGTAGTGCACCTCGCGTCCGGTTCGTTCGCCGGCGACGACGCCCGCTGACTTCAGGATGCGCAAATGCTGGCTGACGAGCGGCTGCGGCACACCCAGGGCGTCGACGAGTTCGTGCACGCATCGCGACGATTCGCGAAGCTGGAGCACGATGGCGATGCGGACCGGCGCCGCCAGTGCCCGTAGCAAGTCGCCTGCCGTGCCGAGCACGCTCCGCGGCGGCACCTCCTGCGGTGGCTCTCCGTCGTGGGCGTGGTCGACGTGACCGTCCTCGACCGTTTTGGAAACCGTTTTCATTACGGGTCAGAATACATGCGCCATCGTGCATGTCAATCCACGTGGCCGTGACGACGGACGCGGCGGCAGGGGCAGCGGTGGCGAGTCGCTACGCTGTTCACCCGTGGCCTCCATCATCGACACCGTTGCCAACCTTGCGAAACGCCGTGGCCTCGTCTATCAATCCGGCGAGATCTTCGGCGGCACCAAGTCGGCGTGGGACTTCGGTCCGCTCGGCGTCGAGTTCAAGGAGAACATCAAGCGGCAGTGGTGGCGGTCCGTCGTCACCGGCCGCGACGACGTCGTCGGCCTGGATAGCGCGATCATCCTCCCGCGCGAGGTGTGGGTGGCCTCGGGCCACGTCGAAGTGTTCAACGACCCGCTCGTCGAGTCGCTGATCACCCACAAGCGTTACCGCGCAGACCATTTGATCGAGGCGTACGAGGCCAAGCACGGTCACCCGCCGCCAAACGGGCTGGCCGACATCCGCGACCCGGAGACCGGGGACCCGGGGCAGTGGACCGAGCCGCGCGACTTCAACATGATGCTCAAGACCCACCTCGGTCCGATCGAGACCGAAGAGGGCATGCACTATCTGCGTCCGGAGACGGCGCAGGGCATCTTCGTCAACTTCGCCAACGTGGTGACGACGTCGCGCCGCAAGCCGCCCTTCGGCATCGGCCAGATCGGCAAGAGTTTCCGCAACGAGATCACGCCCGGCAACTTCATCTTCCGCACCCGCGAGTTCGAGCAGATGGAGATGGAATTCTTCGTCGAACCGTCGACGGCAGCCGAATGGCACCAGTACTGGATCGACACCAGATTGCAGTGGTACGTCGACCTCGGCATCGATCCCGACAACCTGCGACTGTTCGAACATCCCAAGGACAAGCTGTCGCACTACTCCGACCGCACCGTCGACATCGAGTACAAGTTCGGTTTCCAGGGCAACCCGTGGGGAGAGCTCGAGGGCGTCGCCAACCGCACCGACTTCGACTTGTCCACGCATTCCAAGCATTCCGGCACCGACCTCTCGTTCTACGAGCAGGCCACCGAAACGCGGTACGTCCCTTACGTGATCGAGCCGGCAGCGGGCCTGACCCGCTCGCTGATGGCGTTCCTGGTCGACTCGTACCACGAAGACGAGGCCCCCAATGCCAAGGGCGGCGTCGACAAGCGCACCGTGCTCAAGCTCGACCCGAGGCTCGCGCCCGTCAAGGCCGCGGTGCTGCCGCTCTCGCGCAACGCCGACCTGTCGCCCAAGGCCCGTGACCTGGCAGCGGAATTGCGCAAGTCGTGGAACGTCGAGTTCGACGATGCGGGCGCGATCGGGCGCCGGTACCGCCGCCAGGACGAGATCGGCACCCCGTACTGCGTGACGCTGGACTTCGACTCGCTGGAGGATCACGCGGTGACGATCCGCGAGCGCGACGCGATGACCCAGGAGCGCGTGGCGATCGACGCCGTCTCGGACTACCTCGCGGTCCGCCTCAAGGGCGCCTGACTCTCTTCTCCGCGAGCGTGCGTGTCTGTACGGCGACACGCCGCTGCTCGTGGCAGATCGCGCACGTTGGCGGCGACGTGGTTGTGCACAGTCTGGGGTTGATCAACAATTCTCGTTCGACGGCTACCACTGACGGCGCGCGCGGATCACGCTCCTCGACATGTGCGCACTCGACGAGTTACTCGATGAGCAGGACGGCGTAGCGACCAGTGGGCAACTTCTCGGCGTGCTCACGCGCCGCGGTCTGCAGTCCAAGGTCAACGCCGGCGAGCTGGTCAAGTTGTGGCCGGGCCTGTACGGCCGCGGCGAAATCGATGACCTCGTGCGACTGCGCGCGCTCGACTTGAGGGCGGGTGTCCGCGTGCCGATCTGCCTCGCCACCGCCGCGCGCGCCTACGGGTTCGATACCGAGGACGTCGCAGACCTGCACGTGCTCAACCCGGTGCAGCACCAATTGCGTTGCGTCGATGGATTGTTCGTGCACCGGCGTGATGGCGCACCGCTGACGGTCGTTGAGGGCAGACTCGCGACGGCGCCCGCGTGGACGGCCGTCGAGGTCGCTCGCGGCCTGCGGCGCCCACGC
>NZ_JAVROT010000051.1:0-6194 GCF_032162605.1 Mycobacterium sp. | reverse complement strand
GCTGTGGGCCGCCGCGGTCGGGAAGGGCGCTCTGCTGAGTGCCCGGTCGCAGGCCGCCCGTCTGCGAACGGCCGAGATCATCCCCGGTGGAGCGAGGTACGGCTTCGCGATCATGAACGCGAACGGCTGGATCGGGCACAACGGCGACATCCCCGGCTACACGACGGTGGTGGTGTATCTGCCCGAACGCGACGCGACGCTCGTCGTGATGACGAACTCCGATGAGCCGCACGACCATGCAGCGGGCCAGTTGGCCACCGCCGTCACCCAGATCGCGATACCGGACGACGTCTACCGACTGGGCGCCGCGCCGTCGGCGGCGTCGCCAAGCCAGCCCGGGAGCTGAAAGCCTCAACCGCGGCCGTGGAGTCATGCCGCATGCCAGACTCCGGTCGTGCGTATCGGAATGACCTTGCCGGTGATGGAGCCCGATCTCGATGCGGCGATGTTGAGGGCGTGGGCCCGCGTCGTCGACGACGGCCCGTTCTCCTCGCTGTGCTGGGGTGAGCGCATCGCATTCGGCAATCCCGACTCCTTGACGCTGCTCGGCGCCATGTCGGCATGGACCGACCGGGTGGATCTGGTGACGACCGTCATCGTCCCCCAACTCCACGATCCGGTGATGCTGGCCAAGGCGCTGGCGACCGGCGACATGCTCAGCGGCGGCAGGCTCACCGTCGGCATCGGCGTCGGGGGCCGCGAAGAGGACTACACCGCCGTCGGCGCAGACACCTCGACGCAGACGATGCGCGGAATGGCCGAGCGAGTCGCGATCATGAAGAGGGTGTGGTCCGGCGAGAAGGTCACCGAGTCCGTCCTGCCCGTTGGACCCGCACCGGTGCAGTCGGGAGGCCCCCGGCTATTGGTCGGCACGATCGGCCCGAAGACGGTGCGTAGCGCAGCGGACTGGGCCGAAGGGCTGGCGGGGACGACCCTCGACCTCGACCTCGCCAAGCAGAACGAACTATTCGACGTAGCCCGCGCTGCATGGGCCGAAGCAGACAAGGCGGCGCCGCACCTGGCCACGTCCTTCTGGTTCGCGATCGGTGACGGCGACCAGCCACGTGCCCAGATGCACCACCACCTACGCCGTTACATGAACTGGATACCGACGGAGTTCGTCGATGCCATGGCGCCCACCACGGGGTGGGCGGGCACCGATGAAGAACTGCTTGCCGTGCTGCGCGGGTTCGAGGCCATCGGCACCGACGAAGTACACCTCATCCCGACGAGTTCGAACGTCGACCAATTGCGGAGGGTGGCCGAAGTGGCCAAGGAATTCGGGTAGAGGTGTTCAAGCGCTTCATGGGAATTACGTACCGCAGGACGGTTCGTGCGGCTAATTCAAGGTCGGGCACACCGCATCAGAGACCGCCACACAAATTTTCCAGCAAATGTCGAGGTGCGGGCTACGTACTTCCCGACGCGGTGTTGTGCGGCTACTGGGCGGCACGCGAGAAAAGGCTGCCACCGGGCGCAGGCGACGACGTTGCGTCTCATCGGCGAAGGTCTCATTGCGTTGGCGGAGGGTGATCCGCGGGCCGGCAATGCTCCAACTCGGTGCGCCGGGTCAGGCAGCGCGACTGCCGTCGCGACACCGCTCTGCACCAGGGCTACAAGTGACCCGCGGCGCCGTGAACTGACCCGATCGTTGAAGCTCGGGACATTCAGGGGGCTGACCGAGTGACGTCCACCGCGTAACGTCGGTTCGGACTCCGATTGGGTGCCTGCCCTCGGTAGGCTTCGAAGGTACATCCGATTGATGCCGATATATGCTGTCGCACAGTCGATTTAAGCAGTCAACGGACGGCTCGTAGCGCACCTCGATTGTGTGGCGTTGATGGGCGGCAACGTTTCCCGGCGCGCTGAGCACAATGCGCACGAGACGCCTTTCGAAAATTGCGCGGGTTGTGAGCACAAGCGCGACTTTCATTGCAGGATCTTCGCAACTTCGCAGTTGACCCCACTAGGGGCGTCCTGCATCCGACGTTAGGGAGCTCCTCGCGCCATGGCGCGCTTGTGCCAACAACCCGCGCTACACGCGATTTCTCGATTTTGCGCATGGTGCGCACGCCAGGATCAAGGGCTCGTGGCATCAGTCGGGCACGCGTCCTCGCACTGGCGAAGATTTGGGGGTCGTTCTGCTGCCCGGGGGGACAGATGGGCCGGACAGCGCTTTAATCAGCGGGTTCGTTAAATTCTGGTCTCAGGGGGCGAATGTGGTTGTTTCGGCAAGATCGGCTCGAGCTGCGAGCCTGGCATTAGTGGGAGCCATCGCCATCGCCATCGCGCCGTCCGTCGCGCCGCCAGCTCACACCTCAGCAGAGCGGGCCGTCACGCTGGTCGCCGAAACGCAACCAGTCACCGTCGGGTTGGTCACCGACCAGGGATTGGATGACCTGATGGCGGCCTACGACGCCGCGCGGCCCGGTCTGGACTACGGCGTAGCTCTCGCACTCTGGGCAGGTCGGTTCCTTCCCATACCCGGCGCGGCGCTGTACCACTTCTCGGTGGCATACGAGACGTTGGTCGACCCCGTGACGTACAGCCTCGTTCACAATTTCGGCGCCTTCATCGGCGGGGACATCGAGCTCGCCGTGGCGCTGAACAACATCGCTGTCGATGCCGCCGGTGCGGTCGTCGACTTCGCGACCACGGAGCTGAACGGCCACGCGGGGGTGGTACCTCCCGCGGACGCGCCCAATGCCGGTGCCGAGCCGTGGGTGCGATGGATCATCACTGCTGCCGTCTCACCCCTGTACTACCTCCCCGTGCCCAATGCCCTCACCGTCGACCAGGTCTCGATTCTGGGTCGGTTGGTCGGCACCATGGTCAGTAGTGCGATCGACAATCTGGAGCAGGTCACCTCGAACAGGCTCACCCTGGGCCAAGCGCTCGCCAACCTCTGGGCCGCACTGACCGACGTGGCCCTTCCGGAGCTAGCGGCGCAGGAGCGAGCACTCTTCCTCCCGCCGGCACCGCCGGCCGGAGGGGCGATCGACCCCGAATCAGCGCTCGCCCATCGCATCGCGACGATCGACGGTGCCGCGCCGTTGTCGGCCGCCAATGCTGCGGCGCCCCTGGCGCTTGTTCCTACCTTGCCCGTCCAGGAGGAGCTTGCGCTCTCGGCCGAACCGGTCGGGGTGGACGCCGAGCATGTCGGAGTGGACGCCGAGCCCGTCGGAGTGGACAGCGACCCGGTTGGGCTGGACGCCGTGCCCGTCGAGGCTGAGTCCGAGCCCGCTACCGGCGCCGCAGCGTCGACCAAAGCTGAGGTGCCGAAAGTGTTGAGCGACAGCCCATCCCCGAATGAAGCAGTCAGTGGACGTACGGCGGTCGAGCACGAACCGCCCATTCGGGCCGGGGATCGGTCGCCGGAGAAGGTGAAGCCTGACAAGCCGCGCAGGCTGGCCGGTGAAATCAATTCGCCCTCACGCGCCACTGTTCCTTCGACTCGTCCGGTCAAGCCGGCGCCTGGTCGGCCGGAGTCGGCTGGCGTTACGCCGAAGACCGACCACGACGAGGGTCACGGGACGGATGAAGGCGCGATGCAGGGTGAGGCTGCAGCGTAGGGCGCGAGCCAGATCTCAGTTCACGCGCGCACGCCCGAAGACGAAGGTCACCAAGTACCGCTCGGAATCCGACGGCGGAGAGACCCGATGCAGTGTCTCGACCGTCTGCGACGACTGAGTTGGACGAGTGTCAACTCGTGCCCCGCTTCGAATACCGAGCAATTGCGTCCATGTCGACTACGACGCTTGGTAGCTCTCATCCGTCAGTCGAGAGAAGCAGACATCGACCACGTCTTGGGAGCGTGTGCATGCAGAAGCGAGTCGCTCGAAAAGACCCTTTGTCGATGACACCGATGAAGGCGCATACGCATCGGGCAGCCTGGGGCTTGGGAACAACACGCACGACAGCAGAAGGCACTACGACACAACCTGATTCGCGATCTCAGCAGCGCTGCTCGACAATGCCGTCTCCCGCTACGGCAGCGCCGAGCTCGCGAGCCAGTTCGACGGTGCTCGCATCGGACCACCCGGCACCAGGAACACGACCGCTCCCGTCCCAGCGAATCCCAGTCCAATCATCGTCAATGGTCCGTCATCGTCGGCATCGTCCCCGTTCCGGTCGATCACCCCGCTGCCGACCCGAGGTGCCCCTCGTCGACGTCGATGGCAATTGAACCGTTCACGGGTGTGGCGCGTGTCATACAATGTCAGTCGAGAAGGGGGCGCCATGCAGCCATCGACCCACGCTCACACCAGACTCGCTGCCGTGGGACTCGTGGCCGCGACCATTGCTTCAACCGCCGTAGCGCCTCCCGATGCGGCGATCCCGACACACGCACCCCCGGCGATCTCGACTGCGGACATCCGATTGGCCGCCACGGGGGTGCCGCCAGGTGGGCTCATCACCAGCTTCCTGGGCAATCAGGTGACCTATTGCGCGATCATCTGCCCGTTGCTCGTCCAGACCGGCGTGACGGCAGCCGCGACGACGGCACAGGCACCCTTGGTGTTCTTGGCCGCAGCACAATCCGGCAACCTGCTCAAGGCGATCGGCGCCGCCGCGGCCTCGGTGACGGGTCCGACGAACGCCGCCTGGGCGGCGACCATCCTCGCCGACGGCACAGTGGTGGCGCCGCGCGCGCTCAACGCCTTCGAGACCGGCGTGGTCGGACTGCTGAACGTGATCCCCGCCGCCGCGAATGGGCTGCCCGGAATCGTCACCGCCATCCAAACCGCACGCCAGGAGACCTTCGACGCCCTCCATGCCCCGATCGTGCCCAACCCCACGCCGACCGTGATGCCGCACGGCGTCCTTCAGGTCGCCGTCATCGGGCTCATCAACGTCGGAGCGGCCATCATCTTTCCGGCGCTCAACGACGTCCTAGGCACCATCACTTCGGTGCCCGACGCCATTGCGCAGGAACTGGCGGCGAGCGGCGATCCGGTGCGCGCGATCGCGGCGGGGGTTCAGACCGCCGCCGCGGCGGGCCAGGCGGCCATCTCCGTCGTCGTGCAGGCGATCGACACCGCCATCAACGACATCCGGGCGGAGGCCGCTGGGCCTGCTGGGACGAGCGTGTCGACACCGGACCAAACACAGACTGCTGCAACAGTTCTTGGGCTCCGCACGGCGGTTCGCGACCGGTCCTCGGTGGTGGATACAAGCCCGCTGGTGCATGGCCGCCCCACCTTGATGGGTCCCACGACGAAGCGCGGCGTGACCGAGGATGCGGGGCAGTCGGTTAGGGCGGGCGCACTGGAGGTGAAGCCGGGCCGAACGCGTAGCGCCGAGGATGCGGATCCGTCGGCCAATCGACGGGCGAGCGGCACGGAGGCGCCATCGCACGCCGCGGAGGCGCTATCGCATCTGCGGCACGACGCAATGGCGAAGGCGCGCAAAGGTGCGCACGATGACGCGAAGAAAGCGGATGCGCACCCGCACCGGACGAGCAGATCAAGGGACTAGATGCACGGCCGGAGGGCTGTCGGCCGCCGAGATTGGCCTTCGGCCAATCGCATGCGCCACGCAGCGCGCTGACGTCGGCTCCTGGGCAGCGGCACCGCACGCACCCCGGCAGCCAACGAACGCGGCCCACCAGCGAAGACGCTCGATGGTTGGATCATTGTTGAGCCCCGTCCGACAGCTGCATCGGATGGCCTTATAGTGGCTGGTGAAGGCCAATTTTTAGTGTGGTGTCCCCGGCAGGATTCGAAATGTCGGTCATGTGTACCTGCCCGAAGCCCGGCACAACAGCCATGTCGAAAGCCAAGAGGTCGACCAAGGTTCCGAACATGGGACTAAACCGCTCCACTGCGTCGGTAAATGAATGTTTCCTTGGCTGGGACCTGGACGTCGGCAACGAGTTCGATCTGCTCCAACAGACTGATTGGGCGGATACAGCCCCGGTATGGGTATCTCGGTCGCCGGTTTGCGCACTGCGACGGTCGGCGTCAAACCCGCTCGCCGGGTTTTGGGCCGGTCCCGTCCGACTCTCGCGCGGCTTGAGCCGAAAGAAATGAGTTAGCCCGTCCAGACAACCATATCGGTACCTAAAGCGTCCCGGTAAACAACGCTGTCGGGTGCTGTGCCCCCTCGTACGTCGAAGTAAACCCTCCCAGTTGTTTGGGTACCCGCCGCGATCGGTTGGTTAGGAAGGCCGTCCGTCTCGTTTCCCTTCATAA
>NZ_JAVROT010000050.1:0-7890 GCF_032162605.1 Mycobacterium sp. | reverse complement strand
CGAAACCGACGAACACGGGCAGCAGAACCGCCATGAAAGCCGTGATGAACAACCGGCGCACAAAGATCTCCTCATCGTCAACGGGGGCCGCTGTTCATAGGTTTGGCCCCTCGAGCATTCGGAGCCGTAGCGCCGTGGGATGGGTTTCTCACATCTTCCGGCGCCGCCTCGCGTCATTGCCCAGGCGGAACGGTCCCTGCAAAACGGTTCCACACTCTCCTGGGAATGTCATGTGAAAGCAAGTCGGACTAACGAGTCGGTGCGGGGATAGCCCGCGCCCCGCGGGGGTAATACTGCTTCGTGCACATCGACCTGACCGGTAAGACCGCCCTCGTCACCGGCTCCACCCAGGGCATCGGCCTGGCGATCGCCGAGGGTCTGGCGGGCAGTGGCGCCCGGGTCGTGGTGAACGGCCGTACCGCGGCCCGAGTCGAGGAGGCCGCTGCCACGTTTGAGGGTGACGTCGTCGGCATCGCCGCCGACGTCACCACCGCCGACGGGGTCGCCGAGCTGGTGAGTGAACTGCCGGACGTCGACGTGCTCATCAACAACCTCGGTATCTTCGGCGCGGTCCCGGCTCGGGAGATCACCGACGACGAGTGGCGCCGCTACTTCGACGTGAACGTGCTGTCCGCCGTCCGCCTCATCCGGATGTATCTGCCGGCGATGACCGAACGGGGCTGGGGCCGGGTCATCCAGATCGCCAGCGACTCCGCGATCGTCATCCCCGAGGAGATGATCCATTACGGGACGTCGAAGACGGCGTTGCTGGCGGTGTCGCGGGGATTCGCCAAGGACGCGGCGGGAACGGGCGTCACCGTCAACTCCGTGATCGCCGGCCCGACGCACACCGCGGGCGTTGAGGACTTCGTCTACCAACTGGTCGATGCGTCACTACCGTGGGATGAGGCGCAGCGCGAGTTCATGCGAAAGCACCGCCCGCAGTCGCTGATTCAGCGCCTGATCGAACCCGACGAGATCGCGGCGATGGTCACCTATCTCAGCTCACCGCTCGCGTCCGCGACCACCGGCGCCGCCGTGCGTGTCGATGGTGGTTACGTGGACTCGATCATCCCCTGAAGCGTGTCGAAGAACTTCGCGTGTTGTTCGGCACCGCCCTCCTCGGGCGTCCGCCGATTCAGGCCGCGAGCGTCACGTCGGTGTGAGCTTGGCCGACACGTGCCCCATTCGTGTTTGGCCAGGGTCCTCGCCGGGTAACGATCAGCCGACACGATGCGCTTGCCGCGCTTCTCCCGAATACGAGCACGGAAAGTCTTGGTGGTCCCATGAGGCGTGAGGTCGGCGCTCAGCTGCAGGTCGAGGTCTTCGACCCGACGACGCTCGAGTTCCAGATTGCGGTCGCACCGCAACCGGGTGCCGAGGTCACCGAGGAGTTGTCATTCACGTTGAACGGCAACGCAATCGAGCCGACCGAGCTGGTCGGTCAACACGGCACCCGCATCCACAAGTTCGACTCCGGCAAGGGCACGGTGCTGGCGAACTACTCGGCGACGGTCATCGGCCAGGCCGAGCCGGCGCCGGTCACCGAAATCGACCTCTCCACGTACCTACGGCCCAGTCGCTACGCCGAGGCGGACAAGTTCTATGGGTTCGCCGCAACGGAATTCGGCAACCTGGCCAAGTCCGACACGCTGTTGGAGAAGGTGTCGTCCTGGGTGGGCACGCGGTTGCAGTACGTTCCCGGCTCCAGTGATCCCATCGACGGCGCGGCCGACACCGTCCTCGCGGGCACTGGTGTGTGCCGTGACTACGCGCATCTGGTGATCGCGCTCTTGCGTGCCGTCAACGTGCCCGCCCGCCTCGTCGCGATCTACGCGCCGGGCTGCTACCCGATGGACTTCCACGCCGTCGCCGAGGCCTACGTCGACGGAATGTGGCGGGTGGTCGACGCGACGTGCCTGGCACCCCGGCAGACGATGGTGCGCATCGCGACCGGCCGCGATGCCGCCGACACCGCGTTCCTCGACAACCACGGCGGGGGCATCAATCTCACCAGCATGAATGTCAACGCATGGGTCGAGGGAATGCTGCCCTTGGACTCCGTCGAGGATCTCGTCTCACTCGGCTAAGCGCACACCCAGGGACGTCCAGGTTGGTCGCCTAGAGTTCGGCGCATGGTGACTGGTGCTCGGTTCGGGACGACGGGGACGTGTCGGGTGCGAGCGTGAGGTGGATCTCGGTGGCGGCGGTGCATCCGGAAGCGGTCGGCATCATCCCGCGCGGCGGACCGGCAATCGCGATTCTGGTCGCGGGTATCTTCGTCGCAGTGGTCGGTGCAATCGTCGCCATGGAGAAACAAGGCAGGCCGTTCGTGTGGGCGGTCATCGGCTTCGTCGTCACGATCGTCATTGCCAGCGCAGCCCTCGCCGTGATCTGAATCTGCGGAGCGCTCAGTCGGATTGGCGTTGGCTGACGCGCAGCGCGAGCGCCGTGTCACCGAACTGGGCCGCCTGAGCGCTGACGCGGGAGATGTCACTGGGTCGTTTCAACAGGCCCCGGACGGCGATGACAGCGACCTGCTCGGCGACCCGGATGGCCTCGTCCACGCGGTCACCCTCATCGGCGTGCAGTCGGGTTCGCTTCTGGGCGCCCTCGTCGAAGTTCAGGAGCAGCCCCGCCGTCTCGTCCTTGTCGCAGTCGATGAACTTGCCCTCGCTCATCGCGGCGGCGATGAGGTCGGCAACCCACTGCTTGAGCCGCTCGTAGTCGGTCCAGAACTGCTCGAACTCGGCGCGCTGATCGTGCGCGATCCGCTGGATCTCGTTGAAGTCGATCGGTGACAACGCGAGCTGCAGGGTGTCGAATCGCAACAGCCGGTACAACTTCACCGCAGGCGAGCCCGAGCCGGCGCCCACCTCGGCGATGAACTGAAGCGGTGCCCGGTTGACCAGCAGCGTCTCCTGTAGCAGTCCTTCCTTATTGCGGAACCAGTAATACAGCGAGGACTGCTGCAGGCCGCAGGCGCGGGCGATGTCGCTCATGGTGGTCTGGGCGTAGCCCTTTTCGGAGAACAGCTTGGTCGCCGCGTTGATGATGCGTGCCCGCGGGGAATCGGTCGGCGCCTCATCAGCCTCACCGCGGGACTGTGCGACGGCGCGCACCTGAGCACGTGGTTCCTGAGACGGCACGCCAGGAATGCTACGGCGTGAGTCGATCGGCACTACGTCAATGGCGGTACCTCGTCGTGCGCCCGTGCCACCGTCTCGCGGGCCGCGGCGACCACGTCGTTCCACAGAACTAGCCCGAACTCCTTCGTTGCCCGCGAAGGGTATCCGGTGACCCCGTTGGTGGAGACGTGTTGCACCGGATAGCGAAAGACCACGCCCGCGGTGCGGTCGGGATCGTCGGCGTCGCGCATCTGTTCCACGTCGACGAGTTCGGGCCGCAGCACCAACATCAGTGAGGTCTCGGCGGCGTTGGCGTGCCAGTCGACCGCGTCTGCGGTGGCGCGGCGGGCGATCTCGGGGGTCAGGTCCCACCACTGCATGACGCCCACTCCTCGGTCGGGGAATCGGCGGCGGAAGTTGTCGCAGGCGATCCACAGGGGTGCGGCGTTGCCGACGTGGCCGTTGACGAACAGCACCCGCCTAGCACCGGAGGCGACGCAGGATTCGGCGACGTGGAAGGCCGCGGCGGCGGTGTCCTCTCCCGATTGGGCGATGGTGCCCGCCAACTCCGTACCGTGAAAGTGGCTGGCGCCGAACGCCACTGCCGGCAGGACCAACGCCGACCCACCGGCCGCCGCATCGGCGAGTTCGGTGGCGACGATGGTGTCGGTCCCGACCGGGAGGTGCGGGCCGTGCTGTTCGGTGGCGCCGACGGGAATCAGGACGACCGTGTCGGGGTCGGCGGCGAAGCGCTGAGCGAGCGCGACGGTGGACAGTTCCGCCCAGTGGTGGCTCACCGCGATGTCACCCCCACCGCGACGGCCACGGGATCCCCCGTCACCATCAGAAGAACCTCAGGTAGCGGTCGGTTTCCCAGGCCGACACGTGAGCGGTGTAGGAATCCCATTCCAGCCGCTTCTCCGAGACGAACGAGTCGAACATCACCTCGCCGAACACCGACCGGGCCAACGGGTCACGCTCCAACGCGTCGATGGCCGCATCCAAGGACCTTGGCAACCAACCGATCCCGCGGTCGACGAGGTCGGTGTCGGACAGCCGGTAGAGGTTGTCGCGGTTGGGCTTCCCTGGGTCCAGACCCTCGCGGATCCCCTCAAGGCCCGCCGCCAGCATCAACGCGGCACCGAGGTAGGGGTTGTTTGCGCTGTCGGCGGCGCGGCACTCGACGCGTCCACCACCGCGCGGGATCCGCAGCATGTTCGTCCGGTTGTTGTCGCCGTAGCACGCGAAGATCGGCGCCCAGGTGAGCCCGGACATGCTGCCCTGCTTGACGAGTCGCTTGTAGCTGTTCACGGTGGGCGCGATCACCGCGCAGATCGCCTGGGCGTGGCGCAGCACACCGGCGATGAACTGATACCCCAGGGTGGAGAGTCCGCATTCGCGCGGGTCGTCGCTCGCCTCGAAGAGGTTGGCGCCGTCGTCGCCGGCCAGTGACATGTTGTAGTGCGCACCGCTTCCGGTGCGGTCGGCGAACGGTTTGGGCATCCAGGAGGCGAACAGTCCGTGCTTGCGGGCGATCTCGCCGACCATCATCCGGAAGAACACGAAGCGGTCGGACATCGACACCGCGTCGGTGTAGGTGAAGTCGGTCTCGAACTGTCCGTTGCCGTCCTCGTGGTCGAACGAGTAGACGTCCCAACCCAATTCGTTCATCGCCGAGACGATCTCGTCGACCACCGGATAGTTGTGCAAGAGACCACGCAGGTCGTAGCAGGGCTTGTCGAGGTCGTCGTCGAGGCTGGCGGGCGACGGCGTGCCGACGCGGTCGTCGGTGAGTAGGAAGAACTCCGTTTCGATGCCCAGGTTGAACGTGTAGCCCAGCGAGGCGGCGTCAGCGGTGACCCGTTTGAGGATCTGCCGACTGCACGCCTCGAACGGGGTGTCGCCGATCCAGAGGTCCCCGGGGAACCAGGCGACTTCCCGGTTGAAAGGCGTGATGATGGCCGCGGCCAGGTCGGGGTGCGGGGCCACTTCGTCGTCGTTGACGTCCTGCGGCACCCCGTCCAGCGCGGCGCCGGTGAACATCTCCGAACCCGTCGCGGCCTGGCCGAGATGGTTCAGGGGCACCATCTTCGCCTTCGGCTTGCCGTGCATGTCGACGAAGCTGATCGCCGCGTACTTGACTCCCGATTCCGCCAGCCGTTCGGCAACACCGTGCGCCTGGGCGGCGACGCCTGACCGTGCACCGATGGTGCGCTGTTCGATGAGTGATGCCATGTGTTGTTCCTGGTGACCTCGAGGGTGGGCCACGCCCACCGGGGCTGATCAAGGTGAGTCACCGACGTTGTGACGACCCGACGCTAAGCGCGGTCTGTTGCCGGGCCGTTTCGTCGCGGTGAATGACTTATTGAAGCTTTTAGAGCCTTGATGGTCGCTGTGAGACACAGTGACCTCTGCTTTCTGTGATAGCCATCAATACAGTATTGAGAGATGCCCAAACCGCCCGTGATGCACGGGATCACCGTGGTCGTCCGCCGTCCGCCGTCGTCCGGCGACTGGCTGGCTAACGGATCTTGGCGAGGATGTCGGTGGCGACGGTCGCGCCCTCGGCGTCGATCGTTGGCCCGCAGGCTCGCACGTCGACGATGACGTCGGCCTTCACTCCCAGGGCGCGTTGACATTGCCGCTGATCGTCGCCGAAGGTCAGGGTGATCAGGTCGCCGTCCACCCGGGGGACGCCGAGGGTGTGGTGTTGGGTCTTGTCGGCGCGGGGGAAGAACGCCGTGAGCTTGCGTCCCGCGCAGGCATTCCAGTCGTGGGTCTGCCGGGCGAAGAAGTGCTGAGCATCGGCGGCCGAGGGAAAGATGCTCGCGGCCTGCGCCAGGTGCTTGTTCTGGCGGGTTTGTTCGACGACGTTCTGGTCGGCCATGGTGGTGTACCTCGGACTGACCTGCGCCATCGTGAAATCGTCGAACGGGTCGAAGGCCCCCGTGCATTCGGTCGGGTAGACCGTGACCCCCGTGGCGGGTAGGTCAGCTGCCAAGCCTTCGTCGACCATCGACGTCTTCATCACCGCGCCGACGTCCTCGGCGCTCAGCAGCAGATCGGCGGCAATCGGCGTCGGCCTCGGTTGCCTCGAAGTAGGCGAAGATGCGGAACCGCCTGAGGGCGAGTCAGTGCCCCCGAGCGCGGTGCTCACGACGCCGGTGGCGACCGCGAAGACCACCACGACCATCACGGTGACGAACACCCACCAGGGGCGGGCTCGGCCGGGGCGATACGAATCCTGGCCCCATTGACCACCCATGCACGACCTCCCTTGCCCGCAACGGTGGCCTGATCCTACGGCCGACCGCACATCCGTGACGGCCTCTTGCGAGCAAGGGAGCTGACGGTCAGTAGTTGATGGCTTCGATCAGTGGGCTTGGTTCGTCCATCAACGCCCAGAAGCGGTCTCGGATGGCGACGGTGATGGGGCCGGGTGTGCCGTCGCCGATCTTGTCCCCGTCGAGGGTGTTGATGGGGGTGACGCCGCCTGCGGTGGTGACGGCCATCAGTTCGTCGGCGTCGTAGAGTTCGTGGCTGGTGACGTCGCGCAGGGTGGCTTCGATGCCCATCTGGTTGGCGAGTTCGTACACGGTCTTGCGGGTGATGCCGGGCAGTGCGTTGCGTGAGGGTGAGGCGAGCTTGCCGTCCTTGACGATGACGACGTTGAAGCCGGGTCCTTCGGCGACGCAGTTGTCGGAGTCCATGAGGATCGCGGTGCGGGCGCCGCGGTCCTTGGCCTCGAAGCTGGCGGCGGTGAGGTCGCCCCACTGGTAGTTCTTGATGGTCGGGTCGACGGTGTTGCGGCCGGCGCGGCGGACGTGGCGCGGCACGATGGCGGTGGTGCCGTAGATCTGCTCAGCGGGAGGGAACGCCCACAGGTAGGGGATGGCATAGATGTACACCTGGTGGGTGAGTTTGGAGAGGTCCTTCTCACCCTTCTTCTTTCCGTAGCCGCGCGTCACGCTCAGGTTGACGAAGGATTCGCGCAGTTGCGACATCGAAACGCACTTCTTGGTGATCTCGGCGAGTTCGCCCGGGCTCATGCCTGCGTCGAGGCGCAGTTTGCGGGCGCCGTCGAGGAGGCGGTCGATGTGATCGTCGAGGCGAAAGATGTTGCCGTGCCAGACGTGGGCGACGGTGTAGGTGACGTCGGAGTGTCCGAACCCGGTGTCGAAGATGGAGATCTTGGCGTCTTCGGCGGGGATGTATTCGCCTTCGATCCAGGCCACTCCGCCCGCGAAGGGGGTGGAGGTGTCGAGTTCGTAGTCGCTGTACTGGATCACCGATCCCCGGGGGGTGTCCTCGCGGATGGCACCGGGCTCGACGGCGACCAGGTTGCTCGAGAGGGACTGTGTGACGGTCATGATGTCGATTCCTTTGGTAGCTAGGGATTTTCAGGAGGCGTGGGTCTTGGCGTAGTCCGGTCCGGCCTCGCCGGTGGCGAGCCGCTTGCGCAGTCCGGTGAAGGCCCAGAGCGTGGCGAGCACTAGCAGGCCGAGGAACACGTAGCCGTTGTTGGCGAACTGCGGCAGGAAGATCAGTGCGGCGCACACCAGGAAGAAGCAGATGAAGGCGAGGACGGCCACCGGGACGCGCGCCCTGCCGAGGTCGAATGTCCCCGGCTCGGGCGTCGGGATGGTTCCGCGACGGCTGGCGATCATCACGGCGACGGTCTGCAGCAGGTACATCGCGCAGACTGCCAGCGACGAGAGTCCGAGGATGAGGAAGAACGCCTTCTCGCTGACCAGTGCAAAGA
>NZ_JAVROT010000049.1:0-7752 GCF_032162605.1 Mycobacterium sp. | reverse complement strand
GGCGTCGAGCTTCCGATCGGCGCGGCACTGGTGGCGGAGGCGTGGGCGAGCAGCAGGCACCGCGCCAAGGCCAGTGGAGTGATGATGTCCGGGCTGGCGCTCGGCGCGCTGCTGGCGGCCGTGGTGTACAACTTCGTCGGACACCTCGGCTGGCGGTGGACCATGGCGTTCGGCCTCATTCCGGCGCTGCTGGTGCTCTTCATCCGGCGCAACGTGCACGAGCCGGAGACCATGGCCGAGGTCAAGGCCACCAGGGCCAGGCGCAAGACGGAGCGCGCTGCCGGCGCCGCCAAGCAGGGCAGTGACAGGTTCGTCCTCACCCAATTGTTCACCCCGCCAATGCTGAAGACGACGGTGGCGTGCACCCTGATCTGCGTCGGCGCCCTGTTCGCCTTCTGGGGCGTGAGCACCTGGACCCCGCAGAACATCCGCGCAGTCGTCGCCCACGACGGCTTGACCGATGCCGCGGTGGTCACCGCCGTCGCATGGGGCACCGCGATGCTGAACATCGGTGGTGCGCTCGGGTACATGAGCTGGGGCTTCATCGCGGACAAGATCGGCAGGAAGAACACCTACGTGATGAGCCTCGTGGTCGGTCTCGCCGCCGTGTGCGTGCTCTACCCGTTCGCCGACACCTACGCCATGTACATGTGGCTGCTGCCGGTCGTGGGTTTCGGTGTCTTCGGCGTGCTGGCCGGCAATGCCGTGTACTTCCCGGAACTCTTCGGCCCGTCGGTTCGGGCGTCGGCCATGGCGGTCACCAACAGCATCGGCCGGTTGTGCACGGCCGCAGGCCCACTCGTCGCAGGGGCGATCGCGACTGGGTGGTTCGACGGCAGTATCGGCATGGCAACCACGGTCATCTCCGCACTGATGGTGATCTCGTTCGTCGGCCTGGCTCTCCTGCCCGAGACCCACGGCCGCTTCCTGCACGCCGAGGCCGAACAGGAATCCGCAGCCGGCACACCACGAGTGGCATCGGCGGCGGACGTCAAGCCTCCGCGGCTGCCTCAGTAGAGCCTGGCAGCCGACTCAGCGCATGCCGGCGGCGACGCTCTCCGCGATGCCCGCAGCCGCTGCGGACGGGTCGAGGTACCGACCGCCCGATACCCGGGGGCGGGTCTCGTCGAGGTCGTAACGCAGCGGCACCCCGGTGGGCAGGTGCAGCGAGCGCACCTGCTCCGGAGAGAGGCCGTCGAGGTGCATGCACAGCGCGCGCAACGAATTACCGTGCGCGACGACGAGAGTGACGCGACCCGCCGCGAGATCGGCGGCGATCGCCCCATGCCAATACGGGAGCAGCCTGCGGGCAGCGGCGTGATGCCCAGCGCGCCGTAGACCACCGGCGCATCGATGAGTCGCGGGCCGGCCGCCTCCACCACCGCCGCCGCGCGCCGCATGGCGCCCAGCCAGTGGGTGCCTGCCGCGACGAGCAGTCGACCGGGCTCGCCTGAGCAGCCAGTTCCCCTGCGACCGCCCCCATCTGGTCGTCGGTGCGTAGGCACGACACGACGATGTCGGCGGCGCGGTCCAGTTCGGACAGATCCGACGCGGGCTGGGCGCCCTTGGCCGCGGCGGCGGCGAGGCGCTGCGGATCGACGTCGTAGGCGATGACGTCGAATCCGTGGCCGAGGATGTGCCCGGTCATCGGCAGACCGATGTCACCAACTCCGATGACTCCGATCATGTTTCGTCTCCTTCCCTCAAAGTTCCTCGAACGCGGCGGCGTCGCGGGGAGCGCCAGGCCGAATGTGGTCGAAGGCTGGCCATAAAGAACCTAATGGTATTACAGCTAGTTTATTGTGGTGACGGTCTCAACCGCGCCGAGACGGTGACTTTAGAGAGGGCGGATCGTGCTGAGAGCAGACGTCAATGAGCTGTTGACCCGTACCGGTCCAGGTACGCCGATGGGGGAGTTGTTCCGGCAGTACTGGCTGCCGGCGATGCTGGCCGAGGAATTGCCCGACGACGACTGGCGGCCCGTACGGGCAAAGCTGCTGAGCGAGCGGATGATCGCGTTCCGCGACAGCCAGGGGCGCTACGGACTGATGGACGAATTCTGTGCCCACCGCGGGCTGAAGGAGGCAGACGCCGATGAGTTCCACGTCGGACACACCGGCCTCCGAGGCCGTGATCGACGGCATCCTCACCCGCTACACGGTCGCGGGATCGGGTCCGCCGCTGTTGATGTTCTCACCCGGCGGATTCAACGCGACGATGTCCAATTGGGAAACGCACGGGATCTATCAGCGCACGGCGATGCTGGCCCGGTTGCGAGAACGGTTCACCTGCATCACCTTCGACAAACGCGAGTCCGGCGGATCCGGTGGCCGGGTGGAGCGGGTGCGGTGGCTCGACTACGCCTATCAGGGCATCGGGCTGCTCGATCATCTCGGCTACCAACGGGCCTACGTCATGGGCGCGTGCGTCGGTTGTTCGATCGCCACGGTGATGGCGACCGTTGCGCCCGATCGCCGCGACCGCGAGTTCACGGCCCGCTACGTCGACCTGGATCCCGCCCGGTACCAGGTGATCGTCGCGGGCATGTGCAGGTTGTTGTTCGACCGGGACACCGTGCCCGGTGCGGAGCTCGAAAATCTTCTAACGCTGAATGTTCCGGCGCTCATCGTGCCGGGGAACGACTCTTCGCATGCACCGTCGGCGGCGCATACCTACGGGAGTGTCTGCCTGCGGCCGACTTCTGGGACGCGCCCGTGGCCGCCCAGACGGCCGAAACCGCACCCGCCAGGGTCATCGACTTCCTGCAGTCACTGCCCGCTTGACACGTGCCGGGCAGTACGCCCGATGTGCGTGCGCATGACAGCGGTGGCCTTCTCGAGGTCACGCTTCTTGATGGCGTTGACGAACTGGCGGTGTTCCCGGCTGCCGCGGATTCCCATCTCGGGATGGCCTTCCTGGACGTGTTGCAGCGAGCTCAGGGTAGGGCCGTGAAACGAATCGGCCAGCATGGCGATGGCGGCGTTGTGACTCGCGCGGGCCACACGGCTGTGAAACTCGGCCGACAGCGACATCGGATAGGAGCCGTTGGCAAGGTCCTCGTCGGCACGGTCGCAGATCGCGAGAAGGTCGGAGATGTCCTCCTCGGTCGCCCGCTCGCAGACGAACGGGATGATGCCGAGTTCGAGGATCTGACGGGCCTCGGTGACTTCCTTGTCGGTGAGCTGGGACAGCGAGAGCAGGTCGATGATGCCCTCGCCGACCAGCGCGCACGTCGGCGCTGTGACGAAGGCGCCGCCGTGGGCGCCGACCTTGATGGCCACCATGCCGTTGGCTTCCAGCCCTCGCAAGGCCTCCCGTACGGTGACGCGGCTGACGCCGAAGCGCTCGCCGAGGTCGCGTTCGGGGGGCAACCGGTCACCCGGCTTCAGCTGCCCGTCCCGGATGAGCAACCGGATCTGGTCGACGATCATCCCCGACGCCCGACCGGGGACGACCCGACTGAACATACCGTCCGCCATCGCGTTCGACTTTGCCAACTGATCCTGTGACGCCATGGACCAATCATAATTCCACTAGACCTTCAACGGGGAGCTATGACGTTCAGGGCGTGCCGGGCATCGGCTCGGACGCCCGGGCCGCCGGGAGCGGGGCCGATGCCCACGGCAGGCACTCGTGAGTGGTGCGAATCCGGTCTCGGTGGGTGAGGTTCCCGGTGACGTCACACCCGCGCACGGATGACGTGCAGATCCCATGGTGCTCAACGCAATAGAGCGCACCGGCCCCGTTCCTGGGCCAATGACTGGGTCGCAGGCGGTTCCTCGAAGGCCCGCGGGCTCGACAGAGGTTCCTAGGCCCCGTGGATCCTGGCCGCGCTCTCCGTCTCCGCCGCCTCCTCCGTCGCGGCGTCGCCCGCGTTCGGGGGCGGAGTCCGTGGCATCGCCACCACGGCAAGGGCTGTCGCGACCGCGACGATCAGTACACCGAGGAACACCGCGGCCGAACCCGACGTGATCGCCGCAGGGCCGACGGAATGAACGTCACCCGAACCGAAGATCGCGTTGGCGATGGCGCCGAATATGGCGACTCCGACTGCGCTGCCCAGCGACCGGGCGAACATGTTGCTGCCCGTGACGACTCCCCGTTCGTTCCACTCGACACTGGACTGAGCGGCGATGAGAGTCGGCAATGCCAGCAGGCCCATGCCAGCGCCGATCACGAAGCACACCGCAGCAACGACGGCAACGTTCGGTCGGTGCGCCGTCGCCGCCAGCGCCGAGGCTCCGAGGATGACCAGTGCGGCACCAACCACTGCGGTTCTCTTGAAGCCCCAGCGCAGATAGAACCTTCCGGAGAGGCTCGCGGTGGCCGGCCATCCGACTGTCAAGGCTGCCAGCGCAAGGCCGGCGACGATTGGCTCGACGTGCAGGGAACCTTCGAGAAACGTTGGCACGTAGGAGGTGAGCCCCATCAGCATCGCGCCAACGCCGAGCGCCACGATGGTGGTCGAACACAGCAGTCGGCGCGACAGCACCCAGAGCGGCAGGATCGGTTCGACGGCTCGACGCTCGACGATCACGAAGCTCGCCAGCAGCACGCCGCCGATCGAGAACACACTGATACTCGCCGTCGAGGTCCATGCCCAGGTCTGTCCGCCGCCAAGGATGGCAAGGATCAACGTCGTCATGGAGCACGCCAACAGCAGCGCGCCCAGGTAGTCGACGTTGCGCCGCCGATGTTCGACGGTCTCGTGATAGTGCCGCTTGAGCATCCACATCGCGAGCAGGCAGAGCGGGATGTTGATCAGGAAGACGCCTCGCCAGAGTCCCAATTGCGAGAAGACGCCGCCCAGGGTGGGGCCGATGACCGACGACATCGCCCATACGCTGGCCAGATAGCCCTGCACCCTGGCTCGTTCGGCCAGCGTGTAGATGTCCCCGACGATCGTCATGGCGGTGGGCTGAACCGCCCCGGCGCCGATACCTTGCACGGCGCGAAACACGATCAGCGCGGGCATGTTCCACGCCGTAGCGCACAGGATGGAGCCGAGAAGGAATAGGGCTATCCCCGTCAGCAGTATCGGCTTGCGGCCGAGGGTGTCAGAGAGCTTCGCGTAGATCGGCGTGGTCACGGCCTGCCCGAGCAGGTATACCGAGAACAACCACGGGAACTGGTCGAATCCGCCCAGCTCGCCGACGATGGAGGGGATGGCGGTCGCCAGCACGGTCGAGTCGATGGCCACCAATCCGGTGCTGAGCATGACGGAGATGAGGATTGGCCCGCGCTCCGACCGAAACCCGACCGCGGTCGTCGATTCGGGATTCACCATCGACTGATCCGGACACCCAACCCGGTGTCATCGACGTCCAGCACCCACGATCCCTTCAGCCGCACTTCTGCCGATTCCGACGAACGGAACCCTGCGCGCCGAGGTCGTCCTTGGCCCGGCACGCCGTTTCTACGCATTGATTGCGACGGGGCAGTGTCCGCTGCGAGGTTACGCCGGGTACCTGGACGGTGTCTGAGTGGGGACAGCCGGTCTCGGCCAACGCCCTGAGCGATCGGCCAGCCGGTGAGGCAAATGAGATAATCGGCTCATGAGCGATACAGAGGGACGGATCGGCTTCGTCCAGGCTACCTGGCATCGGAATATCGTCGATCGTGCCCGCGACGGGTTTACTTCGAAGGTGACCGAACTGGGTTACTCGCCGAGCGCGTTGGACTTTTTCGAGGTGCCCGGTGCCTTTGAAATCCCGTTGACTGCAAAACGTCTAGCCCTCTCGGGTCGTTACGCCGCGGTCGTCGCGGCGGCGCTCGTCGTCGACGGCGGGATCTATCGTCACGAATTCGTGGCCACTGCGGTCATCGACGGATTGATGCGGGTTCAGCTCGATACCGACGTGCCGGTGTTCTCCGTGGTGCTGACGCCGCATCACTTCCACGAGCACGACGAGCACGTCGGCTACTTCAGCGAGCACCTCGCGAAGAAGGGTGCCGAGGCGGCCGTCGCGTGCGCGGCGACGCTCGCCTCCCTGAAGGCGCTGCCGATCGCCTGATTCGCCCTGGCGGGATTGCGACGGGCGAGTCACGTCGGCACTCGCTCGCATGGAGCGCAGCTGCGCGTTCTTGGCGAGCGGGGCGGTGTGGGTCTGGTCGTGGTACTCGCGCGCGGTGTCCGGGTCGAGTGAAAGCGCGAACTGGTCGCTCCAGCGAAACTCGAAGCGCGCCTTGGATAGACCGTCGTCGCGCAACTGCGCCTGGGGGCGGCCCTTGGCCAGGTCCGCGGCGTGGGCGGCGATCTTGTAGGCGATCACGCCGTCCTTGACGTCCTGGCGGCCGGGCAGGCCAAGGCGTTCCTTCGGCGTGACACAACAGAGCATCGCGGTACCGGCCTGGGCGATGATCGCGGCGCCGATCGCGGAGCTGATGTGGTCGTGGGCCGGCGCGATGTCGGTGGTGAGCGGGCCCAGCGTGTAGAATGGTGCGCCGTGACAGAGCTGGTCCTGCAGGCGCACGAGATCGGCGATCTTGTGCATGGGGACGTGCCCGGGGCCCTCGATCATCACCTGTACGCCATGGACTTTCGCGATCTTGGTGAGCTCGCCGAGGGTGCGCAGCTCGGCGAACTGCGCACCATCGTTGGCGTCGGCGATCGACCCGGGCCGCAGCCCGTCGCCCAGTGACAGCGTCACGTCGTAGCGAGCGAGGATCTCGCAGAGTTCGTCGAAGTGGGTATGGAGCAGGGACTCGGTCTGATGGGCCAGGCACCAGGCCGCCATGATGGCGCCGCCTCGGCTGACGATGCCGGTGAGCCGGCCCGCGGTCATCGGGAGGTGGCTCAGCCGCAAGCCGGCGTGCACGGTCATGTAGTCCACGCCCTGCTCGGCCTGCTCGATGACGGTGTCGCGGTAGACCTCCCAGGTCAGGGCGACGGGATCGCCGTCGACCTTCTCGAGGGCCTGATAGATCGGCACCGTGCCGACTGGTACCGGCGAGTTGCGCAGGATCCACTCGCGGGTGGTGTGGATGGCACCCCCGGTGCAGAGGTCCATGATGGTGTCGGCGCCCCAGCGGGTGGCCCACACCATCTTGTCGATCTCCTCCGCGACCGACGACGTGACCACCGAGTTGCCGATGTTGGCGTTGATCTTCACCCCGAACGCCTTGCCGATGACCATCGGCTCACTCTCGGGGTGGTGGTGGTTGGCCGGGATGACCGCCCGGCCGGCGGCCACCTCGTCGCGCACCAGCTTGGGCCGTACGCCCTCGCGGACGGCGATGAACGCCATCTCGGCGGTGACCTCCCCGGTGCGCGCCCGCTGCAACTGCGTGCCGCGGTCTGCGACTACGCCGGGCCGCGGCCGCAGTCCCGCCGTCAGGTCGATCACCGCGTCGGCGTCGGTGTACGGGCCGGAGGTGTCGTAGAGGTCCACGTGCTGCCCATCGGAGAGATGCACCCGGCGGAACGGGACCCTGGCGCCCGCCACGTCGACGAGGTTCCGGTGGAACTTCGTACCGCCGGTGATCGGGCCGGTGGTGACGGACCCGCCCAGGGTCGACCCGCCGGTCATGCGGGCACGGCCCGACCGACGGGCACCCGCGCTCACAGCGCTTTGAGTTCCTCGGTGACGGCGCTGACGGATTTCTTGGCGTCGCCGAAGAGCATGGAGGTTTGGTCGAGGAAGAACAGTGGGTTTTCGATGCCGGCGTAGCCCGAGGACATGGATCGTTTGAGTACGATCACCGAGCGGGATGCGTCGACGTTGAGGATCGGCATGCCGTGAATGGGTGAGC
>NZ_JAVROT010000048.1:0-3045 GCF_032162605.1 Mycobacterium sp. | reverse complement strand
ACCCTCGATCGCGACGACCGGATCGCCGGTCTCGACGGCTGCGGCGATGGCATAGCCCATGCCGATGCCCATCACGCCCCAGGTTCCGCTGTCCAGCCGATGTCGCGGCACCTGCATGGGAATCGTGTTGCGCGCCAGGTCAAGTGCGTTGGCGCCCTCGTTGACGACGTACACCTGCGGGTTGTCGGCCAGGACGTCGCGGATGGCCTGCAGGGCACCGAGGAACTTCATCGGGTGCGCGGTCAGCGCGGCCTCGAGGCGGCCTGCCATCTTGGCGACGTTCTGCGCCGACTTGGCCGAGAGCTCCTCGCGCCATTGCGGCGCCACGCTGATCTGGCCAGGCTTGCTCCGCTCGAGCAGAGTCTCCATCACCGAGCTGATGTCGCCGACGAGAGGCGCCGCGATGGGCTGGTTGCTGTCCATCTCCGAGGCCGAGATGTCGACCTGGATGAACTTCGCATCCGGGTTCCACTGCGGCGCATCGCCGAATCCGAGTAGCCAGTTCAGCCGCGCACCGACGAGCATGACCACGTCGGCACGCTTGAGCGCGAGAGAGCGGGCGGTGGCCGCGGACTGCGGGTGATCGTCGGGCAGCAGGCCCTTGGCCATCGACATCGGCACGTAGGGCATGCCGGTGGTCTCGACGAACTCGCGGATCCGCTCGTCGGCCTGGGCGTAGGCAGCACCCTTGCCCAACACGATCAACGGGCGCTCGGCGCCGGCAAGCAGCTCGATGGCCGAGTCGACCGTCTCGATCTCGGGCAGTTGCTTGGGGGCGGGGTTGACCACCCGCCACAACGTCTTCGACGCCTGCTCGGCGTCGAGCACCTCGCCGAGCACCGCGGCCGGGATGTCGAGGTAGACACCGCCGGGACGGCCGGAGGCCGCGGTGCGGATCGCACGGGCCACACCGCGGCCGATGTCCTCGGCGCGCGATACTCGGTAGGCCGCCTTGGCGAAGAGCCTGGCAGCGGCCAGCTGGTCCATCTCCTCGTAGTCGCCCCGCTGAAGGTCGACCAGGTGGCGCTCGCTTGATCCGGAGATCTGGACCATCGGGAAGCAGTTGGTGGTGGCGTTGGCGAGTGCGACGAGACCGTTGAGGAAGCCCGGAGCCGACACCGTCAGGCAGATGCCGGGCTTCTGGGTGAGGAAGCCCGCCGCGGCTGCGGCGTGTCCGGCGTCGCTCTCGTGCCGGAAGCCGATGTACCGCAAGCCCGATGACTGGGCCAGGCGGGCCAGATCGGTGATCGGGATGCCGACCACTCCGTAGATGTTCTGTACGTCGTTGAGCTTCAGTGCGTCGACGACCAAATGGATCCCGTCGGTGAGAGCACCTGGCTCGTCGGTACTCCCCGCCTCGACGTCTCGCATGGGAGCGACGGTCATGGTGTGGACCCTTCCTGGCTGATGGATGTTTTCGGTTACTTCCCAGTATTTTTCACGCTGGCGGTCGGCGCGTCCAAGACCTGTCGTCAACCGGTCGATAAACGTCGGTTATCACGAACCGCGCCGTCGTACCCGGTCGTCGACGACGCATTCAGGGCATCTTCGGGCCGGAGACGAATTCTCGGCGCTGCAGGTCGAAGGCTTCGTCCAGGTGCGCGCCCGCCGCCACGTTCACGAACGCCCGGGCCGCGGCCGAGCCAGAGCCGGCGTGGATCGCGATCGAGATCTGTGCGGTGGTCTCCGGCTCGACGAGCGGGACCGCTCTGGCCGCTCCCATAGCCGGGATCGCGCGCAGCCAGGTGTGGGGCACCACGCTGGCCCATGCGCCGGTGGCCACGTGCGCGTAGAGCGAAGCGACCGAATCCGTCTCCACCTGGGGCACCGCCGCCACTCCGTTGGCGGCGAACGCCTTGTCGATGAACTGCCGGAATCGCATGTGCGGCATCAGCAAGGCAAGTGGCAATTGGGCGGCCTCGGCCCACGTGATGGTGCGGGTGCCCGGAGCGAGCTGCTCGCCGGAGACGAGCAGCACGTACCGTTCCTTGTACAACGGCACCACCTCAAGTCCTGAGCGGTCGTCCGGGCCGAAGTGTGCGATGGCGGCGTCGAGCTCGAAGTCGCGCAGTTGGCGCAGCAACTCGGTGGACGACAAGCGCGAGCAGATGGTCACCTTGGCCAGCGGGTGCAGCCCGCAGAACGCGGCTACGGGAAGTGCCGTGGTCGTCGACACCGTGGGCCCCGTGCCCAGGCGCAGCGTCCCGGAGATTCCGGTCCGCATGTTGGCGGCCTCGGCCTTGAGACCGTCGTGCTCGGCCAGCAGCCGCTTGGCCCACACGACGAGCCGTTCGCCCTCCAGTGTCAGACCCTCGAAGTTCTGCCCGCGATGGATCAGCGTGACGTTGAGCTCGCGCTCCAATTTGGCGATCGCGGTGGACAGTGCCGGTTGCGAGACGTAACAGGCGTCCGCGGCCCGGGCGAAGTGACGTTCACGGGCCACCGCGACGAAGTACTCCAGCTGACGCAACAGCACCTGCACTCCTCCTGGCCGTCATATGAACTAGCTACTGTGTATACAGTATGAGGTATCCTGTGGGTGAATGCAATCGCGCAACAGTTCCGACGAAGGAGAAGGCAGCGTGGTCGAGGGCAGCAGCACCGTCAGCCAGGAGTGGCTCGCCCAGGCGGTCGTGGCCGAATCAGCGGAGGCCATCGTGGTCACCGACCCGGACGGACTCATTCGGCTGTGGAATGACGGAGCGGCGCGCATCTTCGGGTACTCAGCTGCCGACACGGTGGGCCAGAGCCTGGACCTGATCATCCCGGACAAGCTGCGGGACCGGCACTGGAAGGGGTACCGGCAAACCATGGCCACCGGCACCACCCGCTACGGGGACACGCTGTTGAGCGTGCCTGCCAGCCACCAGGATGGGCACCGGCTCTCGATCGAGTTCAGCGTTGCCCTGCTGCGCGACGACGCAGGCGTGATCGTCGGGATCTCGGCGATCATGCGTGAAGTCAGCGAGCGCCGCGAGGCCGAGAGGGCCCTGCGCGCCAAGATCGCCGACCTGGAGGCCCGTGCAGGGCGGGTGTGACCATCCC
>NZ_JAVROT010000047.1:0-6591 GCF_032162605.1 Mycobacterium sp. | reverse complement strand
AGACGCTGCTGATGAAGGCCATCTACGAATTCCACCCCGATTACGTCGGATCCCAGGTCTGGTGGGGCGACCCCGAACAGTCGTGGGGCATGGCCAACATCGAAGGTGGTGACGTGCTGGTTCCCGGTGCGGCGGCCGTACTCGTCGGCCTTGTCGGCGCCCATGTAGCGGTGACCGGTACGGGTCGCGATGGCGACCAGGTCCTGCGGGTCCTCGCTGATCGAAGCGATGCCCTGAACCTGGACGAAGGAGTACGGCGGATGCGGATCGTCGACGCATACGACCACGCGAGGGTCCCTCGCCAAGGCGCGCCCCTTGGCGGTGTCCTTGCCGGTGTTGAACGCCAGTCGGCCACCGTCCACGACGAACCACACCGGCGCGACCAGCGGTCGGCCGTCGGCCGCCACGTAGCCGAGCATCGCCGTACGAGTGCCCTCGGACACGAATGCGATCACGTCATCGGAGAGTTCGCTCACGTCGACCACGGTAAGCGAGACAGGTCACAGGAGTCGGGCGACCGTCCAATTGACAGGAGACAGTTTGACGGCCTAGATATATTGAGCGCACGGTTCCACGTGTCGAGCCAGGTGGCGTCCCAGTCGGGCGACGAACCAAAGTGATCGAGGGCAGTGAACGTCGAATGAGTGACACGCACCTCGAGCGTTCCAAGATCGCGCATTGGATCCGGAGGTTGGCGCTGCCGATCGTGCTCGGCTGGCTGGCGCTCACGGTCATCACCAACGTCGCCGTGCCGTCCTTGGAGGAGGTCGGCCAAGCGCACACGGTGTCGATGAACGCCAAGGATGCGCCATCGATGATGTCGATGGAGAAGATCGGCAGGACCTTCCAGGAGTTCACCTCTGACAGCAACGCCATGGTCATCCTGGAGGGCGACCAGCCGCTGGGCGCCGACGCTCACCACTACTACGACCAGCTGATCAAGAAGTTCGAAGCCGACACGGCCCACGTCGAGCACATCCAGGACTTCTGGGGCGATCCACTGACGGCGTCGGGCGCGCAGAGCAACGACGGCAAGTCTGCCTACGTGCAGGTCTATCTGCACGGCAACATGGGCGAAACGCTGGCCAACGAATCCGCCGAGGCGATCCGCGACATCGTCGACCACACGCCGGCCCCACCGGGCGTGAAGGCGTACGTGACCGGTGGCGCGCCGCTGGTGGCCGACCAACACGATGCGGGCGACAAGAGCATCGTCATGGTCACGCTGATCACGCTGGTGGTCATCGCGGTCATGCTCGTGCTCGTCTATCGATCGGTAGTCACCATGATCCTGGTGCTGCTGATGGTGTTCTCCGAGCTGGGCGCGGCCCGTGGCATCGTCGCCTTTCTCGGCTATCACGAGATCATCGGCCTCTCGACCTTCGCGACGAGCCTGTTGACCCTTTTGGTGATAGCCGCGGGAACCGATTACGCCATCTTCCTCATCGGCCGCTATCAGGAGGCGCGTGGTGCGGGGGAGGACAAGGAGTCGTCGTACTACTCGATGTTCCACGGGACCGCCCACGTCGTGCTGGGGTCCGGCCTGACCATCGCCGGTGCGATGCTGTGCCTCAGCTTCACGCGGCTGCCGTACTTCCAGACCCTTGGCGTGCCCTGCGCGGTGGGCACAACCGTCGCCGTGCTCGCCGCGCTGACCCTGGGTCCCGCGGTGATCGCGATCGGCAGCCGCTTCGGGCTGTTCGAACCGAAGCGCGCCATCCGGTCTCGGGGTTGGCGCCGGGTAGGCACCATGGTCGTGCGGTGGCCTGGTCCGATCCTGGTCGCGACGATCGCACTGGCGCTGGTGGGTCTGCTCGCGCTGCCCAGCTACCGGGCGAATTACAACGACCGCAAGTACCTGCCTACCGACATGCCTGCCAACGTCGGCTACCAAGTGGCCGACCGGCACTTCAACTCCGCCCGGATGAACCCCGAGCTGCTGATGATCGAGAGCGACCACGACCTACGCACGTCGGCCGACTTCCTCGTCATCGACAAGATCGCCAAGGCCGTCTTCCACACGCCCGGCATCTCGCGGGTCCAGACCATCACGCGGCCAGACGGCAAGCCGATCAAGCACAGCACCATCCCGTTCCAGATCAGCATGCAGGGCACCACCTCGCAGATGAACCAGAAGTACCAGCAGGATTCGTTCGCCAACATGCTCAAACAGGCCGACGACATGCAGACCATGATCAACACCCTGACGCACATGCTGGCGCTGATGGATGAGCTCAGCGCAAACATCCACGACATGACCGGCAAGATCAAAGACCTCTCGAACACGGTCTATGATCTGCGCGATCACATCTCGGACTTCGACGACTGGTTCCGACCACTCCGTGCGTACCTCTACTGGGAGCCGCACTGCTACGACATCCCGGTGTGCCAGGCGGGGCGGTCTGTGTTCGACACGTTGGACGGCATCGACGCGCTCAGTGATCAGATCGGCGGCCTGGTCGACAACATCGAGCAGCTGGATGCGCTCACGCCGCAGCTGGCGGCGTCGTTGCGACCCCAGCTCGAGCAGCTGAAGTCGGTGAAACAGATGATGCTGACGATGTATCAGACCCAGAAGGGCATGCAGGATCAGCAGTCGGCGATGCAGGAGAACCAGTCCGCGATGGGTGACGCGTTCGACGCGTCGAGGAACGACGACACGTTCTACCTGCCACCGGAGATCTTCGACAACAAGGACTTCAAGCGCGGGATGAAGAACTTCATCTCGCCGGACGGTCACTCGGTGCGCTTCATCATCAGTCACGAGGGCGATCCGGCCACCGCCGAGGGCATCTCGCACATCGATGCGATCAAGCAGGCCGCCAAGGAAGCCATCAAGGGTACGCCGCTGGAGGGGTCCAGCATCTACCTGGCCGGAACCGCCGCCACGTACAAGGACATGCGGGACGGGTCGTACTACGACCTGCTGATCGCCGGCATCTCCGCAGTGACACTGATCTTCATCATCATGCTGATCATCACCAGAGCCGTGGTGGCGGCAGCCGTGATCGTGGGCACGGTGCTGCTGTCGCTGGGCGCGTCGTTCGGTCTGTCGGTGCTCCTCTGGCAGCACATCCTCGGCCTCGAGCTGCACTGGATGGTGCTGGCGATGTCGGTCATCCTCCTGTTGGCGGTGGGTTCGGACTACAACCTGTTGCTGGTGTCCCGGTTCAAGGAAGAGCTGCACGGGGGGTTGAAGACCGGCATCATCCGCTCGATGGCGGGCACGGGTTCGGTGGTGACGTCGGCGGGCCTCGTCTTCGCCGCCACGATGGCGACGTTCGCGACCAGCGATCTGAAGGTCATGGGCCAGGTGGGTACCACCATCGCACTGGGCCTGCTATTCGACACCCTGATCGTCCGGACGTTCATGACCCCGGCGATCGCGGCCCTCATGGGCAAGTGGTTCTGGTGGCCGCAGAACGTCGGTGCGCGGCTCGGGAGGTACCGTCCGCGGCCAACCGATCCCGAGCCCGTGACGTCGCCCGTCTCCACTGGAGTCTGACGGATTCAGCTGAGGCGCAACGGGGTTCGTCAACCCTGGGCGGTGGGCGAGCGGTTCCGGTGGTCGCGGTACCAGTGCGTGGCCTTTTCGATCGAATCGTGCACCGGCTCCGGACGCCAACCCAGTTCGCGTTCGGCCTTGCCGTGATCCATGGGTGACATGACGTGCATCAGCCGCACGCTGAGTGTCGACAGGGCCATGTCGCGTCGCAGCAGCGTGGCCGCCACGTCGCCTGCGAAGCCCAGCACGTACATCGCGCGCAGCGGGATGCCGAAGCGTGGCGGTGTCGCGTCGCCCGCCTCGGCCGCCGCGGCGTAAAGCTCCCGAGCCGTCATGAAACGCTCGGAGATGATGTACCGCTCGCCGTTTCGGCCCTCGTCGGCCGCCAGCAGGAGCGCGGCCGCGGCATCCTCGATGCCGACGACCTCGCTCGCGGTGCCCTTGATGTACGCGGGCATCTTGCCCGCCGATGCCGCGTACAGCAGCGCGCCGTGGGTGGTCGGCGCGTAATCGCCGGGACCGTACGTATTGGCGACGCACAACGCGACCGCGGGAAGTCCGCGTTCCCTCGCGTACTTCAGCACCAGGTTCTCCGCTGCCACCCGGGATTGGATGTAGCCGCCACCCTTGTCGGCCCAGTTGAACTCGTCGTCCTCGGTGGCCGCGCGGCCTTCGGTGGGGATGCCGATGGTGCCGATGCTGCTGGTGAAGACGAAGCGGTGAAGGTCCGCGTCGACCGCCGTGTCCAGAACATGTTGCAGCCCTTCGACATTGGTGCGGAAGAGCGGAGCGGGGTCACGCAGCCACACCCTGGTGTCGACGACGCAGTAGAAGACGTCGTCGACACCGTCCATCGCAGACCGCAGTGCCTCGTCGTCGAACACGTCACCGTAGTGGCGCTCGACGGTCAGATCGTCGATGGCCTTCGTCGAACTCGTTCGGCGCAGCAGGACCCTGACCTCGTCGCCGCGCTCGACGAGCTGACGCGTGACGTGCGAGCCTAGGAATCCGCTCGCACCGATGACCAACTTCGTTCGACCTGCCATGGTCGTGAATTTAGCGACACCAGCGCGCATTCGGTACGGTCAACCGCCGTCGGAAGGGAGTTTGATCAGGTGAACGAATTGGAGCCGTCAGAGCCAGCCGCCGTGGTGCGCGCGCACCGGGTGCGCCGGATGGCGGGCCGCGATCCCCACGAGCGCCACCGCGTGGCCACGCCGCTGGAACTGCTGTTCGACCTGACGTTCGTCATCGCGTTCGGCGTCGCGGCCTCAGAGCTTTCCCACATGGTCGCCGCGGGCCACGTCGGGGTCGGGCTGACGAGTTTCCTCTTCGCGACGTTCGCGACGTGCTGGGCCTGGATCAACTTCACCTGGTTCGCCTCGGCATATGACACCGACGACTGGATCTACCGCGTCCTGACGATGATGCAGATGGTCGGTGTGCTCATCCTGGCGCTGGGCATCCCGCCGTTCTTCACCTCGATCGAACACGGCGGGCACCTCGACAACGCCCTCATGGTCGCCGGTTACGTCGTGATGCGGGTCGCGATGGTGACTCAGTGGCTGCGGGCCGCGCGGCAGGATCCGGCGCGCCGCTCCGCGAGCCTGACCTACGCAACGGTCATCACGATCGTCCAGATCGGCTGGATCACCTCGATCTTCCTGCCGCTGTCCGTTCCCGTCGGGCTCGTCGTGTTCGCGCTGCTGGCCCTCGCGGAGATGGTCGGACCGTGGCTCGCCGAGACCCGCAAGGGTGGCACGCCCTGGCATGCCCACCACATCGCCGAGCGGTACGGGCTGCTGGCCATCATCGCGCTCGGCGAGGGCGTGGTCGGCACGGTGGCCTCGCTGGGCGCCGTGGTGACGGAGCACGGGTGGACGCCGGATGCCGTCATCCTCGCCGTCGCCGGTACCGGCCTGACCTTCGGTATGTGGTGGATCTACTTCGCCCTGCCGTCCGCCGACCTCCTGCACGCGCACCCCGAGCGGTCGTTCCCGTTCGGCTACCTGCACATCGCGGTGTTCGGGGCGATCGTCGGCACGGGTTCGGGACTGCACACCGCCGCCTACTACGTCGAAGGGCACTCCGAGATCGGCCCCGTTGGCACCGTTTTGGCGGTGGCCGTCCCCGTAGGGGTCTACATCGCCTTGGTCTTCGTGCTCTACGGGTTGATGGTGAAGACGTGGGACGGGTTCCACGTCGTGCTCGCAGTCCTGTCGGCCGCCGTCCTCATCGCGGCCGTGGTCTCGGCGGGCGCGGGCGTGCCCATGACGGCGTGCCTGCTGATCGTCACCTTGGCGCCGGTGGTCAGCGTGGTGGGTTTCGAGGTGCTGGGGCACCGTCACGCCGCGCAGGCCGTCTCGGCCAGTGTCGTAAAAGGCCCGTAAAAGCGAGGCGGCGGATTCGGCGTCAGCACTGCGGGTACGGCTCGCTCGCCCTCAGCGCTCGCGGGCGTTCGCGTCGAACGTCTCGAGCAACGAGCGCTCCTGCTCGGCCTTCATCAAACGCCGCGTCTTGCCTCGCGTGATGAGAATCCCGACGACGGCGAGCACCCAGATCGCGTACTGCACTGTCCAGGCCAGCCGGAACGACTCGAACGAGTACCCGCCCGCTGCCCCGAGGATGACGCCCATCGCCTGCATGACCAACAGCGAGGCGACGAAACCGCCCATGTTGACCATGCCCTGTGCGGTGCCCAGCGTGGCGCTCGGATTGAAGGTGCGCGCGAAGTCGAAGCCAACCATCGAGCCGGGGCCACCAACGGAGATGACGACGATCAGCGCGACGAGCAGCCAGAGCGGCGCCCGATGCGGCAGCGCCAGAACCACCGTCCAGGCCAACGCGTTGGCGCCGATGATGGCCAACACCAGGCGTGACCGCCGATGCGGTAGCCGACCCGTGAAGATTCCGACGAGGATGCCCGACGAGATGGCGGCGATGACCGAGATCGTCAGCAGAGCGCCCGCCGCGCCTGGCGAAAGGCCCTGCGCCACAGTCAGATACGGTACTCCCCACATCAGCGCGAAGGCCGTGACGGAGAACTGGGTGCCCATATGGGTGAAGAACCCCAGCCGCGTGCCCGG
>NZ_JAVROT010000046.1:0-23933 GCF_032162605.1 Mycobacterium sp. | reverse complement strand
GCAACCGCGTGCTCAGCACGGCCTTCCACGACTTGGCACCCAACTCGACCGGGGAGGCTTCACGTTGCAGACCGGCGATGAGGCGGTGCGATTGGGTGGGTAGTTGGCGGGTCAAGGTCTCCCACTGGTCCAGCGCCGACAGCAGCTCGGGATGAGTCAACGTGTCCATCCCGAGTGCGGCCACCCTGTCGTAGGCGGCGCGCGCATCTCGGCGATCGCCTCGAGCAGGGACCCGTCTTCCATGCTTCGAACAGTAGTTAGTTCGACCTACCGACAAGAAATCCCGCTTTGTGACTCCTGAAACCCAAGTGACACAAGGGAATTCTGCGTGTAGCGGGACGGGCACGTTTTCGCTCATAGGCGGGCATTTAATCGTGCGAGCGCAGGTGCCTCTGGAGCAGCGGAATGAACTCCGCGGCACGGTAGTCCGGGAAGTGCATCCTCGCACCCTTGATCGTGCGGAAGCCGGTGGTGCCAGGGATCAGTACGGCGATCAGCCGGACGAATGCGCGAGCCGACCCGGGGGTGCCGAGCACGGGGCCAGGATGATCCCCGCGATCACCCGTCGACCATCGGATGCCAGCGCGGAGATGACGTGGCGCCACAGCAGACCGTTGGTCGATATCCCGTGAACGAGGACGGCGACACTGGCCCTCCGGTGTTACGGCGCTCCCGTCGCCGTCTCCTCCGCGAGCGCGATCAGCTTCGCGCGCACCAGATCCGGTCGCTCGTCGATGACGAAGTGACCTGAGTCGACCGGCTCGAACGTGTAGTCGTCGGCATTGGCCGTCTCTGGATCGGCGAGCGAGCGATGCACCCAGAAGTCGCCCATCCCGAACAACACCCGGATGGGCACCGTTGCGCGACGCACCTCGGGATATCTTGCCCCCGAAGCCAACTCGCGCAGCAGGAACGTGCGGTAAGTGTCGGTGGCCGCGCGCGCCACGACGGGATCACGGAAGCGGTCGGCATAGATGCGAGCCGCCTCGGGCGCCACCCGATGCGCCTTGGGTCCGAAGGCGAAGATGACGCGTTCCAGGTACTTTGTGCGCCGCTGCAGCGGCACGCCGACGCTCGCCACGAACGGCTGGTAGGCCAGGAATCGCCAGAAGTGCGGCAGGATCGTCTTGGGCGTCTGCCACGGATGCGCCATGTTCATCACCAGATATCCGTCGAAACGCTCCGGCGCAGACAGCACCATCCGGTATCCGACGTAGCCGCCCCAGTCGTGTCCGACGAGCAGCACGCGGTCTAGGCCCATCGCGTCCATCAACGCGAGAACGTCGGCGGCGACGTCGTCCTTCGCCCACTTGTGCGGCGCTGGCCCTGACCAGCCGTAGCCCGGCAGGTCGGGAGCGATGATGCGTAGCCCGGGCGGCGGGTCGGCGAGCAGATCCCGGTACACCCAGTGGTGCTGTGGCCACCCGTGCAGCGCGAGCACGGGGCGGCCGTCCTCCGGACCCGCTTCGGTGACGTGAAATCGGACACCGCGGGCCTCGACGAACGACCGGCGGACACCTTCGATGGGCGGCACAAGACTAGTCATATGTCGAGGTTATGGGACCCCGGTACCCAGTACTCTCCCGGTATGGCCGGCTACAGAGAACTGTTCGACGCCAGCATCGAGGATGCCTGCACCTTCTGGGCCGACGCCGCACGCGCCGTGACGTGGGCTCGTCCGCCCCGCCGCATCCTCGACGACTCCAATCCCCCGTTCTACCGCTGGTTCCCCGATGCCGAGCTCAACACGTGCGCCAACGCGCTCGACCGTCACGTTGCCGGCGGGCAGGGGCGAAGCGACTCGGGATATCGATGGGGCGGCCGCGGCGAGCAGGCGGCGCTCATCTACGACTCGCCGGTCACCGGCACCAAACGCACCTACACCTACCGCGAACTGCTCGACGAGACAGCGCGGTTCGCCGGTGCGCTCCGAGCGCTCGGCGTCGAGAAGGGCGACCGCGTCGTCATCTACATGCCGATGGTGCCCGAGGCCGTCATCGCGATGCTGGCGTCCGCGCGGCTGGGCGCCGTGCACTCTGTGGTGTTCGGCGGGTTCGCCGCGCACGAGCTCGCCGCACGCATCGACGACGCGCGCCCGGCCGTGGTCGTTTCGGCGTCCTGCGGCATCGAACCCACCCGCATCGTCGACTACAAGCCGATGCTCGACGCTGCGCTCGACATGGCCCAACACGACACCCCGGCGTGCGTCATCGTCCAACGCGACCAAAGCCCGTGCGAGCTAGTGCCTGGACGAGACGTGTCCTGGGCCGACGCGATCGCCGACGCGGAGCCGGTCGATCCCGTTCCCGTCGCCGCAACCGATCCGCTCTACGTCCTCTACACGTCGGGCACCACCGGCAAGCCCAAGGGCATCGTCCGCGACAACGGCGGCCACGCGGTCGCCCTGCTGTGGACCATGCAGCACATCTACGACACGCAGCCGGGCGACGTGTTCTGGGCCGCTTCGGATGTCGGATGGGTCGTCGGACACTCGTACATCGTCTACGGTCCGCTTCTGCTCGGCGCGACCACGGTGCTCTACGAAGGCAAGCCGGTCGGCACCCCCGACGCGGGGGCGTTCTGGCGGGTGGCCGCCGAGCACGGAGTCAAGGCGCTGTTCTCCGCGCCGACCGCCATGCGCGCAATCAAGAAGGAAGATCCGGACGCGACTCATCTGAGCCGCTACGACCTGTCCGGCCTGCGCTACCTGTTCCAGGCGGGTGAACGGCTCGACCCGGCGACCTACCACTGGGCCGCCGAGAAGCTGGGAATTCCCGTCATCGACCACTGGTGGCAGACCGAGACGGGGTGGTCGATCGCGGCAGGCCCGATGGGCGTCGAGGCGATGCCGGTGAAGCCGGGCTCGACGACCGTGCCGATGCCGGGCTATGACGTGCACGTCCTGCGGCCCGACGGGACCGATTGCGGGCCAGGAGAAGAGGGCGCGATCTGCGTCAAACTGCCCCTGCCTCCCGGGACGCTGCCGACACTGTGGGGCGACGACGAGCGCTACGTAGCGTCGTACCTCTCGGCCTTCCCCGGCTACTACCTCTCCGGAGACGGCGGCTACCTCGACGAGGACGGCTACCTGTTCGTCATGGGCCGCACGGACGACGTCATCAACGTCGCGGGGCACCGGCTCTCGACCGGCGCGATCGAAGCAGTGCTGGCCGCCCACCCCGCCGTCGCCGAGTGCGCGGTGATCGGCGTCGCCGACGCCATCAAGGGCCAGGCGCCGCGTGGCTTCGTCGTGCTCAAGTCCGGTGCGTCGGCAGACGGACTGGCCGGTGAACTGGTGGCTGCGGTTCGGGAGAACATCGGCGCGGTGGCAAGTTTCAAGAGGGTGGACGTCGTTGCCGCTCTCCCGAAGACCCGCTCGGGCAAGATCCTTCGCAAGACCATGCGCGGCATCGCCGACGGCCGCGACGAGCCGGTGCCGTCGACGATCGAGGACCAGGGCGTCCTTGACGCGCTCGCGCCCATCCTGAGGTCCTGACGCAATGCAGAAATCGCCAAGCCGTTCACACGCACGGTGATTCGAACTATTGTCGAATGTGCATATGTGAATATCCAACCGAATCAGCAGAGGTGGACCACCATGCGAATTTCAGAGAGAAAAGCCGGATCTGGTTGTAGCTGTAAGTGCAACGCCTGCGACGGCGGACACCACTGCGGAAACCCGCCCAACTGCAACGTGAAGCGCTAGCACCAGCGCCTCTACTGTGCGGCTGACAAGTCCGTGGCGGGCTCCGCGTCGCTTCGCAACCAACTCGGGAACGGTAGCGGAGCCTGCTCGGCCCGGTTGCTGTCCGAGACGAAACAGGCCAGGCTCACGACGAAGCTGACCACCGCGACAGTCCCCAGCACCCCGGCCAGCGCGACGTTGCCCTGTCCGAGCGTCACCACCGCGATGACCGCGGCCATGACGGCGCCCATGATCGTGACCAATCCGCTGGTCGCCAGGAATTCCGAGGTCGGATCGTCAGCATTTCGGGTGTTCTTCTCGGCCACGGTCCGATCCTTTCTCGAGCCCGTCCACTCGTCTCGGGCAAACGGCTTTTACCCTGGGCCGGCGGCTCCGAAACCTAAGCGATCGCCCACGCGATGCCGTCCAGGATGTCGTGCTCGCTGACGACGAGCTCGTCGATGCCAGCGCGTTCGCCCAGTTCACGTGCCAACTCTTCGACGATGATCGCTCCGCCACCGATCACGTCGACGCGTCCCTCGTGCATGGGACCGAGCGCAGCCCGCTGACGGCGCGTCATCGCGAGCAGACCGTCGCAGACCTCGAGCAGGTCGCCGAACCCGACGCGGGACAGATGGATGGCGTCGGAATCGTAGGCGGCCAGGTTCATCGCGAGCGCTGACAGCGTCGTCATGGTGCCCGCGACGCCCACCCACGTCCGGGCTCCCTCGACGGGTACGGCAGCCAGAGCCGCCGCGAGCCCGTCGCGGACCACCGTGCGCGCCTCGGCGATCTCGTCCGCCGTCGGTGGGTCGGACTTCAGGCACCGTTCCGTGAGTCGCACGCAGCCGATGTTCGCCGAGTAACTCGCATCGACACCCGCCGCAGAGCCCAGCACCACCTCGGTCGAGCCGCCGCCCAGATCGACCACCACGAAGGGGGCTGCGGCGGGATCGAGTTCACCGACCGCGCCGCGGAAGGACAGTTCGGCCTCCTCGGTGCCGGTGATGACCTCCGCGACCGTGCCAGGCACGGCGACTCCGAGCACGTCGGCCGTCATGGCGAAGAAGTCGTCGCGGTTGGCTGCGTCGCGGGTCGCGGAGGTCGCCACCATCCGCACCGTCGGCACCGAGTGTTGCTGCAGCAGCGCCGCGTAATCCTCGAGGGCCGCCCTGGTGCGCGCCAAGGCGGCGTCCGCGAAGCGACCCGTGGCATCGACGCCCTCACCCAGTCGCACGATGCGCATCTCGCGATGCACGTCGTGCAGTCCACCCCCAGCGTCCTCACGGCTCGTGTCGGCGATCAACAGCCGGATGGAATTGGTTCCACAGTCGATCGCAGCGACTCTCGTCACGCCGTCCACACCTCTCGATCCAGGATGCCGGCCATCGCCGGCTCGCTCGCCAGCACGGCCAGGGCCTCATCGCCGAACGGATTGACGCCCGGCCCCTTCGCCAGCGAGTGCGCGATGACGACGTGCAGACACTTGACGCGGTCGGGCATCCCGCCGCCGGAAAACGTCGTACCCAACGGTTCGACGGCGTCGCGTTCGGCCAGAAACGACTCGTGCGCGCGGCGGTAGGCGTCGGCCAGCTCCGGGTCGCGCCCCAGCCTCTCGGTCATCCCGCGCATCATCCCCGAGGACTCCAGCCGGCTGGCGGCGGCCGTGAGCACGGGATGCGTCAGGTAGTACAGCGTCGGAAAGGGTGTTCCGTCAGGCAGTTTCGGCGCCGTCTTCACCACTCCCGGTTGGCCGTTCGGGCAGCGGTAGGCGATCGCCAGGACGCCGCGGGGCTCGCGGCCCAGCTGGAGCGCGACGGCGTCGAGATCGGCTTGGTCAACCACCGGGAGGCGGCGGGACGGGTGGCGGAGGTGGAGGCAGCTCAGGAGCCGGGGGAATCTGCGAAACTCCGTGCGGCGCATCGGCAATCGTGTTCCACAGGCTCGTGTACCACGGCTGGCCGCTTGGTGGTTGCGCAGGGCTGGCGCCGGGAACGGCCTCCGGCGCCGCCGCACCCGGCGGCAGCTGCACCTGGTACGGGATGTCCCCGGGCATGACGAAGCCGAGGCGCTCACGCGCCTGGGCAGCGATGTACACCGGGTCGCCGAGCTTGATCTTCTGCTGCTGGAGATCGTTGATCTGCGAACGCAATTGGGCCTCCGCGTCGGAGAGCTGCCTCATCTCGGTCCGCTGGGCGAAGTACGTCCGCACGGGTCCCGCGATGGTCAGAGTCAGAACGCACACGACGACCGCGAGGATCGCAGCGCGCCTGGCGGCCGAACCGAGTCTCTGTTCGGACTGCTGCTCCGCTGCTTCGGCGATCGCCTTTCTGATCGGCTCGATGACACCGGTGGGCTCGTCGTCGACCTCGGCCTCGGCCTCGGGGGCAGGCTCGGGTGCAGGGCGCGCCTCGACGGCACGCGGCTCGCGCCTGATCGGCGTTGCCCCCCTCGGACGGCCGCCACCCTTGCCCGGTCGCGACGCGGGGGCGCGCCGCTTCGGGTCGGGCCGCTTCGCGTCGGGCATGGCCGCTTACTCCTGTGAGAATTCGAGCCTTGACTGCCCTAAAAACTACTTGCTCTCAATGGAGAAACGCGGGAATGCCAGGTCACCGGCGTATCGCGCGGCGTCGCCCAGCTCCTCCTCGATGCGGAGCAGCTGGTTGTACTTGGCGACGCGCTCGCTGCGGGCGGGGGCACCGGTCTTGATCTGCCCGCTGCCCACGGCGACGGCCAGGTCGGCGATCGTGGTGTCCTCGGTCTCACCGGAACGGTGGCTCATCATCGTGCGGTAGCCGCTGTTGTGGGCGAGTGCGACGGCGTCCAGCGTCTCGGTGAGCGTGCCGATCTGGTTCACCTTGACGAGCAACGCGTTGGCCGCCCCCTTCTCGATGCCCTCCTCGAGCCGTTCCGGATTGGTGACGAAGAGGTCGTCTCCGACGATCTGGACGCGGTCACCGATCGCGGTGGTCAACGACACCCAGCCGTCCCAGTCGTCCTCGGACAGCGGGTCTTCGATCGACACCAGCGGGTAGGCGTCCAGCAGCCCGGTGTAGAACTCCGTCATCTGCTCGGCGGTGCGGGTCTGCTTCTCGAAGGCGTAACCCGTCCCGGCCGTGTAGAACTCGGTGGCTGCGACGTCCAGCGCGAGCGCCACGTCGGAGCCCAGCCTGAAGCCGGCCCCCTCGATCGCGGAGCTGATCAGATCGAGCGCCGCCACCGTGCCCGCGATGTCGGGGGCGAAACCGCCCTCGTCGCCGAGGCCGGTGGCCAGGCCCTGCTTCTTGAGGACCGACTTCAACGAGTGGTACACCTCGGCGCCCCAGCGCAGCGCCTCCTTGAACGAGGCCGCTCCGATGGGCGCGACCATGAACTCCTGAACGTCGACACCGGTGTCAGCGTGCGCGCCGCCGTTGACGATGTTCATCATCGGGACGGGCAGGATGTGGGCGTTCGGGCCGCCGATGTAGCGGAACAGCGGGAGTCCGGCCGCGTCGGCAGCCGCCCGCGCCACCGCAAGGGAGACGCCCAGGATCGCGTTGGCTCCCAGTCGCGACTTGTCGGGGGTTCCGTCGCTGTCGAGCAGCGCCTGGTCGACGAGCCGCTGATCGTCGGCGTTCAGCCCGATCACGGCGGGCGCGAGCTCGGTCAGCACGCCCTCGACCGCTTTCTCGACGCCCTTGCCGCCGTAACGGCTGCCGCCGTCGCGAAGCTCGACGGCCTCGTGCTCACCTGTCGACGCGCCAGACGGCACGGCGGCCCGCGCGGCGGAGCCGTCGTCGAGCACCACCTCGACCTCGACGGTCGGGTTGCCCCGGGAATCGAGAATCTCTCGTGCGGCGATCTGCTCGATGACGGGCACTGTCGTCTCCCTCGCGTCGGGGCTGATGCGGACGGTCTTGTACGGGCACAGCCTAGATGCTGCGGTTTGGCGCCGCCGAGATGGCCGCCACCGGCTACAGAGAGCGGCCGTCGGCGTACGCGGTCGCCCAGTCGCGCACCGTGCGGGCGTATTGGTCGGACAGGTTGTAGGCCCGCAGCGCGTCCATCCAGCCTCGCGGCTTGGCCAGGTCCTTCCCGCGCCAGCACAGATACCCAGCCGCGGACAGCGCCGCGTCGTCGATGTTGTCGGGGCTGACGACACCGTCGTTGTTGGCGTCCACACCGTAGAGTCGCCAGGTCTCGGGAATGAACTGCATCGGGCCCATCGCCCGGTCCAGCAGCGGGTCGCCGTCGAGCTTGCCGCCATCGGTGTCGGGAATCGCCATGTTGCCCATCGAGCCGTCGAGCCGGACGCCACGGATCGGCGGTGTCACGTCCCCGTCGGGCGCGATGGTCGCACCCCGATACGTCCCGTGGTGGCTCTCGACCATCCCGATGCCCGCCAGCGTCGTCCACGCCAGATGGCACTTCGGGTTCTCCACCTCGGCGACCCGCGCCGCGTAGGCATATGCCTCCAGCGCCGTCGCGGGGATGCCCAAGGCGCCCGAGCGTTCAGCCGCCCACGCGCGCAGCTGGTCCGCCGGACGTCCCTTGGCATGGGTGTCGACCTGCGGCACCGGATCACCAGGCTTCGGCGGCACGCCCTCGGGGATCGGAATCCCCGTCTGCCAGGAGCACGAGGAGGCCATGATCAGGGCCGCAGCGACGACCACCGCGACGGCCCGCAGCCAACGCACTGGCGACACCGGACTCCCTCGACACACTCGAATTCCTGCCATCGTCCCATGCGTTGGAGGGATCCCCATTGACCAACAGGAGGCGTACAGTCCCGTCCACTGGTATTGCTAAGGTGAGCCACACCTATCGTTGGGTAGGCAATCCTAGGTACTCCCTCCTCGTAGCAAGGAACGATGCATGACGGCCGTCGGGGATGTTTCGGTGTCGCTCGTGGCCGCTGGCTCCAGCGTTTCCTCACAGCTGTTCGGTAGTGCGCTCATCGGGTTGCGCGAGGGCCTCGAAGCGGCCATCGTCGTCACGATCCTGGTGGCGTTCCTCGTCAAGTCCGACCGACGCGACGCGCTCAAGTGGGCGTGGCTCGGAGTCGGTGCGGCGATCGTCATGACCATCGCGGTGTTCCTGGCCATCCAGTACGGCCAGAACACCATTTCGGGCCTCGGCGCCGAGGCCCACGCTGGTGTCGCGTCGGTGATCGCCGTCGCGATCGGCACCACGATGGTGCTCTGGATGCGCAAGGCCGCCGCGAGCATGTCCGGCGGGCTGCGCAGCGACATGGCGCGCGCCCTGGAGACCGGCGGGCTGGCGGTGCTCTCGCTGGCCTTCCTCGCGGTCGGCCGCGAGGGCGTGGAGACGGCCTTGTTCATGGTCGGATTCGCCGAGGCGAAGACCCTCTGGCCGCTGACCGGTCTCATCGTGGGCGTGCTCATCGCCGTGGCGATCGCCTACGGCATCTACCGGGGCGCACTGCGCATCGACCTGGCCAAGTTCTTCTCGTACACGGGAGCGTTCCTTATCGTCGTGGCGGCAGGAATCCTGTCGTACGGAATCGGCGCCCTGCAGACGGTGGGCTGGATTCCCGGGCTGTCCAGCCGAGCGTTCGACATCAGTTCCTGGTTCGACTGGTCGTCCTGGTACGGCCAGATCATCCAGGGCGTCTTCAACGTCACTCCGGCGCCGACGTGGCTGCAGTTCACCGGCTGGGCGCTCTACCTCGTCATCGTCCTCATTGTCTTCCTGCGCCCCACGAAGGCGTCCGCGAAGCCGCCGGAGAATCCTCCGTCGGGCACTCCCCCCGTCAGCTCCGACCTGACTCCAGAACCGGAGCGCACCACCACATCCGAAAGGTCCATTACGTGAACGCCTCTCCTCTTGCTGTGAGGGCGGGTGTCGCCGCGGCGGCAGCGCTGCTGACGGGCATCTCCCTCGTTGGTTGTCAGGCCAAGGAATCGGAGACCCCGGCCACCGGCGGCGGCGACGGTGGCGCAGCGCCCGCCCAGATCACCGTCAACGCCACCGACACCGCATGCGAGCTGTCCGGCGCGACGGCGATCACCGGCCCGAGCACCTTCATCATCACGAACAACGGCACCAAGGTGACCGAGTTCTACGTCTACGGCGCCGGCGACCGCGTGATGGGCGAGGTCGAGAACGTCTCCCCCGGCCTGCAGCGCAAGCTGATCGTCCAGCTGACCGAGCCGGGCAAGTACCAGACCGCCTGCAAGCCCGGCATGATCGGCGACGGCCTCCGCGGCGACTTCACCGTCACCGGCGACGCCGTGCAGATCGACACCGAGGGCAAGTTCAAGGAAGCCGCCGACAACTACAAGCGGTACGTGAACAGCCAGACCGACGCGCTGATCCCGGCCGTCGACGTGTTCGTCGCCGCGATCAAGAAGGGCGACATCGCCGCCGCCAAGACGCAGTTCCCGATCGCCCGCACCTACTACGAGCGCATCGAGCCGGTCGCCGAGTCCTTCCCCGACGACCTCGACCCGCGCATCGACCTCCGCGAGGCAGACCTCGAGCCCGGCCAGAAGTGGACCGGTTTCCACGCACTGGAGAAGCAGCTGTGGGTGACGGGTTTGCAGCCCGACGCCAACGCGCTCGCCCACCAGCTGGTCGCGGACGTCAAGGAACTCGACGACGGCGGCACGGCACCGGGCTTCATCATCGACTCCACCCGGATCGCGAGCGGCGCACAGACCCTCCTCGACGAGATCGCGTCGAGCAAGATCAGCGGCGAGGAGGACATCTTCAGCCACACCGACCTGTGGGACTTCGAAGCCAACCTGCAGGGCTCGCAGACCGCGGTGGCCTCGGTCCGACCGATCCTCGACGAGCGCAATCCCGACCTCGGCAAGAAGGTCGACCAGCGCTTCGCGGAGTCCGAAGCCGAGTTGGCGAAGTACCGCAGCGGTGACGGGTTCGTCCTGTACGACACGGTCACCGAGCCACAGCGCCAAGAGCTCTCGCGCTCGATCGACGCGCTGTCCAAGGAGGTCAGCCAGGTGCAGGGTGTCATCGCAGGACAATAAGCCGGACAGTAGCGTTCCCGGCGCGGGTTTGAATCCCGGACCGGAGGGGACCTCCGCCGAATCGGACTCGGCGCGTGCAGGACTCACGCGCCGCAGGCTGTTCGGTGCGGCGGGGGTGACGGCGGCCGTGGTCGGCGCGGCCGGCGCGGGTGCGCTGGCCGGCCGGGCCTCGGCCGCGAGTTCGGCAGAGGTCGAGCTGCAGAGTGCGGTTCCGTTCCACGGCGAGCGCCAGGCCGGCATCATCACCGCGGCTCAGGACCGGATGCACTTCTGCTCCTTCGACATCACCACCGACGACCGCGACGAGGTCGTGGCCATGTTGAAGCAGTGGACCGACATGGCCGAGCGGATGACGCTGGCCGAAGAGGCCGTCAAGAACGGCGCCGTCGGGCTCAACCCGTATGCGCCACCGGCGGACACCGGCGAGGCTCTCGGCCTGCCCGCCTCGCAGCTGACCCTGACCATCGGCTTCGGTCCGTCGTTCTTCCGCAAGGACGGCAAGGACCGGTTCGGCATCGCCGACAAGCGCCCCGACGCACTGATCGACCTGCCCAAGTTCCCCAACGAGACGATGGACCCGGGCCGGAGCCACGGTGACATCTGCGTGCAGGCCTGCGCCAACGATCCGCAGGTCGCCGTGCACGCCATCCGCAACCTCGCCCGCGTCGCGTTCGGCACCGCAGCGGTGCGCTACTCCCAGCTCGGTTTCGGCCGCACGTCCTCGACCACACGCGACCAGTCGACGCCGCGAAACCTGTTCGGGTTCAAGGACGGAACCAGCAACCTCAAGGCCGAGGACACCGGCGCCCTCGACGATCACGTCTGGGTGGCCGACGGCGACGGCCCGGCGTGGCTGACCGGTGGCAGCTACCTGGTGACGCGCCGCATCCGGATGCGCATCGAGAACTGGGACCACACAACGCTCCTCGAGCAGGAACGCGTCATCGGACGCCTGAAGGGCACCGGCGCACCGATCGGATACGCCAACGAGTTCGATGCCATGGACTTCACCACCAAGAGCTCCAAGGGCACGCCACTGATCGACGTGGACGCCCACGTCCGGCTCGCCTCCGCCGAGAATCTCGGCGGCATCGAAATCCTGCGCCGTGGCTACAACTTCACCGACGGCACAGACGGTTTCGGCCACCTCGACGCCGGGCTGTTCTTCATCGCGTTCGTCCGCAATCCCATCACGCAGTTCGTCCCGATGCAGATGGAGCTGTCGCGACACGACGCACTCAATGAGTACATCACCCACACGGGCACGGCATTGTTCGCGTGCCCGCCGGGGTTACGCGACGGCGACCCGTCGGCCTACTGGGGTTCGACGCTGCTGTCATGATCGACGAGGTCCGGCTCATCAGCCACCTCGTCGACCCCTTCGGACTGCGGATCGGGCTCCTCGACGACGGCTTTCGGATCCTCATCCTCATCCTCATCGGACTCTTCCGGCTCGGATGGGCCCTCGTCGACGTCGGGCTTCTCGTCGCACCGCTCGCCGGTCGGCCAGTGCGCGCGCCACTCGTCCTCTGTCACCACGCCGAGCGGGGCGGAGTCGAGCTCCTCTGGGACGTCGGGTTTCCGACGGCTGGCGATGATGTTCTGCTCGACCTTGCGGACGGTGTCCATGAACTCCAAGGTCTGTGTGCGCAAAGCATTCTCGGCGTCGCCGCCGAGCGCGACTCCAATGGTCAGCAGGCCCTCGGGGATCAGGTCCACGGGCAGCCCCGCCGCGGCGACGCGCTCGTAGACCTTCTGCGTCAGCGCCAATGCAGGCTGGGCGGTCGGCACGTCATCGACAGTGGAGACGCGCGCCTTCACCGAGCTTTCCGTGGCCTTGCGCTCTTCCCACTGGGCCAGCTGTTCTTCGAGCGAAATCGCTTCGCCGGCGAGGACGGCCGGGACCCGGTTGCCGAGCTTGCGCACCAGAGCGTCCGCCACGTCGTCGATGCCGAACGGTAGCTCCAGCGCGTCCTCGGCGATGCGCGCGTGGAACAGCACCTGCAGCAACACGTCTCCGAGCTCTTCGCGCAACTCATCGGAGTTGCCGCTTCGGACCGCGTCGAAGAGCTCGTAGGTCTCCTCGAGCAGGTACCGCCGAAGCGAATCGTGAGTCTGCTCGCCCTCCCACGGCCCGGAGGTCCGCAGGGTGTCCATGATCGCGACCGCGTCGAGCAGTCGCTCACCGGGATGCGGGGCAGGCACGGAGATCAACGTCGCGCCTGCGGCCAGTCGCGCCTTCACCATGGGATGGTTGGGGTCCGACGACAGCAGCACCGGGGCGTCCTCGCCGGTGTACGCGGGCCGTGACGCAGGCAGCGACCACGGCACCTTGACGGGCATCTCCTCGGTGTACTGCACGTCACCGACGAGCAGCGCGATGGCCTCCACGGGCAGCAGCGAAGGGCGGCGTGGATCCACCAGAACGACGGTCATCGCGATTGTCGCCACTCGGTCATGCGCTACCTCCGACGATGGTTATATCAACATCTGACAGAGGTTTACCATCCAGCGCCAACAGCAAACCAGCCACGACGCGTAGCAGTTCGGCGTCGCGGACCCGTGGCGCCCCGACGCCGCCGGCGATCCGCGGGATCGGAACGGTGATGGTCGACGTGGTCGCCCGATAGGTCGCCGAGGGATACATCCGTTTGAGCCGAAGTTGCTGGGAGTCGAGCAACGTCAGCGGGGTGACCCGAATCGACGACGCCGACGCCGCCGTCACCTCGGTGACCCCGTACTCGCGGCACAGCAGGCGAAGGCGGGCGACCGCCACCAGGCGGAGCGCAGGCTCGGGCAATGGCCCGTACCGGTCGACGAGCTCGTCGATCACGGCGGCGATCGCCGCGTCGTCCGATGCAGCGGCCAACCGTCGGTAGCCTTCCAACCGCAGCCTGTCGCTGCCGATGTAGTCCGGCGGCAGGTGCGCGTCGACCGGCAGATCGATGCGCACGTCCTTGGGTTCCGGGGCGGCCACAACGGTTTTGCCGTCGACCACCGCCCTGTAGGCCTCGACCGCCTCACCCACCAGGCGTACGTACAGGTCGAAGCCCACCCCCGCGACGTGGCCGGACTGCTCGGCGCCGAGCACGTTTCCGGCGCCGCGGATCTCGAGATCCTTCATCGCGACCGCCATGCCCGCGCCGAGCTCGTTGTTCTGTGCGATCGTCGCGAGCCGGTCGTACGCGGTCTCCGTCAGCGGCACCTCGGGCGGGTACAGGAAGTACGCGTAGCCACGCTCGCGGCTGCGGCCGACGCGGCCCCGCAACTGATGTAGCTGAGAAAGGCCGAACGTGTCGGCGCGCTCGACGATGAGCGTGTTGGCATTCGAGATGTCCAGTCCGGTCTCGACGATCGTGGTGCACACCAGGATGTCGTACTCGCGATTCCAGAATCCCTCGACTGTGCGTTCCAACACCTCCTCCGCCATCTGGCCGTGCGCCACGACCACCCTGGCCTCTGGCACCAGCTCCCTGACCTTGGCGGCGGCGGCATCAATGGTGCGGACCCTGTTGTGAATGTAGAAGGCCTGGCCGTCGCGCAGCAGCTCGCGCCGCAGCGCCGCGGCCACCTGCTTCTCGTCGTGCGGACCGACGTAGGTGAGCACCGGGAACCGCTCCTCGGGCGGGGTGAGGATCGTCGACATCTCCCGGATGCCCGCCAGGCTCATCTCCAGGGTCCGCGGGATGGGTGTGGCGCTCATCGTCAGCACGTCGACGTGGGTGCGCATCGACTTGATGTGCTCCTTGTGCTCGACACCGAAGCGCTGCTCCTCGTCGACCACGACGAGGCCGAGGTCCTTCCACGTCACACCGGTCTGCAACAGCCGGTGCGTGCCGATGACTATGTCGACCGAACCGTCCTTCATGCCCTCGAGCGCCTTGCGGGACTCGGCGGGGTCAGTGAACCGCGACAGCCCCTTGACCGTCACCGGGAACCCCGCCATACGCTGGGCGAACGTCTGAAGGTGCTGGTCGGCGAGCAGCGTCGTCGGCACCAGGATGGCCACCTGCTTGCCCGCCTGCACCGCCTTGAAGGCCGCCCGCACGGCGATCTCGGTCTTGCCGTAGCCCACATCACCGCAGATCACCCGGTCCATCGGCATGGCCTTCTCCATGTCCGACTTGACCTCGGTGATGGCGGTCAGCTGATCGACGGTCTCGGTGAACCCGAACGCGTCCTCCATCTCTGCCTGCCATGGGGTGTCGGGCCCGAACGCGAAGCCGGGAGCCACCTGGCGCTTGGCGTACAGCGCCACCAGCTCACCCGCGATCTCGCGGACGGCCTTGCGGGCCTTCGTCTTGGTGTTGGTCCAGTCGCTGCCGCCGAGCCTGCTGAGGTTCGGCTCCTGCCCGCCGACGTAGCGCGACAACTGATCCAGCGAGTCCATCGGCACGAAGAGTTTGTCGGACCCGCCGCCCCGCTTGGCCGACGCGTACTCCAGCACCAGGTACTCGCGCCGTGCGCCGCCGATGGTGCGCTCCACCATCTCGACGAACCGGCCGATCCCGTGCTGGTCGTGCACGACGAGGTCGCCGGCCGTCAGCGCCAGCGGGTCGACGACGTTGCGGCGCTTGGCGGCCAGCCGCTTGCCCTCCGTGGCGGCCGCGCGGTTGCCGGTCAGGTCCGACTCGGTGATCAGGACGAGTTTCGCGCCCGGCAGGACCACGCCGTCGTGCAGCGGTCCCTTGAGCACGCCCACGACACCCGCGGTCGGCGCGGCGCCGGGCGTCAACATCGTTGCCGGAACGTCGGATTCGCCCAGCTGTTCGACGACGCGGTGCGCGGTGCCCGCTCCAGGCGTCACAATCGCGGCGAATCCGCCGGTGCTCACGTGTGCCCGCAGCATCGCGAAGATCTCGTCGAGGTTGTTCTGCTGGCCCCGCGCGGACGGGGCGGGGCGGATGTCCAGTTCGATGGTCGCGGGGGCTATTCCCCCATCGCTCCTCACGTCCGCAGAAAGCTGGCTCAAGGTCCACCACGGGTGCCCGCCGTCGGCGGCGCCGGACCGGACGTCGGCGAGGTCACGGAAACCCGACCCACCGAGCTGTTCCAGGTCGATCGGCGCGTCGGCCCCCATCGCGGCCACCGACCACGACGCCTCGAGGAACTCGCGTCCCGTCTTGACCAGGTCGCCCGCCCGGGTGCGCACCTTCTCCGGGTCGCAGATCAACACCGGGGCACCCGCGGGCAGATGGTCGGTCAACAGCGTCAGCTCGGTCGGCCGCAGCACCGGAAGCAGGGCCTCCATGCCGTCGACGGGGATGCCGTCGGCCAGCTTGGCCAGCATTTCGCCGACGGTGTCGCCGACGCGGTTCTCGTCGTGAGGCTGCGCTGAAGCCAGCGCGGCGGCCCGCCCGCGGACGTCGTCGGTCAGCAGCAGTTCCCGACACGGCACGGCGATCAGGGTGTCGACGACCAGCTCCGGGATCGAGCGCTGATCGGCGATGGAGAACATCCGCATCTCGGAGACCTCGTCTCCCCAGAACTCGATGCGCACCGGATGTTCGGCCGTCGGCGCGAACACGTCGAGGATGCCGCCGCGCACCGCGAACTCGCCGCGCTTGCCGACCATGTCGACCCGGGTGTACGCGAGGTCGACGAGGCGCGCGAGGACGGCGTCGAATGTCGCCGCCGGGGCGGCTCCGGAGTCGAATGTCGCCGCCGGGGCGGCTCCGGCGGCGCAGCCGGCCTCCTGACCGACGGTGAGGATGACCGGTTCGATGTCCGCGAGGTCGGGCGCCATGGGCTGCAGCAGCGAGCGCGCTGTGGTCACGACGACCCGAAGGGGCACCCCGAACCTGTCGTCGTCGGGGTTGTTCAGCCGGCGCAGCACCATCATCCGGGCGCCGACCGTCTCCACTCCCGGCGACAGCCGCTCGTGCGGCAACGTCTCCCACGACGGGAACATGGTGACCACGTCGCCCAGCACGGCGCGTAGTTCCGCGGTCAGGTCGTCGGCCTCCCGACCAGTGGCGGTGACGACGAGCAGCGGACCCGCCTGCGCGAGCGCGGCGGCGACGAACAGTCGCGCGCTGGCCGGACCCTGCAGCGCCATCTGGGGCACGCCGTCGGCGGCACGCCTGGTGAGGTCCGCCAGCCCTGGATCGGACAGCGCGAGACCGACCAGACCCGCCATCGGGGTCTGGACATGGGGGTGCCCCGATGTGGTCATTGTGTGTACATCCTAGTCGCCTGCCGAAGGCCTTGCGGCCGTGCTGAATCGGGGGGCCACGCTCACTGCTGGTCGTGCAGCTCCGGGTCGGCCTCGAGGTGGGTGAGCCCATTCCACATCAGGTTGACGAGGTGCGCGGCCACCACCTCCTTCTTCGGTTCCCTGGTGTCGAGCCACCACTGCGCGGTCATCGACACCGAGCCGACGAGGGCTTGGGCGTACAGGGGGGCCAGCTCGGGATCGAGCCCACGGCGGGAGAAGTCGCCAGCCAGGATCGACGCCACCTGGCTCACCGCGTCGTTGAGCAGGCTCGAATACGTGCCGGAGGCGATGCTGGCCGGGGAGTCGCGGATGAGGATGCGGAAACCGTCAGTGCGCTCTTCGACGTAGGTGAGCAGCGCGAGCGCCACCCGTTCGACGCGCACCCGGGAGCGGTTGTTGGTCAGCGACGAGGTGATGCCGTCGAGCAGCGCCGACATCTCGCGGTCCACGACGACCGCGTAGAGGCCCTCCTTGCCGCCGAAGTGCGCGTAGACGACGGGCTTGGAGACGTTGGCCCGTTGGGCGATCTCCTCGATCGACGTCGCGTCGTAGCCCCGCTCGGCAAACAGCGACTTGGCGATCTCGACCAGCTGCTGGCGGCGCTCGGTGCCGGTCATGCGCGCCCGGGGTGCGCGCACTTCCTTCTCCGGTGCTGCCACGACACTGAGCTTAACCTCCACGGCCTTCGACTAAAGTCAACGCCGCAGTCCGTCGTGGTGTAATCGGCAGCACCTCTGATTTTGGTTCAGATAGTTCAGGTTCGAGTCCTGGCGACGGAGCAGTGAGCGAGGCTTGCCGAGGGAGCAGACAGAATCACCTTGCCGAGCGTGCGTGTCTGAACGACGACACGCCGCTCGGACCGGCACAACGCGCACGCTCGCGGAAGTGAGGGATCCATGACGACACGAGGCGAAACCGCGGTCATCGTCCTGGCCGCGGGGTCGGGCACCCGGATGCAGTCCGACGTGCCCAAGGTGCTGCACACCCTGTCCGGACGAAGCATGATCGCGCACGCTCTGCACGCGGTCGCCAAGGTCTCCCCGCATCATCTGATCGTGGTCCTCGGCAAGGACCGCGACCAAGTCACGCCTGCGATCAACGGGCTCGCCGACGAACTCGGCCGCCAGATCGACGTCGCAGTGCAGGACGAACAGCTAGGCACCGGGCACGCCGTCGCGTGCGGAATGACGGCGCTGCCCGCCGACTTCGCGGGCACCGTGGTGGTGATGGCCGGCGACGTCCCACTGCTGGACGCCGACACCCTGGCCGGGCTGATCGACGCGCACGGCAGCCAACCCACCTCCGCGACCCTGTTGACCACCACGCTGCCCGACCCCACCGGCTACGGGCGCGTCCTGCGGACCCAGGACGGGGAGGTCACCAGCATCGTCGAGCAGGCTGACGCGTCGGCATCCCAGCGCGCGATCCGCGAGGTCAACGCGGCCGTCTACGCGTTCGACGCCGCCGTACTGCGCTGGTCGCTGACCAAATTGCGCGCGCACAACGCGCAACGCGAGCTCTACCTCACCGACGCCATCGAGATCCTGCGCAGCGACCACCAGCGGGTGCGCGCGCAGCACGTGGACGACAGCGCGCTGGTCGCAGGCGTCAACGACCGCGTCCAGCTGGCCGATCTGCACCGCGAGCTCAACCGCCGCATCGTCGCCACCGTGCAACGCAGCGGCGTGACCGTCATCGACCCGGCCACCACGTGGATCGACGTCGACGTCACCGTCGGTCGCGACACCGTCATCGCGCCCGGTACCCAACTGCTCGGCACGACCCGCATCGGCGCGCGCTGCCAGATCGGGCCCGACACGACGCTGACCGGCGTCGCCGTCGGCGACGGAGCCACCGTGATCCGCACGCAGGGGTCCTCGTCGGTCGTCGGCGACGGCGCCGTCGTCGGCCCGTTCGCGTACCTGCGGCCGGGCACCGAGCTCGGGGCCGACGGCAAGATCGGCACATTCGTCGAGACAAAGAACGCATCTATCGGCGCCGGGACCAAGGTTCCGCACCTGACCTACGTCGGCGACGCCGACATCGGCGAACACAGCAACATCGGCGCCTCAAGCGTGTTCGTGAACTACGACGGAGAAATCAAGCAGCGCACCACGATTGGCTCACACGTGAAGACCGGTTCGGACAACATGTTCGTCGCGCCGGTCACCGTCGGCGACGGTGCGTACACCGGCGCGGGCACCGTCGTCCGGGAGGACGTGCCGCCCGGCGCGCTGGCCGTCTCGGCCGGTCCGCAGCGCAACATCGAGGGCTGGGTGGCGCGCAAGCGACCGAACTCCGCCGCGGCGGAGGCAGCCAGGAACGCAGGCCCCGACGTGGCGGCAGACGTCGAGGACCGCAGCCCTCCGGAAGACCGGCTGGACGCCTGAGGTTGGTTTTCCGGTAACCCGGCCACGGACGCCAGGGAACGCTACGTACCATTGCCCACGTATCGATCCCCGACGGCAAAGGCAGCGGCGAAGTGGCCACGGACTGGACCGACAATCGCAAGAACCTGATGCTGTTCTCGGGTCGCGCGCACCCCGAGCTCGCCGAACAGGTCGCCAAGGAGTTGGACGTCGCGGTGACGGCGCAGACCGCTCGCGACTTCGCCAACGGCGAGATCTTCGTGCGGTTCGACGAGTCGGTGCGCGGGTGCGACGCGTTCGTGCTGCAGTCACATCCCGCGCCGCTGAACAAGTGGCTGATGGAACAGCTCATCATGATCGACGCCCTCAAGCGCGGCAGCGCCAAGCGCATCACGGCGATCCTGCCGTTCTATCCCTATGCCAGACAGGACAAGAAGCACCGCGGCCGCGAGCCCATCTCAGCCCGCCTGGTCGCCGACCTTTACAAGACCGCGGGCGCCGACCGCATCGTGTCGGTCGACCTGCACACCGACCAGATCCAGGGCTTCTTCGACGGCCCAGTCGACCACATGCGCGGCCAATCCCTGCTGTGCGGTTACATCCGCGATCACTACGCGAGCCACGACATGGTCGTCGTCTCCCCCGACTCCGGGCGCGTGCGCGTCGCCGAGAAGTGGGCGGATTCGCTCGGCGGTGTGCCGCTGGCGTTCATTCACAAGACCCGCGACCCGCTGGTGCCGAACCAGGTCAAGTCCAACCGCGTGGTGGGCGACGTCAAGGGCAGGACCTGCATCCTCACCGACGACATGATCGACACCGGCGGCACCATCGCGGGTGCGGTCAAGCTCCTGAAGGAAGACGGCGCGGCCGACGTCGTCGTCGCCGCCACCCATGGCGTGCTGTCCGATCCGGCCCGCGACCGGCTCGCCGAATGCGGCGCCCGCGAGGTCGTGGTCACCAACACGCTGCCGATCGGCGAGGACAAGCGGTTCCCGCAGCTGACCGTGCTGTCGATCGCGCCGCTGCTGGCCAGCACGATCCGCGCGGTCTTCGAAAACGGCTCGGTGACGGGACTGTTCGACGGAGACGCCTGAGATGGGCGAACACCCCATCCCGATCGCCGCCGTCGACGTGATTCCGTGATCCCGGTTCGATACGCGGGCGCACTAGTGATGGCGCTGGTGCTCGCAGCCTGCGGGTCAGGAGCAACCGACCGGAGCGCTTCGTCGTCTCCCACCACCTCGACGAGCGCGACACCCACGATGACACCGGTGACAACGCCGCCCACCGGGAAACCGGTGGCGTTCAGGGACTACCTGGCCTCGATCGGCGTCACGGGGGAACCCGCCCACTTCGACAAGACCCCCGGTCTGGAAGTCACGGTGCCCATCCCCGACGGTTGGGCGCGCACCAGCGACCCGCTGTTCGCCACCGGTATCGACTTCGTCCAGCCGCTCGGCGGCAAGGGCACGTACCCGTCAATCACGCTGATGGCGATCGGGCTCAACGGCGACTTCGACCCGAAGGACGCGATCCACCACGCCAACGCGGACGCGTTGCCGCCGACCGCGACCAACGTCACCGAGTCCTTCGAGGATTACCAGGGCTTCCCCTCGGCTGCCGCGCAGGGCGTCGCGGGTGGCAGCCAGCACTACAGCCGGATCGTCATCGCGACCGTGCCGTCGAACGGCAAGCGGTACCTGGTTCAGCTCGCGGCGACCACCCTCGTCGCCCAGCCGATCGCGGCATCACCCGCGCTGAGCAGCGTCATCTCCGGCTTCAAGGTGACCGTGTCGTGAAGCGCTCGACGGAGGCGATCGCGGGTGCGGCGCTCCTGGTCGCACTCACCGTCGCGGGGTGCAGCCCTTCGGCGCCCGACTACCGGTCCATCTGGCAGACCACCACCACGTCCGCCACCCCGACGAGCACCGACAAGCCCATCTCCATCTCGACCTACTTCGACAACATCGGCGTCACCGGCGCGCCCGTCGCACCCGACAAGCTGACCGACCTGACCGTCGTCGTGCCCTCGCCGCCCGGCTGGAAGCCCTACGTCAACGCGAACCTCTCACCCGGCACCAGGACGATCGCCAGGGGCGACACCTATCCGACGGCGATGCTCCTGGTCTTCCAACTGGACGGAAACTTCGATCCCGCCGAGGCGCTCAAGCACGCCGACGGTGACGCGAAGCTGTCGAAGGACTTCAAACAGCTCAACGCGTCCGCGGACAACTTCCGGGGCTTCCCCTCGGCCATGATCGAGGGCACCTACGACCTGAACGGGCAACGGATGCAGAGCTACAACCGGGTGGTCATCGCCAGCGGAACCCCGGCCCGGGCCAACCTCCCCGGTCAGAAATATCTGATCCAGCTCACCGTGACGGCGTTCGCCGACCAGGCGCAGGCCGACGGGCCCGACATCGAGGCGATCATCAAGGGCTTCACCGTCAAGGCGAAGTAAGAGCGTCCCGGGGAATAGGCTTCAACCATGAGTGCCTGGACTGCCAAGGATCTGCCCTCGTTTGCCGGACGCACCGTCGTGGTGACGGGCGCCAACAGCGGGCTCGGCGAAGTCACGGCACGTGAGCTGGCCCGCGTCGGCGCGAAGGTCATCGTCGCCGTTCGCAACCTCGACAAGGGCAACGCCGCGGCAGCGGGCATGAGCGGTGAGGTGGAGGTCCGGAAGCTCGACCTGCAGGACCTGTCCTCGGTGCGCGAGTTCGCGAACACGGTCGACGGCCTGGACGTGCTGATCAACAACGCAGGCATCATGGCCGTGCCCTACGCGCAGACCGTCGACGGCTTCGAAAGCCAGATCGGGACCAACCACCTCGGCCACTTCGCGTTGACCAACCTGCTGCTGCCGAAGATCACCGATCGCGTCGTGACGGTGTCCTCGATGATGCACCTGATCGGCAAGATCAGCCTCAAGGATCTCAACTGGAAGTCACGGCCGTACTCCGCGTGGCTGGCCTACGGTCAGTCCAAGCTGGCCAATCTGCTGTTCACCAAGGAGCTGCAGCGCAGGCTCGATACCGCGGGGTCGACGGTGACGGCGCTCGCCGCCCATCCCGGGTACTCGGCCACCAACCTCCAGGGCCAGACCGGCAACGAGTTCGGGACCAAGTTCTGGCACGCCGCCAACCGCCTCGGCACCGACGCCGCCTTCGGCGCCCGACAGACGCTCTTCGCCGCGTCCCAGGAACTGCCGGGCGACGGCTTCATCGGCCCGAAGTTCACGATGCGGGGCCCCACCGGGCTGACCGCACGCAGTCCGCTGGCAAGCAACGCCAAGACCGCGAGCGCACTGTGGGAGCTGTCCGAGCAGCTCACCCACACCAAATTTCCGCTCTAACGTGCTGATGGGCTAACCTGGCTGACGATCACGGCGAGGGTGGACTACTCAGGCCACCGTTATCGACGAGAACCGATTCGCAGCCCCGCTGCTTCTTGTCGCCCTCACCGTGCCACCAGACGAACCGGCACAGGAGCGAACCACATGGCCAAGACAGCGGCCCACGCAGAAAACAATCTGACCGCAGCGGTCCGGACCAAGACCGGCAAGGGCGCGTCGCGTCAGGCCCGTCGCGACGGCAAGGTTCCCGCCGTCCTCTATGGCCACGGCACCGATCCGCAGCACCTGGAGCTGCCGGCCCGCGAGTTCGCCGCGGTGCTGCGCAACTTCGGCACCAACGCGGTCTTGACCCTCGACATCGACGGCACGGAAGCGCTGGCGCTGCCGAAGGCGATCGAGATCCACCCGATCCGTCGCAACATCCAGCACGTCGACCTGATCATCGTCCGTCGCGGCGAGAGGGTGACCGTCGAGATCAACGTCGTCGTCGAGGGCGACGCGGGTCCGGACACCCTGGTCAACCAGGAGTCCAACACCATCGAGATCGAGTCCGACGCCATGTCGATCCCCGAAAACCTGACCCTGTCGGTCGAGGGCATCCGCGCGGGCACGCAGTTCCTAGCGTCGCAGATCCCGCTGCCCGACGGCGTCACGCTGATCTCCGATCCGGAGCTGCTCGTGGTCAACGTCATCCCCGCGCCGACCGCCGACGATCTGGAGTCCGAGGGCGCCGGCGACACGGCCGACGCACCGGCTGCAGAGGCCTCCGGCGAGTCCGAAGAGGCCGCCGCCTCCGAGTCCGAATAGTCCGCTGGTTGAGGCGAATTCGCTGACATGGCCGGACCGCTGCTGGTGGTCGGCCTTGGCAACCCGGGACCGCGGTACGCCGCTACCCGGCACAACCTTGGCTTCCTCGTCGCCGACATCCTGGCCGACCGCATCGGCTCCGGCTTCAAGGTGCACAAGCGCTCCGGCGCCGACGTGACGACCGGTCGCCTCGGCGGCCGGTCGGTCGTGCTCGCCAAGCCGCGCGTGTTCATGAACGAGTCCGGGCGCCAAGTCGCTCCGCTGGCCCAGTTCTACTCGGTGGCGCCGGCGGACGTGATCGCCATCCATGACGAGCTGGACATCGACTTCGGTCGGATCCGGCTCAAGCTCGGTGGCGGCGAGGGCGGCCACAACGGGTTGCGGTCGGTCGCGTCGGCCCTTGGCACCAGGGACTTCCAGCGGGTGCGCATCGGCATCGGGCGCCCACCGGGCCGCAAGGATCCGGCCACCTACGTGCTGGAGAACTTCACCGCCGCCGAGCGGC
>NZ_JAVROT010000045.1:0-16419 GCF_032162605.1 Mycobacterium sp. | reverse complement strand
TGCGCCAGCGCTGCGAGCCAGTGAGGAAGGCTGTCGTTACGTGCGTCAACCTCGTGTCGGCACCGCGCGCGCAGCATGTCATCGTCCACCACCAGTTCGCTGAGCGCCGCCAGCAGCGCAGTGGTCTCCGGTACCTGCACGTCGATGAACGCGGCGACGAGTTCGTCGAGGCTGGGAGGATCCTCCGCATCGGGTTGCCGAAGCATTACCGGATGCGGAGAGGTGGCCAGGATCAGCATGCTCACCAGACCCAGCAGATCCATCGGCTGGCCGCCGTCCAGCGCCTCGCGCACTTCGTCGATCAGCGGTGTTTCATCAGGAGTCTCCCGTTCAGCAGCGCTCGCGCGACGCGCCTTGCTGCGCCTAGCGTCGCGTCTCGCCCGTTTGGCTGCGCTCCGCTTACGTCCATCAGCCATGGCCCGGACGATACCTGGACGCCAGGACACACGTTTGACGCGAAGAGTTCGTGGTGATGACCGGACAGAGGGGCAGTCGTGGACCCTATTCCGAGATCAGGTGGCGGAGTACAGATGGCATTACTCCACCGTGGCGCGTGGCGGATGGACTCGGCTTCACGTGGAGTGTCCAGTCGCGGTCGCGCGGCAAAAGTGTTGCGACCATTACTGACAGTGACCTCTGCGGGTATCTGGCCGGTGTTGAGCGCTTCGAGTCCACTGATGCCGAGGTGTTCCGCTCCGGTGGGCGCGACGTCGTCGGGCCCGGCGTCGATCAGCTCGATGGGAATCACCCCCATCGCGATGAGGTTGGAGCGGGGGGTGCGCTCAAAGGATCGCGCGATGACGGCTCGAACGCCCAGAAGGGCAGGGCCTTTCGCTGCCGCTAATCAATCACCCTCGACCGTGCGGCCCGTCTTGATCAAACTGATCGCAACGGTGACCGACAGCGTAGCCACGATGAATACGAGTGACGTGACCGTACCGACTTCGGGAAGATGGAACCGGCCCAATGAGTCGAGGCGCGAGCCGTGCAGTGCCTCAACGATGAGCTTGACGCCTATGAAGCCGAGGATGACGGCGAGGCCTTTGTTGAGGTAAATGACCTTTTCAAGTAGCCCACTGATCAGAAAGTAGAGCTGACGCAGGCCCATCAGGGCCAGCGCATTGGCCGTGAAGACGATATAGGCATCATTGGTCAGCCCGAAGATCGCCGGGATGGAGTCCAGCGCGAACACCACGTTGGCAAGGCCGATGGCGGCGATCACCATGACCAACGGCGTCAACATCCGGCGGCCGTTCACACGGGTGAGCAAGCGGCGCCCGTCATAGTCCTCGCCGATGGGCAGGACGCGGTGCAGGACGCGCAGCAGACGGTTGTTGTGGAAGTCGGGCTCGGAGTCAGAGTCCTCCAACGCGAGGGTGATGGCGGTGTAGACGAGCAGCGCGCCAAGGATGTAGAAGACCCAGCTCGCGGCGGCGATCGCCGCGGCGCCTGCGAAAATGAACACCGCACGCAGCGCCAAGGACAAAATGATGCCGATGTAGAGGACTTTGTCCTGGGCCAGCGCCGGCACCGAGAATCGCGCCATGATGATCATGAAGACGAACAGGTTGTCGACGCTGAGGCTGTACTCCGTGATATATCCCGCGACGAACTGCGGGCCAGCGGATCCGGGCAAGAAGACGAACAGCCCTACCGCGAAGGCAACGGCAAGTGCGACATAGACGAGAACCCACCGCACAGCGTCCTTGGTGGTGACCTCCCGCTGGCGGCGGCCGATGACGGTCAGGTCAACGACCATGATCCCGACGAGCACGACAACCGTGATCACCCAGGCGAGCGGCGAGACTACAGAAACCACAACGACCTCCGGACGGCAGCAAGACGCTGTCCGGAGGTCTCTTCCGCCTACGAGCTAGCTGTAGACCGGCACCGCCGGGACGACCATGGGGCCTTCCGTGATGACGACGATGCCGCGTGAGGAATACTCCCCTCCACGAACCAGAGAACTATAGCGCGGATCACCCGCCGGCGCCTCGCGTGTGCCGTAGCGCAAGGATCCGGCATGTGGCTGCGGGCGTGCTGCAAGGTGCGCGCGGGCGGCGGGGAGACCGTTGGAAATATGAACCAGGGCATGCCAGTTCGTTGATCACGGTCACGCCTAGCAGCGCAGAACGAAAACAGAAGCCCGACCGCGCCACCGGATCCTCAGCGCTGGCACTGCCCATCTGGTACTCGTGCGTGACGGCGGCCAGTCGGTCGGCGATCGGCACGGGACTGGTGGCGGGGACCCGCATCGGCGAGGTGTTGCGGCACTACTCCACGCGGCGGCGACGAGTCGAGGCATCGGATCCCTTTGGTCACCGAAAGTACGGTTGTTGACGCCGCTACTCGGGGCGGTTTCAGGGGTCCATGCAACGGCGGGTGGTTTTTCCGTGTTGGACAGTAGTTCGTCGAGGGCTTCGGCGGGTGTCTTCCATCCCAGTGTTTCGCGGGGGCCGGTTGTTGAGTTTGGTCGCGACGTAGTCGAGGTAGTTGGCGGGGGACACTGATAGGTCGGTGCCTTGGCAAACCATTGGCGTAGCAGGCCGTTGGCGTTTTCGTTGGTTCCGCGTTGCCCGGACCCGTTCCCACGCAACGGTGAGAACGCCCGACGGCCGTCGAAGGTCAGCGGCACGGTGGATTCGGAGACGACCGCTGGCCCCAACGCGCGGACGGGCGACGATCGCCTGGGCGAACGTCACGGGAATCGGTTCGACGGCAGGGCCAATCACTTCGCTTTCCCGTTGGCGCTACAGCGCCGCCAAGCTTTTCTTGTGCTCAGCGCAACCCGCAGTTGTCGTCCCAAGCGTGTCATCGCGACGGCGTCGGTAATATGCTCTGCTCGAAGCTGAACACATTGTCGGGGTCGTACTTCACCTTGACCGTGCGCAGTCGGTCGACGTTTGAACCCCAGTAAGCGGTCTCCCAATCGGGCATCCCGGCATTGGGCACGTTGACGTACGCGCCATTGACATACGGCGCCAACGCTTCGCTAAATTCCCCGATCCAGGCGAGACACTGCGGCGTCAGCGGATCGACTTCGCCGGTTCTCTCAGCCGGCGTCTCGCCGCGACGAGGGCCCCAGCCGGCACCCGGCTCGGCGTAGAAGAGCGCGTTGCGGTGGATGAACACAGATCCGCCTGCGGGCTCACTGCCCGGGACGTTTCCGCCGAAGGCGTTGGTGAAGTAGTTGCATTCTGCGGTGGGAGCTTTCGCCATGAACGAGCCGACCAGCTCGATCGCCTCGGCGGGGAACGGCTCATAGATGAACTGCGAGTTGAACTTCCAGTTCTCCGGCTCGTCTGGTGTCGGGATTTGGAAGCTCAGGTAGATGTCGGCCCAATTCGCGTCTGTCATCGAGACCTCGGGAATGCCGACCGACAGGATCGGCGCCAGCAGCTGCGCCGCCTCCGCCTCAGACCCGGATGGGAATGCACCGATCAGCTGGATCTCGTTGACGTGGATCTCGAGCTGGCTGGTCAGCCGATTGTCTGTGTGAGGGGCCGAGCGCTGCCAGGCCTCGAAGACCCCCGGCAGGTCGCTCAGGCCTGGCCAGGTCGCGGTGATGTAGATGGTCCGCGCCAGTGGATGAACCCGGTAGGTCAGCGAGGTGACAATCCCGAAATTGCCGTTGCCTGCCCCCCTTAGCGCCCACAGCAGATCGGAGTTGTTGTCCTCGTCGGCGACAATAGCCTCGGCCCCGTCGACACCTGACGGCACGACGACCTCTGCTGCCAGCAGGTTGTCCGACGCCATCCCGAAGGATCGGGTCAACAACCCGAAGCCACCGCCCAGGGTCGCACCGACCAGGCCGACGCTCCCTTCGGTGCCGGTCGGCGCCATTACACCGGCCTCACCGAGCGCGGTCACCGCTTCTAGTTGGTTGAGCCCTGCCCCGACCGTCGCCCTGCCCGCTGCGGTGTCGATGGTGGCCGACTTCAATTGGCTGACATCTATCACGATGCCGTCATCGACAGTGGACCAGCCCTCCAGGCAGTGCCCGCCGCTGCGCACCCGAACCCGGACCTCGTTCTGCCGTGCCCACGCCAGCGCGTTGACCACATCCTGGGTCTCTTGGGCGAACACGATTACCGCCGGGTCGTGGGTGAACAGCAGATTCCAACTGACGCGGGCCACCGGGTAATCGGCGTGACCCGGACGAACGACGCGGCCAGTCAGCTTGGCGGGTCCTACCGTCGTGGACGTCACGCCGTCATCTCAGGTGAAGCTGCGATGGCGTCGTCACCAGGTGCGATGTCGAGGACCTCTCGGCGGAAGAGCATCATGTAGGCGAAGTACATGCCGCCGGCGAGGATCAGGCCGATCACGATGAGGACCGGAACCGACGCATCGCCCGGGGTCACGAGCACGAACAGGACGAACGCCTCCCAGATCAGTGCGGCGATCGCGACCGGCAGCTCGAAGCGCCCCAGGCTGAACCCGCCCTCCTTGCGCTCCAGTCGTTTCCGCACCGCCAGGTAGAGGATGACGATCGCGCCGTAGATGAGCGCGGGCAGGATCGTCGACCCGATGATCAGCTGCAGCAGAGCTTCACCGGGGAGCGCGACCATCAGGACGACCCCTACCAGCAGGATCAAGATGGTCGCGGCAACCGGCGTCTGGGTCTTGGGGTTGACCTTCCGCATCAGCACGTGTGCCGGGAAGCGCTCATCGCGCGCCATGGCGAACACCTGCCGCGAGCACGCGGCCATGACCACCATCCCGGCGCCGAACATTGCAAAAGCCAAACCCGCCAACAGAATTCGCTCCGTGACCGGCCCGAGCTGACTGCGGATGATCGCGGCGACCGGAGACCCGCTCGCGCTCACCGCGGGGACGTCCTTGATCGCGACGGTGAGCGCGATCAGGAACAACAGCCCCAGCACGCCTGCCGCGACGACCGAGGCCACGATGGCGCGCGGGACACTGCGGAAGGGATCCTTGGCCTCCTCGGCGAGATTTGCGGCGGAGTCGAAGCCGACCAACGTGGTCAGGCCCATGATCATCCCTGCCATCAACCCGCCGCCGATAGCGAAGTAGTTGGGGTCAGTCGCGGTGACACCGCGCGAGGTGAGATTGCCGAGGGTGCCGCTTCCGCTGAACACCACGACGACGGCCAACGCGATCACCAACACCACGATGATCGCCAGCTCAATTCCCACTGCGCTCGACGTGATCATGCCCAGCAGGCGCGTCGAAGCGATCACCAGCAGCGCCTGCGCAACCAGGATTGCCACCGTGATTAGCCGCGCAGTGCTCTCACTTTCCTGCATCCCTACCAGGGGCATGAACGCCTGGCTCGCCAACGCGTTGTCCAATGCGACCACGGCGATCGCCAGGTACCAGAACGTCAGCCATCCGAACAACCAGCCGATCTTCGGGTTGGCCAACCGCGAAGCCCACTGGTAAGAGGACCCGCTCAGGGCGATGCGCGCCGCGAACTGGGCGACCACGAGGGCCACCAGCGTCTGTCCGACAGCCGACAGAACCCACAGCCAGATTCCCACCGGCCCCGCGGTTCCCAGAAGATTGTCGTAGGTCGCGAAGATGCCGACCGCCACCGAGATGAAGGCGAACGAGATCGCAAACACCTGAAAGGAACCGAGAGTTCGCTTCAGCTCCGATTCGTAGCCACAGTCTCGACACTCTTCGTCCGCTACATCGGGATCCGCCACATTTTCCGCGGTCATAGCCTGACTCCTCTCCTCGGCGAGCTGGTGCGGGCATTCATCGTTCGAGCTGTAGCATCGTCGCCGCACCCATCAATGGGGCGACTACCGCAATCCGCGGTCCGTCGACGCCCAGAAAGTGCATCCACCCATGCACTGCGCGCCTGTCGGCGACCGAAATCATTACCGCCCCCCTGGATTTGCGCTGGCGCTCTGGACCAATTCGGAAGCGCGTTGGGCCTTCACTCGTCGGTGTATGCGCTTGCGTGGTCTATGGTTCGGAGCCACTCGGGAGCTCCCTGTTCGGTATTGAGTCCCTTCTCGATGATGGCGAGGTTGTGGTGCACGTGTACGCCGGTGACCGTCAACTCGGTCGTCGACGGTTCGTCGCTGCCGTTGCGCATCTGCTCCGAATGGTGCAGGCCGTCCAACAAGTTCTTGATCAGCTCCATGGACCGGTACTGGGCCGACGGATCGGCATCGCCGCCCCAGCCTGGCCAGTACGACGACGCGAGGTCCTCGATGACATACAGGCCACCGGGCTTCACGTGTGGAAACAGGGCATTGAAAGAGGCAATGATGTGGTGGCTGATGTGACTGCCATCGTCGATGACGATGTCGAAGGGCCCCAGTTCGCGAGCCATCGAGTCGAGGAATCGCTCATCACCCTGGTCGCCCTGCAGAACATTCACCCGGCTCTCCGCAACGCCGGGCTTCGGAAAGATGTCCATTCCGTAGATGAGGCCCCGCCGGAAATAGTGCTTCCACATGCGCAGCGACTCGCCGCCGGCGTCAGGGAGGTCGTAGCCCCCTATCCCGATCTCGAGAACCTTCACCGCTTGCTCCCGGTACGGCTCGAAGTACTTCTGATAATGCGGCGTGTACCAGCGCCCGCCCCACTTGTCTGAGCCGAATCGGACGGCGAGGTCGGTTATGTCGTTTGGGCGTTGCGACATTGCGGCGACGATCTGCCGCACGCCGGTAGCAATGGGAGCGGAATATTCCGAGTCAGAAAGTTCCTTTGCGAAGAGCTCGCGGGTAGCACCATACGGTCCTACGGGACCAAAGAGCTCGCGCAGCAAGTCCACCAGATCCTGCCGTACAGTCGCGGCAGCCTCACCGTGCCAACCCTTCTCGACGCGGGGATCACCGTCGCCGAGCGTGATGAGATAGCCCAGCCGCTCGCCGCCGAAGCCGAGATCGCACTGGACGACCAACTTATCCGCCGGGCCGTACAGCAGGGCGCCCCTGGAGGCCACCTCGGCCAGCATCACCTCGGCGACGGCATCCGGGCCGAGGCTGTTCGCACGGGCCAAGATCTCTGCGTCGGACAGGCTCGCCGCCAGAAGGACACTTTCGATCAGCGGTGTGTCAGTTGACATCGGTGTGAACTACCCCCACGTAGAGCCGTTGAAGTCCAGGCTCGCGCAGGTTACCCCTCACCGGTGCACCGTGGTTGCGGATACGTCAATTATGTAGTCGGCGGCTGCATCTTCCCTTCGGTGGCCCCACGAATTGGCCATCCGGCAGACCTCACGTTGAAGAACATGTTCACCGCCCACAACAGCGAAGCGCGAGCAGCCAAGATCAAAGGTCCACGATGAGCCGAAAGCCTTGACTACGAACGCAAATAGTCCGCGGAGGCAGCACAGCAGAGCGCCAGCTCATATGTCTGTCGCCGCTACTTGGACCAGAGCGCCACTAGTCGCCGAGGCGGCCGTTGCCGTTTCTTGCGTAACCATTCGCGCGTCTGCGCGGGCTAGTACGCTTTCGCGCGTGACCCACGTGGCGGTAACGCTAGCTGAGCAGCCAGATCTGCGGGAACAAGCGATTCCGGATGCGGACATTTGGCCGGAGTTCAACCTTCAAGGCGAGACGTATCTCCGGTTGTGGCCGCGGTTGACCGAGGATCTGCCGGAGTTCCAATTCGCGATGTGTGATGAGCAGACCGGCAAGGTGGTTGCCGAGGCGCACACGGTGCCGTGCTGGTGGGACGGCACGATGGCCGGGCTGTCCGACGGGATCGACGAGACGATCGCCGATGCGTTCCACCGGCTCGAAACTGGCCAACCGTTCAACACGTTGTGCGCCATCGCGGCCGAGATTCCAACGGGCGGCCGCGGAACTGGCCTAGCGGCCGAGATCCTCAGGGCCATGGGGACGATTGCGACTCGACACGGCTTCGAGCACCTGGTCGCGCCGGTTCGTCCGACGTGGAAGGACCGCTACCCGATCACACCGATAGAGCGATACATGACCTGGCGCCGCGACGACGGGTCACTGTTCGACCCGTGGCTGCGTCTACACGAACGCATCGGGGCGCGCATGGGGCCTCCACTGCTGGGGTCATACCGCATCGACGGGACGGTCGGCGAATGGGAATCCTGGCTCGGGATGGCGTTCCCCGACTCAGGTGACTACGTGTTCCCGGGAGGGCTTGCGCCGCTTGCAATCGACCGCGAGGCAGACCAAGGCACCTACCTGGAGCCGAACGTCTGGATGGTCCACAACTTGGCGTCCCTGGAGAACTACGAGACACCGACACCCCTCTGAGGCATAACCTCAAAGGGATATCCGGACGGCAGCGCGCGCCGCCAGTCGGCCGTTGCACAATCGCAGGAACCACTGACTCTGTAGCAGACACTCCCTAACCACCCACGGACCTGCAACGTGAGTGCGGGCATCGAGGTGACCACGCCGAGAAGTGCAGTGGTGACGGCGATTGCGGCGAAGATCCCGACCGTGCGGGCTCGCACACCGAGGTGGCGGACCAGGGCGCGGTGGCCCAGCCGGCCCAGCACCTGGCCGACACCTCCCAGACCCAATGCCAGGGCGGCGACCTGTGCGCTGATGCCACGTTCGGCCATCAAGGGGATCAGGTTGACGATGATCGCGTAGGACGCACCCGTCGCCAAGGCGAACGCGATCGTCAACGCGACGAAACCACGGCTTCGGGCGATGTGGTTCGGCGGCCCGGCGGCGTGCCGCTGCGGCGCCGGTGGCCAGGGTTGGCGCAGCCCGATCAGATGGGCGGGAATGGTGATCACGGCCAAGACGCCGGCGAGCGTCGGATCGCTGACCATCCTCACCCTCGTCGCCGGACTGGCCAGCACGGTGCTCCACGCGACGTCGACAGCCTCCGGCGACGGTGTGAGGCGAGCATGCGGTTGGTTACCAAACGGGCCGTGTCAGTTCGTTGCGTTCGGAACCCTTGTTGTGGCGAAAGAATCTCTACCACATCGCAATTGAACTCCTTGAGGCGCACCGGTGCCCCCATCGGTTGCCGGCGGGAAACAGCGAGGAGAGAAACACCGACGTCGATCGGGTGGGCTCACCCGGGCAGAATGATGAGCTTGCCCCGCTTCGCGCTGCCGTTTCGTTCCAGTTCCGTGAGCGCTGGGATTGCTCCCGATAATGGCAACGCTCGGGCGATCGGTAACCGGAGTTGACCGTCGCCGGCGGCTCGCGCGACCCCTTCGATGTCTGCGGTCACTGGTTGAGCGATCACGACGTGGAACGAGCCAGGTATGGCGCTTCTCGCCATGTTCGCTGGGCTGGGCTTGATGCTGATGATGCGACCGTTGGGCGTCAACATCTTCCGGGCTCGTTGACCGGCAGCGTGCCGGCGGTGTCCAGGACGATGTCGAATCGTTGTGTGAGCGCGGCGGGGTCGAAGTCGAAGTGGACGATGGGATCGATACTGAGGTCGCGTGCCTCGTCCGTCGAGCCAGTGCGGCAGCTGCCTGCCACCGTCGCCCCGTATGCGGACGCGAGTTGGACAGCCGAGCGCCCAACTGCCCCAAGGCACCCGTGCACGAACACCGCCTCGCCAGGCCGCAGCTTCCCTGCTCGGCAACGACCACGTCGGCGAACGCACCCGACCACTTGATCGAGGCGCCGCCGAGCACTTCGTCACCCACGCGCAGCCGAGTGACGTCATCGCCGAAGGCCTCGACGATGCCGGCGAAGTCATAGCCCATCCCCCTCGGGAAGCTCCGGCCGGTCATCATCTTCATCGCGCCGTTCCGGATCCCGAAGTCCATCGGGTTGGCGGCAGCCGCCCGCACCCGAACGAGAACATCCTCGGCGCCGAGTTCCCTGGGCTCGAAGTCTTCGAGCCGCATGACCTCCGGTCCGCCATAGCGGTGGTACTGAATTCGCTTCATCGTGGGCATGTGCGTTCTCCGATCAGTGATGTCGTGTTTCAGCGGTGCAGGGGCAGTGCCAGAACAGATTCGAGGAATTCCAGCGTTCTGCGGTGCAACGGCGGTGCATTGAAGTGGGGCGAGCCGTGGTCGCCGCCGGCGATCTCCACCAGGTCTGCCCGGACCCCCTCCGCTGTGAGTGCGCGATGGAGCCGCCGAGCCTGTTCTACGCCGACGCGGCGGTCGTGGTCGCCGTGAGCCATCAGGAAGGGCGGCGCGCCGGGGTGTGCGAGACTGCACAGGTTTCCCCGATCGACCGCGTCTGGCCGGCTGGAGGGCGCGAATCCGAAGAAACGAGCCAGGGTGCTGTCGGGACCCTCCATCACTTCGATGACGTCATCGGGTGCATCCTCATCGTATTTGAGAAGATCGGTGGGTCCGTAGTGCTCCACGACGGCGGCCAGTCCGCAGGACACTTCCGAATGTGGTCCGATCCTGCCCACCAGATCGCTGCCGTCGCCGGCGAGTGCAACGGCACTGACCAGGTAGGCGCCTGCGCTGGAACCGAAGCCCACGATGCGGTCGGCATCAAATCCGTAGTCGTCGGCATTGGCCCGCACCCAGCGCACGGCGGCGGCGACATCGTGGATGGCAGCGGGGAAGACGGACTCGCCACTGAGCCGGTACTGGACCGAGGCGACCGCAAGCCGTGCATCAAGCAGAAATCTCCATGGCCCCATCTGCTTGATGCCTGCGAAGAATCCTCCCGGGTGTGCGTACAGCACCACGGGAATGGGTGTTGCTGCCGGACGGTCCGGGATGTGCAGATCCAACGTGAGTGGCCGGAATCCGAGGAGGGTGGCATACGAGAGCGATCCAGCTGGCTCGCCACGCCAGGAAAGACCTCGACCGACGCCAGGCTGGCGAATTCGGGCCGGATCATGATCTCGATCATCTCGTCCGGGATGTCGACTGGTCCACCGGAGGCTTCATCGGTGTCGCAATGATCACCCACACGTGCAGACAGGAATCGGAATGAAGAACCTTCGCCCTGCGTACGGTCGGTACGCGGTGGTTACCGGGGCGTCCTCGGGCATTGGAGAGCAGTTCGCACGTCACCTCAGCGCCGTGGGCGTGAACGTGGTGTTGGTGGCGCGCCGCAAAGACCGTCTGGCAGCGGTACCGCTATAGATGGCTCACCGATTCGGTCGTGACTTCGCACGGCGACGCCGCGGAGCCATCATCCTGGTGGCGTCCAGCCTCGAAGCTAGCGCCGCGCCCTACAAAGCCAACTATGCCGCGGTGAAGTCTTATGTCTCGTCGTTGGGCCAGGCATTGCACTATGAACCGAAGAAACGCGATGTCGACGTCCTCGTCGTGTCACCCGGGATGACGAACACCGAGGCCATCGAACACGCCGACGGTATCGATTTCCACAAGGTCGGAGTGCGCTGTCGGGACCCTCCATCACTTCGATGACGTCATCGGGTGGGACAACTGGGCGCGGCAATCGAGGCGCTGCGCTGACGCCGTCTTCAGCACCACCGCCGGCCGCCGGATCCGGGGGCGACCCCACGAATCGGTATCGACATTCGCGAACCAGGGTGGGTAACGGTCAGGAGCTGACCGATGCTCATTGGCCTTGGGGCCGATCATTCGATTGGTGTCTCCTGTTGCGCACCGCAAGGCGCCACGATCGAACTGGTCAAGGCCACAACAACTTTCTTCGCGCGGGAGCGCGACCCGCTACACCGCTGTTTGCGACTGAGTCGAGTGCGGCAAGGACGAATGGGTGGTCTTCTCCAACTGGACTTCACGGGCCAGATCGACATCCGCACCATCGCGCCGAGCGCGATGGACGGTGCACCCTTGCCACGTGAGGGACTAGCAGATCGTGCGCAACGGCGATCCATTCCGTCTCCGACTCTGATGGATGTCCATATGCGGTGTGCTGGGCTGCCGAATCTGCCCATCTAGATTCTCACCAACTGCGGCCGACTGCTCGGAGCGCGGCGCGTTGACGGCGAATGCGCCGACGACAACACTCTGTTCAGGACTCTCGGTTGCCCTAATGAGTCGCGATCGGAGCCGAAGATCATGGGACACCTCAAAGAAGGGAACATCCGATGAGACGGAATTCTCAACTCGAAGGAAAGTCCGTTGCCACCACTTCGGTTTTCTGCGGTCACGCGGAGAAATGAGCGACATGACCACATCAGCGACAACACCCGCCGGCTCATCGCCGACGAACTCACCGGCCGACGTGCTGGTGATCTTCGGCATCACCGGGGATTTGGCCAAGAAGATGACCTTCCGGTCCCTGTACCGGCTGGAACGTCGACGGCTGCTGGATTGCCCGATCATCGGGGTAGCTCGCCGCGAATGGTCAGATGAGGAACTGCGCGCTCACGCGCGCACCGCGATCGCCGACAGCGGCGACACCATCGACGACAGGGTCTTCGACCGCTTCGCCGAACGACTGTCGATGGTGTCGGGCAATTACGACGACGCGGAAACCTATGAACGCCTTGGCAAAACGATCGAAGGCAAGCACACCCCGGTGTTCTACCTCGAGATCCCGCCGTCGCTGTTCGGCCCGGTGGTCGACCGCCTGGCCGGCGCCAGCCTGACCGACAGTGCCCGGGTGGTGATCGAGAAACCCTTCGGCCATGACTTGGCCTCGGCCGTCGCGCTGAACGAGGAACTGCGAAGGCATCTGGCCGAGTGGCAGATCTTCCGCATCGACCACTTCCTGGGCAAAGAACCCGCCATGGACATCATGTTCCTGCGGTTCGCAAACACGATCTTTGAGCCACTGTGGAACCGCGACCGGATTCGCAGCGTCCAGATCACCATGGCCGAGAACTTCGGAGTCGAGGACCGCGGTAGCTTCTACGACGAGGTCGGGGCGCTGCGCGACGTCGTGCAAAACCATCTGCTACAGCTCATCGGGCTCATCGCCGCCGAACCGCCCAGCACGGCCGACGCCGACGGGTTACGCGACAAACGCATCGAGGTATTCCGGGCCATCCCGTCGATCCAGTCGGCGCACTACGTCCGCGGCCAGTACGACGGATACCAATCCATCCCAGGAGTCCAACCCCATTCGCAGACCGAGACGTTCGCCGCGCTACGACTGGAAATCGACAACTGGCGCTGGGCAGGAGTGCCATTCTTCATCCGTGCCGGCAAGGCACTGCCGGTGCGGGCCACCGAGATCCGGATCATCTTCAATCGGCCGCCCCGACTACCCATCTCCACCCACGCACCCGACGCCGACGAACTCATCCTGCGCATCGACCCCAACCCAGGCACCAACTTGGTGATACAGGCGAAGACACCCGGCGCGAACCGGACCCGCGCCGTCGACCTCTCACTGACCTTCGCCGACGAACTCGGCGAAGCCCCCGAACCCTACGAGCGGCTCCTCTCCGACGCGATGAATGGTGACTCCACCCAGTTCACCCGACAGGACACCGTGGCCGAGACCTGGCGCATCGTCCAGCCCTTGCTGGACTCCCCGCCGCCGGTCGAGTCCTACCAGCCCGGCACGTGGGGGCCGCCCGGCGCAGAGAAGCTGCTGGCAGGCACCCCCGGCTGGCGCGAACCCTGGCTTCGCTAACCACAGCCGCCTTTGAGCTGGTCTTTTTTGTAGGGCGACTGGACTTGAACCCAGGACCAACGGATTTCCGATCTGCGGTTCTTGAAAATTCCGGTAGATCGGTGTTAAACCTTGCTGCACAACCTTTTGGACGTAGCACCGTTACCAATCATCCCGGGTAGTTCCTGCCGTTTCTTGAACATATCCGCCGAATAATCGTCGAGTCACGGTCTGGCGCACCTGATCGCGCTCACTGAACGCAACGGTGCTACCGGCCTCGCCACCGCAGGCTCCGACCCTGCATCGGTCCAGGAGGTGGGTAATCAGAATCCAAAGTAGACCGCGGCCATGTCATCGTCGCCGTGACCGGCCTCGCTGGCTGCGTCGAAGGCAGCGCGGACGCCGTCAACCAGCGAGGTCGACAGCCCTGATGCCACAATCGCGTCCCTGATCAGTCCCGTGTCCTTGAGGACCCCGTCGACGCTGAACTGCGGGGCGTACGACGACTCGATGATCGCCTTGCCCTTCGCCTGCAGGTACGGCGAGCCCGCCGCAGCTCCATCGAGCGCGTCGAGCATCAGCTGCTGATCCAAGCCAAGGCCCTTCGCGAGAGCGAACGACTGGCCGACGGCCGCGGCCAGGGCGCCGATCCACGCGTTGCAGACCAGTTTGAGCTTCGACCCGAGACCGAGCACAGCGCCCACCCATATCGTCTTGGCCCCCATCGCGTCGAACGCTGGCTGCACCCGCCCGCGCAGGCTGGGGTCGCCCGAGGCCAACATCACGAGCTTGCCCTGCTCCGCGGGCGCCTTGGTGCCGAGCACCGGGCAGTCCAGGAACGCCACGCCCTGCTCGGCGGCGACCGACGCAATTCGTGCGGCACCTTCGACGCCGACAGTCGCGCACTGGACGAATACCGCGCCCTCCTTCATGGCCGGCAGCACTGTCGCCATCACCTCGAGCGTCGCCGCTGCGTCGAACAGCATCGCCACCACGACATCGGCGTCGGTGACTGCCGCGATCGGATCGAGCGCCACCGCAGCACCGTCGGCGGAAAGCGGCTGCGACCGCGCAGCCGTACGGTTCCAGACCGCAACCTCGATCCCCTCGCGCAGCAGTGACCGCGCCATGCCGGCGCCCATGGCGCCCGTACCCAGAACTGTCACTCGCATGACCGCCATCATGCCGCTAACGAGCAGTGGATTCGACCCTGTGACTGGTGGGCTGTGAGACAGCCGGTGAAGATCTTGAGCGGTCCACTGTGTCGCACACGTGCAGGTCAGACGGCATTCGGCATTCGCGTTGCGGCGACCCGTTCTGCGGTGTCCCTACTGTTTCCGATCGCAGCCCTTCCCGACGACGCCATTTACAGCTGGGGGTGGCGTGTTCCCTTCCTGGTCAGCGCCGTGGTCGTCGCGGTCGCGTTCTTCGTGCGTCGCCGCCTCGCCGCCTCGCCGAGTCACCAACCTTCGCCCGGCTGCAGGAGGCCAACGAAGTGGTGAAGTTCCCGCTCACCGTGTTCGCTCGGTACTACTGGAAGTCGTTCTTCCGCATCGTCTCTGTCACTTCTACGGCATCACCTCCACCGCGGTGACCGTCTTCGGTCTGGCTTACGCCACCACGAAATGGGACATTGCCAAGTCCAGCCTGCTGTGGGCGTTGGGTGTCTTTCCCTCGATCGCGATAGTCATGATGAAGCCCGGCCCGCTGGGCTGGCTCAGCGTCGCCATCCTGCCTACGCCCGAATCAGCACCACGAGACCGACGGGAGTGAGACCGATTCCGCTGGTACGCGTCGACGTCATCGAAAACCGTTGGCCCGAAGATCGATTGACCTGGAGGTAGGCCGTTGCCGGTGGTGGATCCAGACCATCGCGAACACTCCGTGCGACGTGGACCGCGGCGTCGCTCGCGGCTCGAGGTAAGGAAGCAACGTTCTTGCGGGCCAGCGGCGTCATCCGTTTTCGTCGTGTGCTCTGTCATGCGCGGCTGTAGATGGCCGCGTCATCGATGTTCGCGCGGGAACGGTCCGGGAGGACGACGACGCAGGCCACGGTGATAACCGCGGCAAGCACGATATATGCCGAAATTGAGTACGGTGTGCCGGTCTCGTGCAGCAGCCACGTCGCCAGTAGTGGCGCCGGGCCTCCGGCGAAAACCGACGCCAGCTGGTAGCCGATACCGGCGCCGCCGTAGCGCAGGTGGGTCGGGAAGCTCTCGCCGATCAGCGCGGCCTGGGGCCCGTACTGCATGGCGTGCACCACCAAGGACAAGACGATGGCGATGAAGATCAGCGCGTAGCCGCCCTGCGACAGGACGGCAAAGTACGGAAAGGCGAGAATACCGGTCAAGACGGCTCCGGTGAGGTATACGCGTTTGCGCCCGAACCGGTCAGACAGGTGCGAGAACAGCGGGATCATCACGAGTTCCAACATTGCCCCCACCAGGACGGCGGTGAGCACAAACGTCTTGCTGTAGTGGTGCGTCGCCACGACGTAGGTCAGCACGAAGGTGGTGAACAGGTAGAACGGCATCTGCTCGCTGAACCGCGCCCCCGCCGAGAGCAGGATCTCCCGCCAGTGCTGCCGGATCGCATCCATCACCGGGGTACTCGCGGTCTTCCCTTCAGCGAGCACCCTGGCGAACATCGGCGTCTCGAGTATCTTCAGCCGGATCGCCAGGCCGACCGCGACCAAAATCAGGCTGGCAAGGAACGGCACCCGCCAACCCCAGGAGTTGAACGCCTCGGGCGACAACGTCGCCGACAGTAGCGTCATGCCACCGGTACCGAGCACCAGCCCGACCGGAACACCGATCTGCGCCGCACTGCCGAGCAGCCCACGTCTATCTTGATCACCCCACTCCATCGCAAGGAGCACCGATCCGCTCCACTCGCCGCCGATCGCAATGCCCTGCACCAACCGCAGCAGCACCAGGATCAGCGGCGCCGCGAACCCGATCGACGCGGTCCCCGGCAGCACGCCGACGAGGGCAGAAGCGATGCC
>NZ_JAVROT010000044.1:0-12164 GCF_032162605.1 Mycobacterium sp. | reverse complement strand
CTTGTCCGGATCATGCTGGGCTCCCGCGCGCATCGGTGGTTCACTGACGTGATGGCTCACCTGGACGAGCTACGCCGCCGGATCGCGCGACTGGCCGCGGGCGGCCCACGCCCGGTCGGGATCGAGGGAATGACGGTGTTCTCCGCCCCGGGCGTCACCGAACCGCTGGGCACGCTCAGCGAACCCGTGTTCGCCCTGGTCGCCCAGGGAGCCAAGCGCTCGGTCCTCGCTAACCGCATCTTCGACTACCACGCGGGCCAATACCTCGTCGTGACCGTCGACCTCCCCCTCACCTCGCAAATCACCCAGGCCACGCGCACCGAGCCGTTCCTCTCGTTTCGGCTTCCGCTGGAACCCGCGCTCGTCGCGCAACTGCTCCTTGAAACCGGCCCCACCGTCGCCCGCCGGCACGACGGACCGGGCATCGGGATCGGCGACGCCCATGACAAGCTTCTCGACCCGGTCGTGCGGCTGCTGCGTCTGCTCGACGAACCCCGTGACGTGCCGGTGCTGGCGGCCGGCCTGCGCCGCGAGATCCACTGGCGGCTGCTGAACGGACCGCAGGGGGCCCTGGTCAGACAGCTTGGGCTGGACAATAGCCAGTGCGCCCACGTGGCGCGTGCGATCGGGTGGATCGAGAACCACTACGACCGGGTGCTGCGCATCGACGAGCTCGCCAAGCATGTCGGCATGAGTGTCGCCTCGCTCAACCGCCACTTCCGCGCGGTGACCGGCATGAGCCCGCTGCAGTACCAAAAACAGCTCCGACTCCAAAAAGCCCGCATCCAACTCATCGCCGCGCCCCACGACGTCGCCGCCGTCGGCTACGCCGTCGGTTACCGCAATCCGTCGCAGTTCAGCCGTGAGTACCGGCGCATGTTCGGAGCCCCACCCGGGCAGGACGCAGTGCGCCTGCAATCGGTGACAACCGTCCAGGACTAGACGCAATCCACCCTGGCGACCCTGGCAGCGCCGAGGACAAACCCGCATTATCTCGTCCAGTTGAAGATTGCGATGGATGCCCCGGGGCTACCCTCATCCAACGTTGCCCGTTGGGATGTCGTCGTGAGTTCGGCGCCTCATGACGCAGCACCCGCAGCTACGGCGGACATACGTGCCACCTGTTGGATCGGCATGACATATTCATGTTCAACGCGTTACGCGCCTCCGGACGGTTCAACGTCAGGACCCGAACCGGACCGTGGTCGGTGCGCAGCACCAATTCGTCGGCAGTCACGGGGATGCGCTAACGCACGAATTGGTTCGCGGTGTTCGCCAGGTCCAGGATCGGCTGGGGCAGCGCGCCGAGCACCAGGGTGATAGCCGCACTCAGCGTCACGGTCGCGGTGCTCAGCACGCTCGGCACCACCACCGTGGGCGCGTCGTCCGGCGGATCGGTGAAGAACATCAGCACGATCACCCGCACGTAGAAGTACGCCGCCACCGCGCTGGCGCAGACGCCGACGATCACCAGCGGTGCGGCGCCACCTTCAGCAGCCGCCTTGAACACGGCGAACTTGCTGACGAAGCCACTTGTCAACGGGATGCCGGCGAAGGCAAGCAGGAACAGCGAGAACACCACCCCGACCAGTGGATGGCTCCGGCCGAGCCCCGCCCACCGCGACATGTCGGTCTCCTCCTCGCCCGCCGCGTTGCGCACCACGCTGACGACGGCGAACGCGCCGAGAGTGCTGAAACCATAGGCGAACAGGTAGAACAACGTCGCGGACACACCGCTGTCGTTGAGTGCGATGACACCCGTCAGGATGAAGCCGGCATGTGAGACCGAGGAGTAGGCCAGCATTCGCTTGACGTCGTTCTGCGACACCGCCGTCACCGTGCCGACCACCATCGTGAGGATCGCGATGCCCCACATCAGCGGTCGCCAGTCACCCTCGAAGCCGGGCAGCGCGACGTAGAAGATCCGCAGCATGGCCCCGAACGCGGCGATCTTGGTAGCGGCCGCCATGAAACCCGTGACGGGTGTGGGGGCCCCTTGATACACGTCGGGAATCCACGAATGGAACGGCACCGCACCGACTTTGAACAGCACGCCGACTGACAGCAAGCCGATGCCGACCAGTGCCAGAGTGGTGTCGTTCGAACCGGCGGCCGCTTGGTCGCGGATACCGCTGAGGCTCAGTCCGCCCGAGTAGCCGTACAGCAGGGCGATCCCATACAGGAAGAACGCCGATGAGAACGCCCCGAGGAGGAAGTACTTGAGCGCCGCCTCCTGGGAGAGCAACCGCCGGTGCCGGGCCAACCCGCACATCAGGTACAGCGGCAGTGAGAACACCTCGAGTGCGACGAACATCGTCAGAAGGTCGCCGGCGGCGGGGAAGAGCATCATTCCCCCGAGGGCGAGCATGGTCAGTGGGAAGATCTCGGTCTGCGCGACACCGGCTTTCGTGGCGAGCTTCTCGACGACGCTGCCCGGCACGGCCGATGCCATCGGGGTGAACGCGTCGAGGCCTGCTGCCCCCTCATCGGCGTCGACCTCGGAGGCGATGCGGCGTTCGGCGATCAGCAGCGTGCCGAGAATGCCGACGAGAAGCAGGGTCCCCTGCAGGAACAAGGCCGGCTTGTCGAGTGCGACGGCGCCGCCAACGGCGTTCCGGCCCAGCGACGACCCAAGGCCGACCCACTCGGTGACGACGGCGACCAACGCAGCCACCTGACCTCCGATGGCCAGCGACAACTGGACCCGGTACCGGACACGGCGGGGCAGGAAGGCTTCGACGAGCACGCCGAGCACGGCGACGCCGAGCACGATCAACATCGGAGACAGCAGCCCGTATTCGACGGAGGGTGCGGTGATGGTCATTTCACGGGTCCTTGCGCGACGCGGGGTGCGGGGTCCTGCTGACCGATCGTGGTCAACGTGTGACCAACCGCTGGGGCGATGACGTCCAGAACCGGCTTCGGGTACACGCCGAGCACGATCAGGATCGCGATCAGGGGCGCCACGACGACGAGTTCCCTGGGGACGAGGTCACGCAGTTTGTCGTTGCCGGGACCGACGGGTCCGGTCATCATGCGCTGGTACGTCCACAGGATGTAGATCGCCGCCAGCACGAGCGCGGACGCCGCGAAGACGGACATGATCGGGTACGTGGTGAACGTGCCGATCAGCACCAGGAATTCGCTGATGAACGGCGCAAGGCCGGGTAGCGACAGGGTGGCCAGTCCCGCGACGAGGAACGTGCCTGCCAGCACCGGCGCGACCTTCTGCACACCCCCGAACGAGGCGATGGCGCGGCTTCCCCTGCGCGACACCAGAAATCCCGCGACGAGGAACAGGGCCGCGGTCGAGATGCCGTGGTTGACCATGTAGAGGGTCGAGCCGGACTGGCCCTGGCTGGTCATCGCGAAGATGCCAAGGATGATGAATCCGAAGTGCGAGATCGACGTGTAGGAGATGAGCCGCATCACGTCGGTCTGGCCGATCGCCACGACTGCGCCGAAGACGATGCCGATCACCGCGAGCGTGATGATCAACGGCCGGAACGTCATCGAGGCGTCGGGGAACAACTGCAGGCAGTAGCGCAGCATGCCGAACGTACCGACCTTGTCGACGACGGCCATCATCAGCACGGCCGTCGCCGGGGTGGCCTCGACGGCGGCGTCGGGCAACCAGCGGTGGAACGGCCAGAGCGGCGCCTTGACCGCGAACGCGAACATGAACCCGAGGAAGAGTGCGTTGAGCACCGCGGGGCTGATGTTCAGCGATCCGTCCTCGACGGCAGCCACGATCGCCCGGAAGTCGAACGTCCCCGCGTCGAAGGCGGCGCTCGTGGCGGTGGCCACGTACAGCCCGATGACCGCGGCGAGCATGATCAGGCCGCCGAACAGGTTGTACAGCAGGAACTTTACTGCGGCCTTGGATCGATTTTCGCCGCCGAAGCCTCCGATTAGGAAGTACATCGGGATGAGCATGGCCTCGAAGAACACGTAGAACAGCAGGACGTCTAGAGCGACCAGCGAGATGAGCACCATGCCCTCGACGGCCAGCGTCAAGGCCATGTACGTGTGCGTGGACCGGGCCTGATCGCTACCGTCGTGCCAGCCCGCGACGATCAGCAGCGGCACCAGGACGGCCGTGAGCACCACGAGCGCCAGCGCGATGCCGTCGAGGCCCAGGATGTAGCCCGTCCCGAAGGACGGGATCCACGCGTGGTCCTCGACGAACTGGTACTGCGCACCCCCCGGTTCGAACGTCACGGCGAGCACGACCGCGATCGCGAGCACCACCAGCGAGACGACGAGTGCCGCGTACTTCGCGAGATGTCTCGCCGCCGAGGGCAACAGAATCACGACCGCCGCGCCGACCATCGGAACGGCCCAGAGAATCGTCAGCCACGGCACGCCGGTCACCAGACCCTCACCGCCAGAATCGCGGCGATCACCAGGGCGGCGCCGCCCAGCATGGACAGGGCGTACGAGCGGGCGAAGCCGGTCTGGAACTGCCGCAGTCGCTCCGAGCTGCCGCCGACGAGCGCGCCCAGCCCGCGGGACACGTCGTCGATGCCGTCGTCGTCGATCTCGACCAGACCCGCCGTGACGAGCTGCCCCGGCCGCATCAACACGTCTTCGTTGAAGGCGTCGCCGTAGAGGTCACGGCGGGCGGCGACGGTCAACGCGGACACGTCGTCCGGCGCCGTCTCGGGGATCGGGCGCATCGCATACATGCGGTACGCGATTCCGACGCCGACCGCGACCACGGCCAGCGTGATGATCGTCATCACCCACGCCGGGACCGGGTGCTCCGCCTCGTGCGCGCCCACGACGGGCTCCAGCCAGCGCTCGAGCGTGCCGCCGATGGCGAGCAGTCCGCCCGCGCCCACCGACCCAACCGCGAGCACGATCATCGGCCACGTCATGCTCGCCGGCGATTCGTGCGGATGCGGCTCCAGCATCTCTCCCGTCGCTTCGCTCGCCCGGGCCTTCCAACGTCTCTCCCCGAAGAAAGTCATCAACATCACCCTGGTCATGTAAAAGGCGGTGATACCCGCCCCGAGGAGCGTCGCCCCGCCGAGTAGCAGACCCTTGACTCCGCCTGCGGCGAAAGCGGTTTCGATGATCGCGTCCTTGGAGAAGAACCCGGCGAACGGTGGCACGCCGATGATGGCCAGGTACCCGAGCCCGAACGTCACGAAGGTGATGGGCATGAACGTGCGCAGTCCACCGAAGCGCCGCATGTCCGTTTCGTCGTCCATGCCGTGCATCACCGACCCCGCACCGAGGAAGAGGCCCGCCTTGAAGAAGCCATGGGTCAGCAGGTGCAGGATCGCGATGGCATAACCCGCAGGCCCGAGGCCCGCCGCAAGCACCATGTAGCCGATCTGCGACATCGTCGACGCGGCGAGCGCCTTCTTGATGTCGTCCTTCGCGCAGCCGATGACCGCGCCGAAGAGCAGGGTCACCGCCCCGACGATCACGACGCCGAGGCGGGCGTCGGGCGCGAGGTCGTAGACGGGTCCGGAGCGCACGATCAGATATACGCCGGCGGTCACCATGGTCGCCGCGTGGATGAGCGCCGACACCGGCGTGGGGCCCTCCATCGCGTCACCGAGCCACGACTGCAACGGGACCTGGGCGGACTTGCCGCACGCGGCGAGCAGCAGCAGGAGTCCGATCGCGGTGAGCGTGCCCGGCGAAGATGAAGCCATCTCGTTGGCGGCGCCGAATACGCCGGCGTACGAGATGGTTCCGACGCTCGCGAACATCACCATGAGTGCCAGGGCCAGGCCGACGTCGCCGACGCGGTTGACGACGAACGCCTTCTTCGCCGCGGTCGCCGCCGACGGCTTGTACGACCAGAAGCCGATCAGCAGGTAAGAGGCGAGACCGACGCCCTCCCAGCCGACGTAGAGCCCGAGGTAGTTGTCGGCGAGGACCAGAAGAAGCATGGCCGCAACGAACAGGTTGAGGTAGGCGAAGAAGCGTCTGCGCTCGGGATCGTGTGCCATGTAGCCGACCGAGTAGACGTGGATGAGCGAACCGACGCCGGTGATCAGCAACACGAAACACACTGACAGCTGGTCGAGTTGGAGACCGAAGTCGACCTGCAATTGGCCCACCGGTACCCAGGAGAACAGGTGCTCGTGTATCTCCCTGTTCTCGGCGACGCGGTTGAGCTGGTCGACGAACAACACCGCGCCGACGACGAAGGACGCCAGCACCGTCGCACAGCCCAGCAGGTGACCCCAGGCGTTGGTGGCCTTGCCGCCGAGCAGCAGGATCACCGCACCCAGCAGTGGGAGTGCAATCAGCAGCCACACGGGAAGTGTCATGCACGGGGTCCGATGTTCTTCGCGCGCGCGCTCATCAGTGCTTCAACAGGTTCGCGGCGTCGACCGAGGCCGACTGCCTGGCGCGGAAGATCGTCATGATGATCGCGAGTCCGACCACCACCTCGCAGGCGGCGACGACCATGGTGAAGAACGCCACGACCTGCCCGTCGAGGTGGCCGTGCATGCGGGAGAACGTGACGAAGGCCAGGTTGGCCGCATTGAGCATCAGCTCGACGCACATGAACATCACGATGGCGTTGCGCCGCAACAGCACCCCCGACGCCCCGATGGTGAACAGCAGCGCGGAGAGATAGAGGTAGTTGTAGGGGTTCACCGGGGCTCCCCGTTCCTGGCCCCCGCCATGGTTCGCGGCGGCAGGATGCCGCTCACCGAGGTGTCGGCGTCGGAGCCGTCGGGCAGTCGGGCGGCCATGTCCACGGCATTGTGGCGGGCGTACACGCCGGGGCTCGGCATCGGGGTGGCGTGCCCACCCGAGGCGAAGCGCTCGATCGAGAGTTCGCGCTGGGTCTTGCGGTGATCGACCCGTTCACGGTGGGTCAGCACCATCGCGCCGAGGGTGGCGGTGATGAGCAGCGCGCTGGTCAGCTCGAATGCCCACAGGTAGCGGACGAAGATCAGCGCAGCCAGGCCCTCGACGTTGCCGCCTGCGTTGGCGTCGGTGAGGCCGGTGAATCCGGCGACGGACAGGTTGCCGATGCCCGCGATCAGCAGCACGCCGAAGGCGATGCCGGCGCCGATCGCGGCGATGCGTTGTCCGCGAATGGTTTCCACCAGCGAGTCGGCGGAGTCCACTCCGATCAGCATCAGGACGAAGAGGAACAGCATCATCACGGCGCCGGTGTAGACGACGATCTGCACGATGCCGAGGAACAGCGCGTCCTGGGCGATGTAGAGCACCGCGAGGATGATCATCGTGATCGCGAGGAAGATCGCCGAGTACACGGCCTTGGGGGCGGCGACCACGGCGATCGCGCCGAGGACCGCGAACGTGCCGAGCACCCAGAACGTCACCGCCTCCGTCGTGGACGTGCGGTAGGCGGCGTCGGCCGCGAGCAGCGTGAGTTCGACTGTCACAGAATGACTTCCTCGATCGGCTCGCGGGGATTCTCGTGAGATTTCACTGATGACTTCAGGCTGGGCATGCCGAGTGAGGTGGCGAGACCATCAGCCCTGATGTTTCCGCGGTAGTAGTCCTCGTCGGTGCTGCCTGCGGCCATGGCGTGCGGCGGTGCCGTCATGTCGGACTGCAGCGGTGCCAACAGCTTGTCCTTGCCGTAGATCAGGTCTGAGCGGTTGTCGTCGGCCATCTCGTAGACGTTGGTCATCGTCAGTGCCCTCGTCGGGCATGCCTCGATGCACAGCCCGCACCCGATGCACCGCAGGTAGTTGATCTGGTACACCTGCCCGTACCGCTCGCCGGGGGAGAACCGTTCGTCCTCGGTGTTGTCGGCGCCCTCGACGAAGATCGCGTCGGCCGGGCACGCCCATGCGCAGAGCTCACAGCCGATGCACTTCTCCAGGCCGTCTTCGTAACGGTTGAGTTGGTGGCGGCCGTGGTAGCGCGTGGCGGTGGGACCGGGACTCTCCGGGTACTCCTCGGTGATCGGCTTCTTGAACATCGTCTTGAACGTCACGCCGAAGCCGGCGATGGCATCGATGAAGTGTGGCCTCTTAGACATCGGCGGGCTCCTTCACGGGGATGGGCGGTATCGGGAACGACCCCGAATCAGCGGCGGGCGTTGACGCGATGCTGGCGGTCCGGCGGGTTTCCTTCTGCACCAACGTCCTCCAGAGGTAGACCAGCAGCAGGAATCCCACGAACGCGCTGGTGGTGACGAGAACGACGGCCAAGCCGTCGTACCCCTCGTTGCGCAGGGTCCGGACGACGGCGACCGTCACGATCCACGCCAGCGAGATGGGGATGAGGAGCTTCCAGCCCAGGTTCATGAACTGGTCGTAACGCAGGCGCGGCAGCGTGGCCCGCAGCCACATGAATCCGAACATGAAGGTCCAGACCTTCGCGATGAACCACAGCAACGGCCACCAGCCGGAGTTCGCCCCGTCGATCATGTTGAACGGCCACGGCGCCTGCCAGCCCCCGAGGAATAGGGTGGCGGCCAATGCCGAGACCGTGGTCATGTTGACGTACTCGGCGAGCATGAACATCGCGAATTTGAGCGAGGAATACTCGGTGTGGAATCCACCGACCAGTTCGCCCTCGGCCTCTGGCAGATCGAAGGGCGCGCGGTTGGTCTCGCCGACCATCGAGGTGACGTAGATCAGGAACGACGGCAGCAACAGGAACGCGTACCAGATGCCCTGCTGCTTCGCGACGATCTCGGAGGTGGACATGGTGCCCGAGTAGAGGAAGACCGCGGCGAAGGACAGCGCCATCGCGATCTCATACGAGATCACCTGCGCGCTCGAGCGCAACCCGCCGAGTAGGGGATACGTGGATCCGGAGGCCCAGCCCGCCAGGACGATTCCGTAGACGCCGATCGAGGTGACGCCAAGTACGTACAGCACTCCGACGGCGAGGTCGGTGAGTTGCAGCGGGGTCTGGTGCCCGAAGACGCTGACCATGCCGCCCATCGGAATCACGGCGAACGCCATGAACGCGGGAATGACCGCGATCACCGGTGCTGCGAGGTAGATGGGCTTGTCGACGCCCGCCGGAATCAGGCCTTCCTTGAGCGCCAGTTTTACCCCGTCGACCAGGCTTTGGAGCACGCCGAAGGGGCCAACCCGGTTGGGCCCGTACCGCATCTGCATCCGGCCGAGGATCTTGCGCTCGAGCAGGATGGCGACGAGAACCGTGAGCAACAGGAACACGAATACGCCCAGCGCCTTGCCGAGCACCAGCCACCAGGGGTCGTGGCCGAACGAGGTGAGGTCCGGGTACGTCACGCCAGCTCACCGCCAACCGAAATGGCCACCACGTCGCCGGGTGATGCACCCAGAGCCGGGTTCACCTGGGACCCCGGCGAATTCAGGGGCAGCCAAACCACCCGGTCCGGCATCTCGGTGATCTCGAGCGGAAGGGTGATGGCGCCGCGCGGTGTCGCCACGGTGATCAGTCCGCCGTCGTCGGCGCCGATCTCGGCGGCAGTCTTTCGCGACAGCCGCGCCGCACTCGGCCGCGCCGTCCCGGCCAAGTGGGGCTCGCCGTCCTGGAGTCGGCCCGTGTCGAGCAGCATCCGCCAGCCCGAGAGCACCGCACGGCCCGTGCCGGGGCGTTCCGGCGGGGGGGCGGCCACGTTCGGTGCGGCGGCCCGCGTGCCCCGCCAGGCACCGAGGCGTCGGAGTTCGTCCCGTGCGGCGGCCGCGTCGGGCAGTCCGAGGTCGACGCCGACCTCCTCGGCAAGTGCGGCGAGCACGCGTGAATCGGACGTCGCGCTCGGCGGCAGCGCCGGTTCGAAGGGGCGTTGGCGGCCTTCCCAGTTGACGAAGGTGCCCGACTTCTCGGTCACGGGCGCGACGGGGAACACCACGTCGGCACGCTCGGTGACGGCGCTCTGGCGCAACTCCAGACTGACGACGAACGGTGCGACCTCGATCGCCGCGATCGCGGCGGCCGGGTCGGGCAGGTCGTCGATTTCCACGCCGCCGACCAGCAGCGCCCCCAACGATCCGGCTGCGGCCGCCGCGATGATGCTCGAGGTGTCGCGTCCCGGCTGGCCCGGGAGTTCGTCGACGTTCCACGCTGCGGCGACCTCCGCGCGTGCGGTGGTGTCCGACAGCGGTCGGCCCCCTGGTAGAAGATGCGGCGCCGCACCGGCTTCCACTGCGCCGCGTTCCCCGGCGCGCCGAGGAATCCAGCCCAGCCGTGCCCCGCTCGACGCGGCCAATCCCAGTGCGGCCGTGTAGGCGCCTGGAGAAGTCGCGAGTCGCTCACCCACCAGGATGACGGCGCCGGGGCGGCCGAGCAGGTCATCGTCACGAAGCGACTCGAGGGCCGCCGCCTCGCCGCCGGGCGCGGTGGCGACGAGCGTGCCACCCATCTTCGCCAGCCCTCGCGTGGCGAAGGGCGCGATCGAGCGGACCTTCAGTCCGCGCTTGCGGAATGCCTTGCGCAGCCGCAGATAGACGATCGGAGACTCCTCTTCCGGCTCGAATCCGGCCAGCAGCACGGCGGGAGCGGCCTCGAGGTCGGCGTACGTCACCGCCATCGGTTGCCCCGCCACGGCGGCCGCCAGGAACTGGGCCTCCTCGTCGGAGTGCGCGCGACTGCGGAAGTCGATGTCGTTGGTGCCCAGTACGATTCTGGCGAACTTGGCGTAGGCGTAGGCGTCTTCGAGCGTCGCCCGCCCGCCGACCAGCACTCCGGTGCGCCCGCCCGCCGCGGTCAGCCCGCGGATCGCCACCGCAACGGCCTCCGACCACGACGCCGGGCGTTGGCTGCCGTCGGCGTCGCGCACCAGGGGAGTCGCGATGCGGTCGCCCTGGCTGGAATAGGTGAACGCCCAGCGTCCCTTGTCGCAGTTCCACTCCTCGTTGACGTCGGGGTCGTCACCAGCCAAGCGGCGCAGCACCTTTCCGCGGCGGTGATCCGTGCGCTGGGCGCACCCCGACGCGCAGTGCTCGCACACGCTGGGTGAGGACACCAGGTCGAAGGGCCTGGCGCGGAACCGGTAGGCGGTGCCGGTCAGCGCGCCGACCGGACAGATCTGCACGGTGTTGCCCGAGAAGTAGGAGTCGAAGGGTGTGTCGGCCGCGATGCCGACCTGCTGCAGCGCTCCGCGTTCGAGTAATTCGATGAAGGGGTCGCCGGCGATCTGGTTGGAGAAGCGCGTGCACCTGGCACACAGGACGCACCGTTCGCGGTCCAGCAGGACCTGTGCGGACAGGTTGATGGGCTTGGGGAATGTGCGCTTGACGTCGGTGAAGCGGGTGTCGGCCCGGCCGTTGGACATCGCCTGGTTCTGCAGCGGGCATTCGCCGCCCTTGTCGCAGACCGGGCAGTCCAGCGGGTGGTTGATCAACAGCAGTTCCATGACGCTGTGCTGCGCCTTGTCGGCCGCCTCGGAGGTCTGCTGCGTGCGCACCACCATGTCGGGCGTGACGGTGATGGTGCACGACGCCATGGGTTTGCGCTGTCCCTCCACCTCCACCAGGCACTGCCTGCAGGCGCCGACCGGCTCGAGTAGCGGGTGGTCGCAGAACCGCGGGATCTGGATGCCCACGAGTTCTGCCGCGCGAATCACCAACGTGCCCTTGGGGACACTGATCTGGTGGTCGTCGATGGTCAGTGCCACCATCTCGACGGCCGGCTGGCCGGTGCTCCGGTTGGCCTTGTTCTCGGCGGTGGTCACACGCCCACCCCCTCCGGTGCGACGAGCATCGAGGCGTGTGGATCGAACGGGCACCCACCGTCCAGGTGCGCGACGTACTCGTCGCGGAAGTACTTGATGGACGACAGCACCGGGCTGGCCGCGCCGTCGCCGAGTGCGCAGAACGACTTGCCGAAGATCGCGTCGGAGATGTCCAACAACTTGTCCACGTCCTCGCGATGGCCGGTGCCGGATTCGAGCCGCTCGTAAATCTGGGCCAGCCAGTAGGTGCCCTCGCGACACGGCGTGCACTTGCCGCAGGATTCGTGAGCGTAGAACTGTGTCCAGCGGCGGACCGCCCGCACCACGCACGTGGTCTCGTCGAAGATCTGCAGCGCCTTGGTGCCCAGCATCGAACCGACGCGTGCCATGTTCTCGTAATCCAATGGCACGTCAAGATGTTCGGCCGTGAGCAGCGGCGTCGACGATCCGCCCGGCGTCCAGAACTTCAGTTCGTGGCCTGCCCGCACCCCGCCCGCATAGTCAAGCAGTTCGCGCAGCGTGATGCCCAGCGGAGCCT
>NZ_JAVROT010000043.1:0-22999 GCF_032162605.1 Mycobacterium sp. | reverse complement strand
CGATGGTGCGGACGGTGTCTGCCAGCAGTCCGCGCAATGCCCGCAGCCGCACCCGCGCCTCGCCGAGATGGGCCTGGGCGATGGGTTCGTCCCTCTGCATCACGCCCTCATGGGCCAGCACCCGTTCGGCCAATCGCTCCGCGTACAGCTCACTCACGCGCTCGGCGCTGCCAAGCGCCGGCATCGCCGCCAGCAAGGCCAGGGCGGGGACCATCGGCCAGCGGTAGGTCGACGAGTCGTGCAGGCTCGCGCCCGGCGCGGTGCCGCCGTAGACATCGATGACCCTCACCAGCCGGTGTTCGGGTACGAACGCCTCGGTCACCACCACGTCGTTGGAGCCCGTGGCCGCATCCCGTCGGTGTGCCAGACGTCTTCGACGGTTGCCGGCGGTGCTGCGGGAACTCGCCACGAGCAGCAGCCTACGGCTCCGAAAGCCCGCACGACTGACGGTCGCGTCAGCCCTCGCAACGGCGGCCGGGTTGGCCCGTGACGCTGGCCGCGTGTTTTACTGCCTCCTACAGGTTATTACTCAGGTCCTCCTGCGATGTGGGCGGGCGCGGCTGACGGAGATGATCCCGATGCCGCATGGGCGATCCCAGATCGCAGCGGAGTGGGCGACTTACCCGTAACAGGAACTGGACGGATTCGTAGATGTTGTTTGACGGAACACTCGGGCGCTTTGCGCGCCGACTGCTGGGCGTGACCGCGGCTCTGATGCTGCTGCCGGGAATGATCGGCGTCTTCGGCGGTGGCGCGACTGCCGGAGCGTTCTCGCGCCCCGGCCTGCCGGTGGAGTACCTGGAGGTTCCGTCTGCGGGCATGGGGCACGACATCAAGGTGCAGTTCCAGAGCGGCGGCGCCAACTCACCCGCCGTGTACCTGCTCGACGGACTGCGTGCCCAGGATGACTTCAACGGCTGGGACATCAACACCCCGGCGTTCGAGTGGTACGACGGCTCCGGCCTGTCGATCGTGATGCCCGTCGGCGGTCAGTCCAGCTTCTACTCCGACTGGTATTCGCCGGCGTGCGGCAAGAGCGGCTGCCAGACCTACAAGTGGGAGACGTTCCTGACCCAGGAGCTGCCCGCGTATCTGGCCTCCGAGAAGCAGGTTAAGTCCACCGGCAGCGCCGCGGTCGGGCTGTCGATGGCCGGCTCGGCGTCGATGACCCTGGCGATCTACCACCCGGAACAGTTCATCTACGCGGCATCGCTGTCGGGTTTCTTGAACCCCTCCGAGGGGTCATGGCCGTTCCTGATCAACGTGTCGATGGGTGACGCGGGCGGCTTCAAGGCGAATGACATGTGGGGCCCAACGGAAGACCCGAATAGCGCCTGGAAGCGCAACGACCCGATGGTGAACATCCAGCAGCTGGTCAACAACAACACCCGCCTCTGGGTCTACTGTGGCAGCGGCACCCCCAGCGAGCTGGGCGGCAACAACATGCCCGCCAAGTTCCTCGAGGGCCTGACCCTCCGCACCAACAAGACGTTCCAGGACAACTACATCGCCGCAGGCGGCAAGAACGGCGTCTTCAACTTCCCGGACACCGGCACGCACGACTGGCCGTACTGGGGTGCGCAGTTGCAGCAGATGAAGCCCGACCTGATCAGCCACCTGCTCTGAGGCCGACGCTCACCACCTGATCCCGACGGCGATCGCGGCCAGCACGCCGATGAGCGGGGGCACCCGAACGAGCAGCATCAGGGTGCCCGCGACCATCACCGAGATCGCCAACGGGCCGGTGGCGGCCTGCTTGACCAGAGTCCAGTCGGTGACGGCGAGCAGCGCCACGACCGCGAGGGCGAGTGATCGCAGCATCGCACGGAAGCGCGGCAGGTGGATCAATCGTTGCTTGGCCCGCTGCACCGCGAGGACGAGGAACGGCGGCACGACGACGGCGGCGCAGGCGACCAGGCTGCCCGTGATGCCGCCGATGAAGTAGCTGGCTGCGATCAGATAGAGGCCGTTGGGTCCGGGGCTGATGTTCCCGACCGCAAGGGACGGCAGCACGACGGCGTCCGGCGATACCCCGTTGGACGACAGCTGACTCTCGAGCACCGGCAGCGAACCGAGCCCGCCGAAGCTGAACAAGCTGGCGACCAGGATGACGACGAAGAGGTGGCTAAGCGGCATCTGCATCTCCCGGGTCGCCCCCGTCGTCGGTGTCCGTCGACACGAAGAGGGCGGGGAACAGCAGCCCGGCGGCCACGGCCGCCAGCAGCATCCAGACGGGGTTGGGCACCAAGGCGCCCAACGCGACGTAGCCGAGGAAGCCGACGGGTCCACGCCAGTGCCGATCCACTACGAGCGTGTCCTTGAGGAGCAGAAGGGCCAGCGCGACCGCAAAGCCGGCGGCGACGGCTGCGACCATGTCCAGCGGACCCGCCGACCAGGACTCGTCCTTGACCAGGACGTAGAGGCGCGCCAGCAGGATTGTAATGGTGATCGAGGGCAGCAACATTCCGACGAGGCCGGCGAGGGCGCCCCGCAGCCCGTCGACCTTCTTGCCGATCAGGATCACCTGGGCGAGGATCGTGATTCCCGGGGTGACCCTGCTCAGGACGACGGTCTCGAGAAATTCGTCTTCGGTCAGCCACTGCTTGCGCAGCGCGAGCTGGCGCATCGCGACGATGGTGGCGCTCCCGCCACCGAACGCCGTCCCACCGATGCGCAGCATGCCAAGGAGGACCTGAAACCAGGTGTGGCCGGAGCGATCTGCTGATTCAGCATCCGCTCCGGCCACCGGTTGTGCTCGCTCTCTGGGTCTAGTACTTCCAGCTGCGGTCGGGGGTGGCGACGTCGATCTCGACACCATCGAGATCCTTGAACTTGAAGAATCGCGGCGGCCACTGTTCCTTGTCCTCGCCGTAGATCTCGATGCCGTAGCCCTTGAGTGCCTCGGCGGCGTGTGCGGTGTCCTCGATTTCGACACCGATGTGGTTGGGGCCCAGGGTGCCCTGCGTCCACACCGACGTCTCCACCCGCTCGTCGGGGCACAGAAGTGAATAGTTCACTTCGCCGTCGGACAGGTCGAGCGCCTTTCCTGGGTAGTGGCCCGGCGTCCTGACGTCGCCAAGGCGTTTGAAACCGAACACCTTCTCGTAGAACTCGGCCGACCGTTCCAGATCTTCTGTCACGATCCCCAGATGGCGGATCCGCATCTTTCCTCCTGAGGCTTCTGCTAGTCAGACGGTCTGTCTGCAATACAGAAGCTAGATGGGGCTGCGTCGAGAAGTCAAGACCCATCCGGCAGTTTCGCTGGACAAATTTCCACTGTGCCGACAACATGTCTGTTATGCAGACATATCCAGTGTCGGAGGACGGCGCTCAACCGGCTTATCCGATCACGTCCGTGGACAACGCCCTTCGTCTGATCCGGCTGTTCAACGACCGCGACACCCTGCGCCTGACGGATGCCTGCAGTTATCTGGGCGTGGCGCATTCCACGGCCCATCGACTGCTGGCCATGCTGATCCACCACGGATTCGTTCAGCAGGATCCGCAGTCACGGACATATCGGCCAGGTCCGACGCTGCTGGAGATCGGTCTCTCGGTCGTCGAGAAGAGCGACTTCCGTAGCAGGGCAAGACCTCTGCTGGTCGATCTCGCCGACCAGTTCAACGAGACGGTGCACCTCATGACGCTCGAGGGCACGAAGGTCCGTTACGTGGACGCGGTCGAGAGCACCAGGGCGTTGCGCGTCGCCCCGCGCACCGGCAGCCTGCTGCCCGCGCACTGCACGTCAGGTGGCAAGGCGCTGCTTGCCGAACTAACCGACGAACGCATTCGGGCGATGTACGCCGACCCGGCGTCGATCGTGCCGCAGACCGACCGCTCGGTGTCCTCGGTGCCGTTGCTGATCGCCGCGCTGGAGGAAGTGCGCGCCAACCGGTATGCGACGAACTACGAGGAGAGCGAGGAAGGCGTCGGGTCGGTGGCGATAGCGGTGCGCGACGGCAGCGGAAGGGCGCTGGCCGCAGTGGCGGTCGCCGTCCCCACCACGCGGCTCAGTCAGGAGAGGCGCCGCGAGATCGCCTCGGTTCTGATCGAGCGGGCGGACGAGCTACGGCTCTAGGCCGCCGCTGGATGTCTGCTCTAAAGAAATTGTCCACAGAGGCTTGACCTCAAGTCCCCGCCCAGAGTTACATACGTCACATAGCTTCTGTAATGCAGACACAATGTCTGTCTGAAAGAAAAACGAATGGGCGGTGTGCCGCGGATGCGTCGGATGGACTTCTACACGGGTCTGGTGACCGCAGTGGTTGGCGCGGCAGCAACCTGGGATGCCAGGGATCTGTCGATGTTCGGCGACCACAGTGTGCCGGGCCCCGGGTTCTTCCCGAAGATTCTGGCCGGCCTGCTGATCGTGCTCGGTCTGCTGCTGGCCGCCATCGCCGTGCGCGAAGGCTCGGAGGAACCCGAGGCCGACGGTGCTGTCGAGGCCGGTCGCGACGAACCCGGCGCTGCCCGGCGGATGCTGCGGCCGGTGGGAGTGCTGATCGTGTTCGGCGTGATCGCCCCGCTGGTCGCCATCATCGGCTACATCCCGGCGATGGTGCTGCTGGTGCTGGTGATCCTCTACGGCATCGAGCGCCGCCGCGACTTCCGCAGCCTGCTGGCGGCGGTGCTCATCCCGGTGGCGACCTACGTCCTGTTCGCACACTTCTTCGCCATTCCGCTGCCCTCCGGCCCGCTGCTCCCCGCCTGACCGTCACCGTCGGTGAAAGGATGTCGTCTTGAACGCGCTTGAAAGCCTCGTCGACGGGCTCGGCACGGCCCTGACCCCGATGAACGTGATGTGGGTGCTGATCGGTGTCACTCTCGGCACCATCGTGGGAATCCTTCCTGGACTTGGAAATCCGGCGGCCGTACTGGCGGTGCTGTTGCCGTTGACCCTCAAGCTGCCACCCACCACCGGGCTGATCATGATGGCGGGCCTGTACCACGGCGCCAAGTTCGCGGGTTCGACGACCGCGATCCTGTTGAACATTCCCACCGAGACCTCGTCGGTGGTGCTCTGCTACGACGGGCACCAGCTCGCACGGAAGGGCCGCGCCGGGCCCGCCATGGGGATGTCGGCGATCTCCGGCTTCGTCGCGAGCACCGTCGGCGTCATCGCCCTGACCTTCCTGGCTCCGATCATCGCCAAGTTCGCGGTGGCCTTCGGCCCGCCAGAGTTCGCGTGCCTGATGGTCTTCGGGCTGCTACTCGTCATCACCGTCACGGGAAAGTCGCCCATCAAGGGCTTCATCTCGATGGCGCTGGGACTTCTGATCTCCACGGTCGGCGTCGACTTGTTCAGCGGCACGGAGCGTTTCACCTTCGGCAACATCAATCTCTTCGATGGGGTCGAGTTCCTGGTGCTGACCCTTGGCATGTTCGCCGTCGCCGAAGTGCTGATGAACGTCGAGGAACAACGGGGCAAGTCACTGCTCGCCATCCCCAAGGGAATCCGAAACCTCCTGCCCACCAAGCAGGATCTCAAGGACTGCCGCGGTGCCATCGCCCAGGGGTCCGTCACCGGCTTCCTGGTCGGGGCGGTGCCAGGGGGCGGCTCAACGATCGCCTCGTTCGTCTCCTACACGCTGCAGAAGAACATCTCTAAGCATCCCGAGAAGTTCGGCAAGGGCACCATGGAGGGCGTCGCAGCGCCGGAGGCGGCCAACAACTCCGAAGTCGGCGGGGCAATGGTCCCGCTGCTGTCGCTCGGCCTTCCGGGCAGTGCCAGCACGTCGGTGATGCTCGCCGCCCTGCTGCTGTTCGGAATCCAGCCGGGGCCAAGACTTTTCGAGACCAACCCCGAGATCGTCTGGCCGGTGATCGCGAGCCTGTATCTGGGCAACGTCGCGCTCCTGGTGCTCAACCTTCCGATGATCCCGCTCTGGGTTCGGCTCCTGAAGATCCCGTACTGGGTGCTCTACCCGGCGATCCTGGTGCTCGCGGTCGTCGGCGCCTACAGCGTGCGGGGCTCGATGTTCGACATCTACATGCTGATCTTCTTCAGCGCCCTTGGCTATGCATTCCGCAAACTCTCGATCCCGCCGACCCCGCTGCTGATGGCGTTCGTCCTCGGTCCGCAGGCGGAGAACGCAATACGCCAGTCGCTGATCCTGTCCGACAACAGTCTCCTGATCTTCGTGCAGCGGCCGATTTCGGCCATCGTGCTCGGGCTCGCAGTGATCGTCGTCGTGCTCGCGATCCTCAGTCGGCGCCGCGGTAATCGGCTGCCCACCAAGGACAGCGTGTTGCCCGACCTGGAGCTGGACGACGTGACCGCACCCGAGCCCAACCAGTCCGATCCAGCCCTGATCAAGAGTGTCGAAACCCGAGAGGTGAACCAATGAACACCACCATCAAGCGCCTGGGTGTCCTGGCAGCGAGCGTGGCCGTCGCGGTTGGAACCGCGGCCTGCGGCGCCTCGACCACCACCGCGGCCGGCGGGACGCCGAACAACGTTCAGTTCATCGTGGACACGGGACCCGGTGGTGGCAGCGATCTGTTCGCGCGCCAACTCATCAAGATCGCCCGCGACAATCAGATCTTGAAGGACAACTGGCCCGTCATGGCGAAGCCCGAAGGCGGTGGGCTCGGCGCGATGGCCTTCCTCAAGGGCAAGCCAGGCGACTCCAACTTCATCTCGGCGTTCACGTCGAAGTGGATCATCGGCGGCCTTGCCGCGGCATCGGCCCCCGCAGTCCTGACCGACTTGACCCCCATCGTGATGCTGGCGGACGAGATACAGGTCATCGCGGCGCCAGCCGATGCTCCCTTCAACACCATGGCCGAGTTCCTCGCTGCCGCCAAGAAGAATCCCGGTGAGATGGTGCAGACCGGTGGATCGCCGAACTCAGTGGACAACCTCGTCGCGCTGGAGATCGAGAAGAACTCCGACGCGAAGTGGAAGTACCTGTCCTTCGACGATGGCGCGCCGCGCATCACGGCGATGCTGCGCGGTGACGCCCAGATCGACATCGGCGCCATTCCGGACTTCGCCGACCAGATCGATGCAGGCAAATTGAAGCTGATCGGCGTCTTCTCCGACAAGCGGGTGCCCGACTTCCCGAACGTCCCGACGATCGCCGAGCAAAAGATCGATCTTGGCGAGTTCCCGGCACATCTGCAGTTCCGCGGGATCGCCGGGGCGCCGAAGATGTCGGGCCAGGCCGTCAAGTTCTATCAGGACTTCTTCCAGAAGGTCGCCGCCACGGACGCGTGGAAGCAGTATCTGCGCGGCGAGGGTCTGAATCCGGAGTTCGTCGTCGGTGATGAGTTACACAAGCAGATAAGCGATTTCACCGACGCGGCCAAGCCGCTCGTGGCGAGCATGGTCCACAACGGATGACCGACCTGCAAGACGAGCCGACCAAGACCCGTTCCTTGGCCGACTTCGCGTCCTCGGTCACACTGCCGGGCCTGCCGCCCGAGGTGGTGCACGGTGCCAAGAGGGCGCTCGTCGACTGGCTGGCCGCGGTGCTGGCCGGGTCGGTGGAACCGGCCGCGGCGAAGTTGCGGGACGTGATCGCCGCCGTCGCGTCGGAACCGGTGGCCACCATCATCGGCTCCGGCCAGTGCACCAGCGGTCCGTTCGCTGCGCTGGCCAATGGATACTCGTCGCACGCAATGGATTTCGACGACGTCTTCAACCCGCCGGAGACCACCATCCACCTCGGCTCTTGTGTGTGGCCCACGGTGCTGGCGATCGCCGAGATGCGGCCGCTGTCCGGTGCGCAGGCGTTGGCGGGTTACGTGGCCGGTTTCGAGGTCGGCGCCCGGGTGGCGCGGGCCGCCGGGATCACCCACTTCGAGAGTGGATGGCAGGTGACGGGTACCGCCGGTCACCTTGCGTCAGCCGCGGCGGGCGCGCGAGCACTCGGACTCGGCGGCGCCGCAACGGCCAACGCGCTGGGCATGGCAGCCGCCCAGGCGTCGGGCATTCGCGAGGTCTACGGCAGCGACGCCAAGGCGCTGCAGCCCGGCCGGGCTGCGATGGACGGAGTCCTCAACGCACTGATGGCAGAGCGTGGCATGACGGCCAGGGACACCGCCATCGAGGGGGAGCGCGGCTTACTCGCGGTCATCTCGCGCGCGCCGGAACCCGCGATCCTGGTGGAGTCACTCGGCGAGGTGTGGTCGGTGCTGTCGAACGGGCACAAGCTGTACCCGAACGCATCGCTGCTTCATCCCGCGATCGACGCCGCCCTCGAATTGACCAAGGACCCGCGGTTCGCGATCGACGCGGTGAAGTCCGTCGAGGTGCGGATGCTGCCGTTCGCCGCATCGGTGACGGGGCTGGTGCACCCCGCTCCGGGGTCGGCAGCGCGGTTCAGCGCCGCCCACTGCGTGGCATTCGCGTTGCATGCGGGCTATCTAGGGCTGGACAGTTTCTCGGCGGTCGCCGTCAACGACCCTGACGTCGCGCGGCTGCGCGGGTTGGTGACGGTCCGCGCCGACGACACCGTCGGCAAGCGGGGCGCGCGCATCAGCATCACGCTGAATGACGGCACCGTGCTCGACCGCGAGGTGCTCGCCAACCGCGGCACACCAGGAAACCCGCTGTCCGACGACGATTTGAATGCCAAGCTGCGCTCAATCGCAGTACCGCGTCTCGGCGTCCATGCGGCCAACGAGCTGCTGGCCGAATGCTGGGACTGGGACCTAGTGGCCAGGGCCAGCGATGTGCTGCGGCCGTTCCGTCACCTGGACTGATCCCCGCGCGTCAGAACCCGCCCGCCACCCTCACCACGGCGCGACCAGAGAACTTGCCTGCCCGCACCCGATCGATGACGCCGACCACGTCCTTCACGTCGACGTCATGGGTGATCTGCGAAAGTCGTTGCGGCTTCAGTGAACCACCCAGCAGCGCCCACAGTTCGCGTCGAGGGCCGATGCGCATCAGCACCGAGTCCATGCCGAGCAGAGCAACGCCGCGGAGGATGAACGGCATCACCGTGGTGTTGAGCGTCGGACCGCCGGTCAGTCCGCTGGCGGCCACCGCACCGCCATACGACACGGTACTGAGCACGTCGGCGAGGGTCGCGCCGCCGACGCAGTCCACCGCGCCTGCCCAGCGAGTCTTGCCAAGCGCCCGCGGCTTGGCGTCGGGATCGGTGGGAAGTCGGGGGATGACCTCAGTGGCGCCGAGTGCCTTCAATCCGTCGCCCGCGTCCGGCTTTCCCGTGGACGCGACCACCTCGTAGCCCGCCGCCGACAGCAGGTCGACACTTACCGAACCGACGCCGCCGGTCGCCCCCGTCACCACGATGGGACCGTCCTGCGGGTTGATTCCACGGCCGATCAGCGCCTGCACGCTCATCGCGGCGGTGAAACCCGCGGTGCCGATCGCGGCGCCTTCATACGGGCTCAGCGAACCGAGGGCCACGACTTCGTCGGCGGGCACCCTGGCGTAATGCGCGTAACCGCCATGCCGTCCGGTGCCGATTTCATACCCGTGTGCCAGCACGGAGTCGCCGACGTCGAACTGATCCGACGTCGAGGCCACCACCTCGCCGGTCAGGTCGATACCCGGCACGATCGGATAGTCGCGTACCACCCCGCCCTTGGGGGTGAGCGCCAGTGCGTCCTTGAAGTTGACGCTGGAGTAGGCCACCCGGATCGTCACCTCACCGGGCGGCAGATCCGATTCCGACAGTGTCTCCACCGTCGCGTTGATGCGATCACCGTCTTGCCGCGCGACCAGCGCCTGAAAGTCGTCCATGACCCCGACGGTATCTCCTAGCATCCAGCTGGACTGCTACTTCAGCTCAGCCGACGACAACCCGAGCAGCCGACGCGCGACCACCAGCTGCTGGATCTGCTGGGTACCCTCGAAGATGTCGAGGATCTTCGAATCCCGCGCCCACTTCTCCAACAGCAGCTCTTCGGAATAGCCAGTGGTCCCGGCCAATTCGACGGTCTTGAGGGTGATGTCGCTGGCCACCCGCGCCGCCTTGGCCTTGCCCATCGACGCCTCTTTCGAGTTGGGGATGTTGTTGTCGGCCTGCCACGCCGACCGCAGTGTCAGCAGGTAGCCGGACTCCCAGTCTGCCTCCATGCGCAGGAACTCCGAGGCGGCGGCATGCTGCACCTGCGCCGGCTTGTCGTAGGAGACCTGCACTCCGGCGTCGGTGAGGATCTGGCGAAGCTCCTCGAGCGCTGCTCGCGCGATGCCAACGGCCATCGCCGCCACGATGGGCCGGGTGTTGTCGAACGTCTCCATGACGCCGGCAAAGCCATTGTCCACGTTGATCTCCGGGCTGCCGAGCAGGTAGTCCTTCGGGATCCGGACGTTGTCGAAGCGGATGACTGCGGTGTCGGATGCCTTGATGCCCAGCTTGTGCTCGAGGCGCTCGACGGTGACACCGGGGTGCTCGCGCGGCACGATGAACGACTTGATGGCGGCGCGGCCCTTGGTCTTGTCGAGCGTTGCCCAGACCACGATGTGGCTGGCCCGGGACCCGGCGGTGACGAAGATCTTCTCGCCGTTGATCACGTACTCGTCGCCGTCGAGTTTCGCCGTCGTCGACACGGCCGCCGAGTCGGAGCCGAAGCTGGGCTCGGTGATGGCCATTGCCGCCCAGACCTTCCCGAGTCGTGCAAGCTGCTCATCGGTGGCCACCCCGGAGACCGCGGCGTTGCCGAGTCCCTGGAAGGGCACCGACAGTAGGAGTGCGACGTCGCCCCAGCTGATCTCGAGGGCATTGACGAGCGCGGACATGTTGGCGCCGTTGACGTTCCCCTTCGGCCCTTCGACACCGCGAAATGCGTCGGTTCCGGCGAACGAGATGATGTTGGCCGCCGTCATGCCCTCGAACAGGTCGGCGAGCGTATCCAACTCGATGGGGTAGGCGTGCTCGGCGAGGTCGTACTTGCGCGAGATCGGCCGCAACATCTCCGCGGCGGCGTCGTGGGCCATGTCGATGACGGCCTGCAGCTTCTTCGGCATTTCCAGATTTATTGCCATGACTGGGTTTTCCGTTCCTGGTCTGGTGTTTCGGCCGTTGGGGGACGACTTAGAGGACGACCACGCCCTCGGCGACGCCGAGTGCACGCAGGTCGCGGTACCAGCGTTCGACGGGGTGTTCCTTGGTGAAGCCGTGGCCGCCGAGCAGCTGGACGCCGTCCAGGCCGATCTGCATGCCCTTGTCGGTGGCGATCCGCTTGGCCAGCGATGCTTCGCGGGCGAACGGCAGGCCCTGCTCGGCGCGGGAGGCACCACGCCAGGTGATCAGTCGGAGCCCGTCGAGTTCGATGGCGATGTTGGCGCACATGAAGGCCACCGCTTGGCGGCGGGCGACGGGCTCGCCGAACGCCTCGCGTTCCTTGACGTATGGGATGACGTAGTCGAGCATCGCGTGAGACGTGCCGACTGCCAGTGCGGCCCAACCCAATCGGGAGAGCGCGATGGCCTCCGAGTAGTCCTGGGCGTAGTCGCCGTCTCCTGCCCCGCCCTCACCAAGGCGGTTGTGCAGCGGTACCGCAACATTGTCCAGCTCGACGCGGCCGAGTGCCGCGGCGCGGATGCCCATGCTCGGGTCCGCCTTGACGGTGAGTCCCTCGGAGCCGGACTCGACGATGAACAACGCCGGCTTGCCGTTGAGCTGGGCGGCGATGACGAACAGCTCGGCGTCCGCGGCCGCAGGCACCAGGGACTTGACGCCCGTGAGTCGGTAACCGCTCGGCGTGCGGACGGCAGTCGTCTTCAGCGCGGTCGGGTCGAACAGGGCATGCGGCTCGGCGATGGCGACGCACGCCTGCGGGACGTTGTCGCCTGCGAACTCGCGAAGGTAGGTGGCCTGCTGGTCGGCGCTACCCCAGTGGGTCAATGCGGACGCGACGCCGCCGGGGGCAAGGATCGGCAACGCGAGTCCCATGTCGCCGTAGGCGAGAGCCTCGGCGACGAGCGCGTTGGTCACGGTGCTGCGGTGGGCCGCGATCCCGTCGAAGTCCTCGGGGATGTTGATCGCGGTGACGCCGATCTCGGTGGCCTTGCCGACTAGGTCGACGGGGTAGGTCGCGTCGGCGTCGGCGTCGTGGGCGGCGGGGCGCAGGAGCTCCTCGGCGAATTCGGCGACCGTCTCGACGATCATCTTCTGCTCGTCGTCAGGGGTCAGATCGAAGTAGTCCGCGCCGCTCGGCTTGAGACGGGTCGGTGGCTTCCCGATGCCTTGGACCCTCTTGAACTGGCGGGTCGATGCGCCGAGCGCTGAGAACGTCGTCTTGACGCCGTAGCGCAGGCTGCGGTTTAGCGGATCCCGGAGGCCGTGCTTGTCCAGGAACTCCTGACCCAGCAGCGGTGTGATCAGCGCCAACCCAATGGCGGTCGGCGAGCGCTTGTGCTTCTGCAGGCCTATCGCGCTCTCGCGCGCACGGCTCTGCTCGTGGCCGTTGGTGGACGGCAGGGTCATGTTCGCAGCCTGGTGTCGTTCGGGCAGTGCTTCATGACCGCATCTTACTCCGAAGTAAGATAAGGACGCTCTGTAATCAACGTCACGGAGCCGGCGGTACGTCCAATCCGTCGTCCCCGGTCGAGCCCGACACGGACACCGGAACGAACGGCACGGTGATGCGAGGGTCCGCGACCGCAGAAGGAGCGACGAGTGCGGCGCCCATTCCGGCCAACGCTGCGGCTGCGAGGATCGTTGACTTCTTCATGCGGACGACGCTAGTTGATTGGGCCGGCAGGGAATCGGGGGTTTCCCTAAACTTTTCGTGCCGTAGCCCTACGTGAGCGAGAGCCTGCCGAGTACCTCTTCGTGCAGTAGTCCGTTGGTGGCGACCGCGCTTCCGCCATGGGGCCCCGGTGAGCCGCCGAAGTTCGAGAACCGACCGCCGGCTTCGCGGACCAGGACGTCGAGCGGCGCCAGATCCCACAGTTTGACCTCGGGCTCGGCAACGATGTCGACGGCGCCTTCGGCAAGCAGACAGTAGGACCAGAAGTCGCCGTAGCCGCGCACCCGCCACACTGCGTCGGTGAGCTCGACGAAGCGTGCGCGGCGCTCCTCCCAGCCGGTGGTGAGGTCGGAGAACGACAGACTGGCCGAGTCCAGCGAGGCGACGCCCGACACCGAAATGCGCCGACTAACTCCACGGAACGACGTGTACGCACCTTCGCCGGTGCCTGCCCACCACCGCCGACCCAGTGCGGGCGCACTGACCACGCCGACGACTGGTACGCCGTCGTCGAGGAGCGCGATGAGCGTCGACCAGACGGGCACGCCCCTGACGAAGTTCTTGGTGCCGTCGATCGGGTCGAGCACCCACTGCCGTCCTTCGAAAACTGCGGTGCCGCCGAACTCTTCGCCCAACACCGCATCATCGCGCCGATGGGTCGCAAGTAGGCCGCGAAGCAGCTTCTCCGCAGATTCGTCGGCATCCGTCACCGGCGTGAGATCGGGTTTCGTCTCGATCCGTAGGTCCAGCGCACCGAACCGATCCAGGGTCAACGCATCGGCCTGATCGGCCATCTGGAGTGCGAGGCCGATGTCATCCGCGAGGGTGGTCATGGCAGCAGTCCTACCATGGGGGGCGTGTTGGAATTCGCTGTGCTCTTGGTGTTGGTCGGTGGCATCGTTCTCCTGGTGGGGCCTCGCATCATGCGGGCACGCCGCGGTGGCAGCACCGCGGGAGGGGGCGGCATCGGGGGCAACATGGCCCACGGCACACTTCTGGTCACCGGCGTCAGCGCCGGACCCGATTCCGATGGTTCGCAGAACGTGACCATCACCGGGGTCATCAACGGGCCGACCGTCCGCGAACACGAGGTCTACACCCGGATGGTCATGGGCGTCGGCACTTCGCCGACGATGGGTCAGCTGATTCCGGTCGTCTACTCCCCGAAGAATCCCGACAAGTGGGGCTTCGCGCCGAACCCGCCGCCCGAGGCGCCAGCGTCGGCCACCGAGCTCTATTAGGCGGCGAACTTCGCGATCTCGATGCCGATGTGGACTTCCATCTCGCTGAGATCGACGACGACGAGGCCCGGCAGCGGTGGGGCCGCGCTGTGGTGCCTTGCGCCCGTGGGTGTGATGAATTCGGCAGTGTGACGACTGTTTTCGTCGCAGGCAGCAGTCACCGTCCAGCCGGGAGCCTCCTTGGAGTAGTTGCACCGTTCGCACTCGCCGAGCCCGTTGACCGCCGAGGTCGGTCCGCTCCGATGATGCGCGGTGGCGTGGTCGTGGTGGCGGATCGGCGCGTCGCAGTAGGGGGTGCGACAGGTGTCGTCGCGCAGGTCGATGAACCGTGCGAGTCCCTTGGGAAACAGTCGGGAGCGCGACTCCATCGCCACCAAGGCGCCGCTGCGGGGATGCCTGTAGAGCCGCCGCAACGTCGCCCGAGAGCGAGCGTCGTGCGCCGCGGTACCGACGAGGCGCCGCGCCACCGCGGCGGGGATGGGGCCATAGCCGGCCAACCGCGCCGGAACCGTGCTGCCCGCAAGCAAGCTCTCGTCGGTCACCACGAGGTTCACCGCTACTGGCACCGGCACCTCGGCGGGCCGTCCAGTCACCCGCTCGACGAGCGTGTCGGCCATGATTTGCCCTCGCCCGCGTCCGTCGCCGCAGGTGTCGGCGGCTCGCTTGAGCGCCGCGTAGACCGACACCCCCTGCGTCATCGGCAAGAACGCCGTCACATACGTCATGGTGTCCGGCGCAGGCCGGATGGTGACGGTACGTGCGGTTTCGGCGCGCACGGCCCGGTCGACGACTGCGTGCGGGTCGAGTCGGTAGGCAATGGCCTTGGCCGCCGCGGCGATGCGGGCATCACCCAGACCATCCAACCCACCTGTGTCCGAACACATCTCGGCGTCCAGCGCGCGGCGGTCCTCGAGGTCCAGGCACGCCGATTCCCGCACGATCAACGTGGCCCGCCACTCCGAGAGTGCACCGGCCTCCAGCGCGGCCAGCGTGTGCGGCATCTCGTTCACCAACGTCTTCGCGAACCCCAGGTGACGACCGCCCCGCACAGGGGAGTCGCGCCGCGCCAACGCGACTTCGCTGGCCACTCCTCGCCCCCGCTTCGCCGCGGGCATCCCGGCATCGGCCTCCCTGGCCCGACGGACCAGGTCCAACGCCGCTGCGGCGCGGGCCTGACCCGCGGCGGCTGCCGACTTCATCCGCTCCAGCGCCGCAATGCGCTCCACCAACGCCGCCTCACCGAGGCCGGACTCAATGGACGCCAATTCATCGAACATGCGTTCGACTCTACGTCGGGTGTATGACAGGCCCATGCCACAACCACTGCCCCAGGGCCTGCTCGATCTTCTGCGTCTACCCAGCCCGTGTTTCATTGCCACCCTGATGCCGGACGGATCTCCGCAGCTGACCCAAACCTGGGTCACCACCGACGGCCAGAACGTCGTCGTCAACATCGTCGGCGGCCATCAGAAGGCCAGAAACGTCGCCCGCGACGCCCGCGTGGCCGTCAACGTCGCCGACCCGGACAACGTCAACCGCTACTACGCCGTGCGTGGGCGCGTGGTCTCCATGTCGAGCGACGGCGCCGCGGAGAGCATCGACGAGATCTCGCAGAAGTACCTCGGCATGCCGTATCCGAACTTCACTGGCAAGCCGGAGACACGGGTGCTGATCACCATCGAGGCCGACTCGGTGCTGGAGCCGGTAAGGGACTGATCAGCCGTGTCTGATGGGCTGACTTCTCACCGGCTCGTGCCTCGCGGGATCGTCGTCAGCCGTGGCCGATCCGCAGGAGGTCAGCCACGCTGGTGAGCTTCACCCGGGGTCTGCCGTGCGGCTGGCCTGCCGACCGTTCGTGGTCGTCGATCAACTTCCAGTGGTCGTCGGTGACCAGCTTCGGCTGCCGCGACAACAACCACTCGACCACGTCCTCGGTGTGCTCGGAGTCCCTTCCATCCACCTCGCGCAGATCGGCCAACAAGGTGTTGACGGTTTCCTGCGAGTCCTTCTTGTTGCTACCGATGACGCCCGACGGCCCGCGCTTGATCCAGCCGACGACGTAGGAGTTACGGCTGCCGTCGATGCGGCCCGAGGTGTGCGGAATGGTTCCCGACCGCTCGTCGAACGGCAGGCCCGGCGTCGGCACGCCCCGGTACCCGACCGCGCGGACGACGAGTTGCGCGGGGAGTTCCTCGCGTGCCCCGGTGTCCTTGGCCACCAGCCGGCCTCCGTCGTTCACCAGCTCGTTGTGACCGAGCACGATCGACGAAACCCGACCGTCGCCCTTGATCTCGATGGGCGAGGTGTGGAACCGGAAGACGATGCGGCGCTTGGCTCCTCGCGGACCGCGCTCCGCGTACCCACGCAGCGCCTTGACGTTCAGCTTGACGGTCTTGCCCGCCGCCTCGAGGTCCTCGTCGGTGACGTCCGCGAAGTCGTCGGGATCGACGATCACGTCGACGTCGGCCATCGCCTCCAGGTCGCCGAGTTCACGCAACTCCAGCGTGGTGAACGTCGCCTGAAGGGGACCACGGCGACCGATGACCACGACTTCCTCCACGCCTCGAGCGTGCAGCGAATCCAAGGCATGGTCAGCGATGTCGGTGTTGGCCAGGACGTCCGGATCGCTGACGAGGATGCGTGCCACGTCGAGCGCCACGTTGCCATTGCCAATCACAACTGCGCGAGGGCTGGTTAAATCCGGCGTCATCTCCCCGAAGTGCGGGTGGGCGTTGTACCAGCCGACGAAGTCCACGGCGGCGACGCTGCCAGGCAACTCCTCGCCGGGGATGCCGAGCGGTCGGTCCGATTGGGCGCCGACGGCGTAGATCACCGCGTCGTAGCGCTCGGCCAGTTCCGCCGGATGAACGTGTTCACCCACGCGGATGTTGCCGAAGAAACGGAAGCGCGCGTCGTTGCCGGTTTTCTCGAACTGGGCGCTGATGGTCTTGATCTTCGGATGATCGGGCGCGACGCCGGAGCGCACCAGACCCCACGGGGTCGGCAACATCTCCAACATGTCGACGCGCACGTCTCTGGGCTCGTCGGAGCCGACCGTGGAGTCCGCGAACTTCAGTAGCGATGCCGCGGCGAAGTAGCCGGACGGGCCGGAACCGACGATCGCCACGCTGTATGGGCGCATGGATGAGCCTTCCAAGAGGAAGCAGACGCTGCCCGGCGAAGCGCAATGGGCTGTCGCGACATCACCGGGCGGTTACCAAGCCGATGCTAGACCCGCCCAACGGTCGGTAACCTGATGTCCCGTGGATCCCGACAGACAAGAAGACATCGCTGCGCTCGACACCACTCTGACGACGGTGGAGCGGGTGCTCGATGTCGAAGGTCTGAAGGATCGCATCAAGAACCTGGAAGAGGCGGCGTCGGATCCGAAGCTCTGGGACGACCAGACGCGTGCCCAAAAGGTGACCAGCGAGCTGTCGCACACCCAGAGCGAGCTGCGTCGCGTGGAGGAGTTGCGGCAACGGCTCGAAGACCTGCCCGTGATGTACGAGCTCGCGGCGGAGGAGGAAGGGGCCAGCAGCACCGAGGCCCTGGCCGACGCCGACGCCGAGCTGGGCAAGCTGCGCGAGGACATCGAGGCGATGGAGGTGCGCACCCTTCTCTCCGGTGAGTACGACGAACGCGAGGCCGTCGTGACCATCCGGTCCGGCGCGGGGGGGGTGGACGCGGCCGACTGGGCGGAGATGCTCATGCGGATGTACATCCGCTGGGCGGAGAAGCACAACTACGGCGTCGAGGTGTTCGACACGTCCTACGCAGAAGAGGCGGGCATCAAGAGTGCGACGTTCGCGGTGCACGCCCCGTACGCGTACGGGACGCTGTCGGTCGAGCAGGGCACCCACCGGCTGGTGCGGATCAGCCCGTTCGACAACCAGAGCAGACGCCAGACCTCCTTCGCGGACGTCGAGGTGCTGCCGGTCGTGGACACCGCCGACCACATCGAAGTTCCAGACGGTGACGTGCGCGTCGACGTCTACCGCTCCAGCGGGCCCGGCGGGCAGTCGGTCAACACCACCGACTCGGCGGTTCGACTGACGCACATCCCCAGCGGTATCGTCGTGACTTGCCAAAACGAGAAGTCGCAGTTGCAGAACAAGGTTTCGGCGATGCGGGTTCTCCAGGCAAAATTGTTGGAACGCAAACGTTTAGAAGAACGTGCTGAGATGGACGCCCTCAAGGGCGACGGCGGCAGTTCGTGGGGCAACCAGATGCGCTCCTATGTGCTGCACCCGTACCAGATGGTCAAGGACTTGCGTAACGACTACGAAGTCGGCAATCCGGCGGCGGTACTCGACGGCGACATAGATGGATTCCTGGAGGCGGGGATCCGTTGGCGCAATAGGAAAGATGACGACTAACACGACGTATGTAGCCATCTCGATGACGCAACGCTGGCACGACTTCTGGCGGGGCGGAATCGGCGAGTGGATCATCACGCGGGGGCTGAAGATCACCCTGTTGATCATCTTTGCGGTGCTGGCCGCCCGGTTCATCAGCTGGTCCGCGCAGAAGATCACCCGTCGCATCGATGCAGACTTCCGGGAAACCGATCAGCTGGTGCGTACGGAGAGCGCCAAGCATCAGCAGGCGGTCGCATCGGTGATCTCCTGGGTGTCGATCGCGGTGCTCTTCGTGGTCGTCGCGGTGGACATCACGGATGTGCTGGCCATTCCGGTCGGATCGCTGGTCGCACCCGCCGCCGTGCTGGGCGCGGCGCTGGGCTTCGGTGCGCAGCGCGTGGTTCAGGACCTGCTGTCGGGCTTCTTCATCATCACCGAGAAGCAGTACGGCTTCGGTGACCTGGTTGCCCTCACCGTCGCCGGCATCGCCGCCCCTGCCGAGGGCACGGTGGAAGACGTCACCCTGCGCATCACCAAGCTGCGGTCCACCGAGGGGGAGGTATTCACCATCCCCAACGGCCAGATCGTCAAGACGATGAACCTGTCCAAGGACTGGGCCAGGGCGGTGATCGACATCCCGGTGCCGACCAGCGCCGACCTCACTCGGGTCGACGACCTTCTGCACAGCGTCAGCGACAAGGCAATGCAGGACGACAGTCTGCGAAAGCTGCTGTTGGACGCGCCGCAGGTGATGGGCGTGGAGAGCATCGAACTCGACACCGTGAACTTGCGCATGGTCGCGCGGACACTGCCGGGCAAGCAGTTCGAGGTAGGCCGCCGGCTCCGCCTGCTGGTGATCGCCAAGCTGATCCGGGCCGGAATCGTCACCTCTGGTGATACCGGTCCCGTGGTGAACACGATCCCGAGTCCGGCCACCGTCAAGCCGCCCGTGGAACAGCAGAACGCGGAAGACCGGCCATGAGTTTCTGGAACTGGGTCACCCGCAAGCGTGCCGACCATGGATGGCCGGGTTACATCATCAACGGGCGGATTCGCACCTCGACGGCCGGTCTGATCCTGGCGTTCTTCGTGATCGCGTGGCTGCACAGCACCTACCAGCCGCCCGCGCCGACACCCGCAGCCCCGGAGACCGCCCAGGTCGTGCCGCCAGGCTTCATGCCCGATCCCGAGTACACCTGGGTACCCCGCACGAACGTGGAGACGCGGCCGAGAACTACGACCCCGAGCACGACCACGCCGACGACCACCACGACCACCACCGAGCCCTCGCCGACGGAGACCACCAGCTCCACGGACACGACGAGTGCGACGACGACATCCGACACCGCGCCGACGAACGTCATCGATCCGGACGGCGCAGGGCCGCTGCCGCCGATTACGTTGCCACCGGGCCTGCCCGTGCCGAACCGGTCGGGCACGACGACGACCACGACGGTCCTTCCGGGAGAGGTACCAGCGCCGACGGCGCTCCCGCCGCCCGGGTAGTCCGGAGCGCCGTCTGCGTCCGGCTACACTGGCGAGCCGTGATGATCACCCTCGACCACGTGAGCAAGCAGTACAAATCCTCGGCACGGCCAGCTCTGGACAACGTCTCGCTCAAGATCGATAAGGGTGAGTTCGTCTTCCTGATTGGACCGTCCGGTTCGGGCAAGTCGACGTTCATGCGATTGCTGCTCGCGGAGGACACTCCCACACACGGCGACATCCAGGTGTCGAAGTTCCACGTGAACAAACTGGCAAACCGTCACATCCCCGGTCTCCGACAGGTGCTCGGGTGCGTGTTCCAGGACTTCCGCCTGTTGCAGCAGAAGACGGTCTTCGAGAACATCGCGTTCGCGCTCGAGGTCATCGGCAAGCGCTCGGACGTCATCAACCGAGTGGTGCCCGACGTCCTGGAGATGGTGGGGCTTTCGGGCAAGGCCAACCGGCTGCCCACCGAGCTCTCCGGCGGTGAGCAGCAGCGTGTCGCCATCGCCCGTGCCTTCGTGAACCGGCCGCTGGTGCTGTTGGCCGACGAACCGACCGGAAACCTGGATCCGGAAACCAGCAAGGACATCATGGATCTGCTCGAGCGGATCAACCGCACCGGAACGACGGTGCTGATGGCCACTCACGACCACCACATCGTCGACTCGATGCGCCAACGCGTGATCGAACTCGAGCTTGGCCGCCTGATCCGCGACGAGCAGCGCGGTGTCTACGGAATGGACCGCTAAGTGCGCTTCGGCTTTCTCGTCAACGAGGTCCTCACCGGACTTCGCCGCAACGTCACCATGACGGTCGCCATGATCTTGACGACCGCCATCTCGATCGGTTTGTTCGGTGGTGGTCTGCTGGTGGTCCGCCTCGCCGACAGTTCGCGCAACATCTATCTGGACCGCGTCGAGAGCCAGGTGTTCCTGACCAACGACATCTCGGCCAACGATCCGACCTGCGACGCGGACCCGTGCAAGACGCTGCGCAAGCAGATCGAGGACCGCGACGACGTCAAGTCAGTTCGGTTCCTCAACCAGCAGGACGCCTACGACGACGCAATCAAGAAGTTCCCGCAATACAAAGACGTTGCCGGCAAGGATGCGTTTCCTGCATCATTCGTCGTGAAGCTCGACAATCCCGAGCAGCACAAGGACTTCGACGACGCGTTGAAGACCCAGCCCGGTGTTCTCAACGTGCTGAACCAGAAGGATCTGATCGACCGGCTCTTCGCGGTGCTCGACGGATTGAGCGCCGCGGCGTTCGCCGTGGCACTGGTCCAGGCCGTCGGCGCGATCCTGTTGATAGCCAACATGGTTCAAGTCGCGGCTTACACACGAAGAACGGAGGTGGGCATCATGCGATTGGTGGGCGCAAGCCGCTGGTATACGCAGCTGCCCTTCCTCGTCGAGGCCATGCTGGCCGCGTTCATCGGTGTGGTGATATCGATCGTCGGCCTGATTCTGGTGCGCGCAGTATTCCTCGAGAAGGCGCTCAACCAGTTCTATCAAGCGAATCTGATCGCCAGGATCGACTACGCCGACATCCTCTACATCGCGCCGATCCTGCTCTTCGTGGGTGTGGCGATGGCAGGCGCCACGGGTTACGTCACATTGCGCCTCTACGTACGGCGTTAGCGGTGGCGAAGAAGTCGGCCGCGGAGGTCAAGAAGAACCGCAACAACCAGATCGTGGCCACCAATCGCAGGGCGCGGCACAACTATGCGATCCTCGAGACGTTCGAGGCCGGGGTGGCTCTGATGGGCACCGAGGTGAAGAGCCTGCGCGACGGTCAGGCGTCGTTGGCCGACGCGTTCGCCACCGTCGACGACGGCGAGATCTGGCTGCGCAACGTGCACATCCCGGAGTATCACCACGGCAGCTGGACCAACCACGCGCCGCGGCGCAATCGAAAGCTGCTGATGCACCGAAGCCAGATCGACACGCTGATAGGCAAGGTCCGCGACGGCAATCTGTCGCTGGTGCCGCTATCGCTGTACTTCACCGAGGGCAAGGTCAAGGTGGAGCTGGCGCTGGCCCGCGGCAAGCAGGCGCATGACAAGCGCCAGGACATTGCCAAACGCGATGCGGCACGTGAGGTGACCCGGGAGCTCGGCAGGCGCTCCAAGGGCATGACCTGATCGGGTCCTTGGAGGGTCCGGCCTTCGCGCTGCTCTCCGCAGTCGGCTACGGGGTGAGCGACTTCGTCGGGGGTCTGGCGTCGCGCAGGGTGGCTGCCCTGCGGGTGGTGCTGGTGTCCTATCCGGTGGCGATGGTCCTGTTGACCGTGATCGCCCTGTTCGTCGGCGGCCACGTGTCGCCTGCCGCGGTGCTGTGGGGTGGCCTGTGCGGCATCAGCCAGGCGTTCGGCGTGTGGTGGTTCTACGCCGCCCTCGGGGCTGGCCCCATTTCGGTGGTGTCGCCGCTGACGGCCGTGCTCGTCGCGGGTGTTCCGGTCGGCGTCGGCCTGGTGTTGGGGGAGCGGCCCACGGCAGTCGCCGTCGTCGGCATCGTGTTGGCGTTGGTCGCGGTGCTGCTCGTCTCAAGGGAGGTTCGGGACGACGATCCGGCGCGACAGCACCGTTTCACGGCCAAGGTCGCCTGGCTGACCGTCGGCTCGGGTCTGGCGTTCGGGATGAACTTCGTCATGATCGCGCAGGCGCCCGTCGAGGCCAACGTCTGGCCGCTGGTCTTCGCGCGGATCTCGGCCAGTGCCGTCGTCGTCCTCATCGCGCTGATCACTCGAAACTTCACCGCGCCGAATGGCACACCGCTGCGCCTGGCTCTCGCCGCGGGAGTTATCGACACGATCGCCAATGTGGCGATGCTGTTGGCATTGCACGTATCGCTGCTGTCGTTGGCCGGTGTGTTGATGTCGCTGTACCCAGCTGCGACGGTGGTGCTCGCGTTGGTGGTGCTCAAGGAGAAGGTGACGCGCTGGCAGGCCGCCGGCATGGTGTTGGCCCTGGCGGCGGTGGCCCTGATCGCCGGAGGGTAGTGCGTACCCGATCACGTGAACGGCGGCCGATTCGCGTCCGTGACCGGACCGGGACTAACTAATCGGTGGCCGTTGTCGTATACGTGAGTAGAATCGACCTTCCTGCTGAAGTTCGGCAGGGGTGCGAGGGGCTGAACGGTTTCGACTTCGCGCATCGAATCAAGGGAAGCGTGCCGGTGCAGGCAAATGACCACCGTAAGCGTCGTTGCAACCAATTAAGCGCCGATTCCAATC
>NZ_JAVROT010000042.1:0-10156 GCF_032162605.1 Mycobacterium sp. | reverse complement strand
TCATGGCGGGGAACTTCGGGATGGCGTTCTTCTCGTTGGCCGGGGTCGTGCTCGCAGTCACTGGCGCGGAGGCGCTCTACGCCGACATGGGCCACTTCGGCCGCAAGGCGATCACCCGGGCCTGGCTGTTTGTGGTCCTCCCGGCGCTGGCTCTCAACTACCTCGGGCAAGGTGCGTTGTTGATTGCCGACAAGGCCACGATCAGTGCGCCGTTCTTTCTGCTCGCCCCGGACTGGGCGCGGGTGCCCATGGTGCTGCTGGCGACCGCCGCGACGGTCATCGCGTCGCAGGCGGTGATCACGGGAGCTTTCTCGCTGGCGTCGCAGGCCATCGAGCTCGGCTACCTCCCTCGGTTGCGGGTGGTCCACACCTCGGCGTCGACGATCGGTCAGGTCTACATGCCATGGATCAACGGAATGCTGATGGTGGCGGTCCTGATCCTCGTGTTCGCCTTCCGCAGCTCGGCGGCACTGGCTTATGCCTACGGAATGGCGGTGACCGGAACGATCACCATCACGACCGTGCTGTTCCTCTACATCGCCCACACGAGATGGCGGGTTCCACTGTGGCTGATCGCCATTGGCGGCAGCGCACTGCTGGGTGTCGATCTGCTGTTCGTGGCGGCGAACCTGACCAAGCTCGTCCACGGCGCCTGGCTGCCGCTGCTGATCGCGATTGCCACGTTCACCGTCATGATCACGTGGCAGCGCGGCAGCACGATCGTCACCCGCCGGCGTGAGATGGCGGAGGGACCACTGCAGGCGTTCGTCGATCGACTACCATGCCGCCGCGGGCTACTGCGTGTCCCTGGCACGGCGGTCTTTCTCAACCGCGGCAACAAGACCGCGCCGTTGGCCCTGCGTGCAAACGTCGAACACAACGACGTTCTCCACGAGCACGTGGTGATCGTGACGATCGATACGTTGCCGGTCCCGCGGGTCGGCGACTCCGAGCGCATCGAGATCGATCCGCTCGGCCACACTCACGACGGAATCATCCACGTGACCGTACGTTTCGGGTACATGGAAACGCCTGACGTCCGCCACGCGTTACGCCTGCTCGAGCCGACGAAGACCGAGGGATCGATCGCGATCGATGACGCTTCCTATTTCTTGTCGAAGATCGAACTGACGAAGGGCGAGGCGCCGACCATGCCCGCATGGCGTACGAACCTCTTCATCGCCACGTCCAAGCTGAGCGCCGATGCCGCCGAGTCCTTCGGCCTGCCCCGAGACCAGACCTTGATCGTAGGGTCACGGATCGAGGTTTGACGGTGGCACTGCGCACAACCGTTGACGGCGATCGCTGTTCCCAATCACAGCGACATCGTCGGCGGCTCGCACAAAAATGAAATTGCGTGGTGCAGAGGTGAATCGGGCACTCGGCCCGGATCCCAACGATTACTTGGAGTGAAAGCACATGGTCAGCGCACAAGAGCAGACACCGCAACGTGCCTCCGGCGACACAGCCGCAGTGGGTCGCCTGTTCCTCCTTGAGCTCAGCGACGACCGAATCGTCTCGCTCAATTCGGACGGCTCCGACCGCAAGGTCATCGTCACCGGGTGCAGATTTCCCGACGGCATCGTCGTCGACGTCGTGGCAGGGCACATCTATTGGACCAATATGGGGCACCCCAAGGCGAACGACGGCTCCATCGAACGCGCCGACCTCGATGGGGGGAATCGCAGGACAATTGTTCCCCAAGGTGGGGCGTTCACTCCCAAGCAGATCCAGCTCGAGATGAAGAGCCGAAAGCTGTACTGGTGCGACCGCGAGGGCATGCGCGTAATGCGCGCCAATCTCGACGGCTCCAAGGTCGAGACCGTCGTGGAAACGAGTCAGGGCGACCCGCGACCGGGACCCGACGCATCGAGGTGGTGCGTGGGCGTGGCCATCGATGTCGATGGCGGCAAGCTCTACTGGACGCAAAAGGGTCCCGACAACGCAGGCAAGGGCCGCATTTGCCGCGCCGGCATCGACGTTCCCAGAGGACAGACGGCGTCTAATCGAGCAGACATCGAAGTTCTTTACGACGGGCTTCCGGAGCCGATCGATCTGGACCTCGATTCGAACAACCGCGTGATGTATTGGACCGATCGAGGCGACCCGCCGCGCGGCAACACGGTGAATCGTGCCCCGATGGATTCGGATGCGATGGGCCGGCCCGCCCCTGAGATCGTGCTCACGCACTTGATGGAAGGAATCGGCATCGCCCTGGATCTCAAGGGCGGCCGAATGTTTGTCACCGACTTCGGGGGCAACGTCCTTGTGGCCAAGCTCGACGGATCGGATGTGAAAGCCCTGCTCGTCGCTCAAGGAAACCTGACCGGCATCGCATATGCCGAAATCTCTTGAAAGGGAGACATCATCGTGTCATTCGAAAAATCAATTCGTCGTGTTGCAGTGGTCGGTACGGGCGTCATCGGCGCCAGTTGGGCGGCTCAGTACTTGGCGCGCGGGCTAGACGTCGTTGCGACTGACCCGGCTCCAAACGCTGAGGCAAATTTGCGCAACTATGTCGACGAGGCCTGGGGAGAGCTCGAAGAGATCGGCCTGTCGCCGGGCGCATCGCGCGACCGCTTGAGCTTCACCAAGGACTCGGATCAGGCGTTCGCGACGGCCGACTTCGTCCAGGAAAACGGGCCTGAGCGACCCGACTTCAAAATGAAGTTGTTCGCGCACATCGATGAAGCGACGCCCGTCGATTCGATCATCGCCTCGAGCTCGTCGGGGATAACGCCAAGCGTGATTCAATCGGCCTGCAAGAACCCGGAGCGGGTCATCGTCGGCCACCCGTTCAATCCGCCCCACATCGTCCCACTTGTCGAAGTGGTTGGCGGGACGAAGACGTCGCCCGAAGCCATCCAGCAAGCGATGCGTTTCTACGCTTCCCTCGGCAAAAAGCCCATTCATCTGCGCAAGGAACTGCCCGGACACGTGGCCAACCGGCTACAGGCAGCGCTTTATCGGGAGATGCTTCATCTCATTGAACAAGACGTGCTGAGCGTCGAGGAAGCCGACACCGCTGTTAGCTACGGACCCGGACTTCGGTGGGGTGTGATGGGCCAAAGCCTGCAATGGCACTTGGGCGGGGGAGCGGGCGGCATTAACCACTTCATGGAGCAGCTCATGGACCCGCTTGCGGCGATGATGAAGACTCTCGGAGACCCCCAGGTAACTCCCGAACTCAAGCGAACCATCGTTGATGGTGTGATGCGCGAAGCCGCGGGACGCTCGGTCGACGAGCTCGCTCGAGACGAGAACGAGGTAATCATCGGACTTCTTCGGCTGCGAGCGAATGCCGCGAGTGCGCCCTCGGCGAAGAGGGAAACGGCGTGAGTGCCGCATTCACGGCAGGGGCATCTTGTCTGACCGAGGACCTCGAATCGACACGCAATTATCCGGCAAGTTCATCGGAGTTCGATCTGATGGCGAACACGAACGACGTACTGAGCGACATCGGAATGACTGTCGCGTACAGTGGAGGACGACTTTCGTTCTACGGGCAGGACCCGATCATCTCGAGCCCGCACCGGTTTGGTGCAATGGCCGCGATCAGCCTGGCCGCGAAGTCTGTCGCCGCCGCAGCCCTATGGCGCGCGAGAACCGGGGAAGCACAGGACATCCACATCGACGTTCGCAAATCGCTTCGCCGCTTCTGTGGTTTCTTTGAGGGCAAATGGGAAACCGTGAACGGACGTCCTCCTGCCATGGGCGGATTCGCGGGCAACCCGTTCCTCGAACTTCCAATCCTCCACAAGACACGTGACGGGCGCTACGTTGTCGCCTTGGATTTCTATCCTCGATCGAAGACGGATACGCTCAAGTTTCTAAGGTGCACGGACAGCCTCGCATCCATCGAGAACGCCATATTGCAATGGCGTGCAGACGATTTGGAGGCGTCCGCAGCAGAAGAAGGTCTTGTGCTTGCGATGGTACGAACCACTGAAGAGTTTCTTGATGAGCCGCAATACGCCGAAGTCCTCTCCACGATGCCCTTGATCACGGTGGAGAAGATCGGTGAAAGCGAGCCCATGCCCTTCGCGAAGGGCGGAACGAATCCCCTGGACGGCATTCGCGCGTGCGGAATGGGCCATGTGATTGCGGGAGGGGCGATGGGTCGGGACCTCGCCATGTATGGCGCGGATGTCCTTAACATCTGGCGGCCCAACGCCACCGAGGTCGAGGCCTTCGCCTGGGATGTACAGGTCGGGATGCGCTCCACCATCTTGGATAGCTCCAAGGAAGATCGCACCAAGTTCGACGACCTGCTGAAGGATGCCGACGTCTTCTTCGCCAACAAGCGCCCCGGTTATCTGGAGCGAAAAGGTCTGACTGCCGAGGAGCTATGCGCGAAGAAGCCCGGGCTGATCCATGCCAAGGTCGTCCTTCATGGCGACACAGGACCGTGGTCGAACCGTCCCGGCTTCGATGAGATCGGCGCCGCGGTATCGGGCGTGTTCTGTAATGAAGGGACGCCCACCTTTCCCAAATCGCCGGTGATTGTTCCTATTTGCGACAACGTGGTGGGCTGGCTCGGAACGGCCGGCATTCTCGAGGCGCTGCGCAGGCGCGCGACGGAGGGCGGCAGCTATCGAGTCGTCGTGTCTCTGACCCGGACCGTGCTTTGGCTGCTTTCGCTTGGCATTTTCGACAAGGAGTATGCCGCAGCTACCGCTGGATCGAGCGACGAGCACAGGTATGTCGCTCCCGACCTGTTCACCGCAGAGACTCCGCTCGGCACCTACCAGGGAATGACGGACCAGGTGGTCATGTCGCGGACGAAAGAGGCATACCGAACGGTGTTGGCGCCGCACGGTTCATCGAAGCCACAATGGCTGGAAACCTGAGAATGATCTCGAATTTCGTTGTCGGCCCGGTGTTGTCGAAAATGGCCAATGCGACAAGGCGGATACAGACGTTGCGGGAACGCTTGGTGAACGACATTGTCCGGTCCCTCCACAACGGAGTCACTGACCGCGTCGTGCAACGCGCGTTCGAGTATTGGTGCAACGCCGAAAGGGACCTCAGCGAACGCGTCGAAAGGGCATTCGCGCCGGATCGCCATGAGAAGATGACCTGACGAGGAGTTGATCATGCCTGCTGTAACGGCCGACTATTCGCGGTTGCCGCGGCTAGACGGGCCTCAGCGTGGAGTTCCTGAGCGTCCGGTGTTGAGCGTCACCTCGGCGCCGACCGGGCTTGAAGGCGAAGGCTTTCCCGTCCATCGGGCCTTTGCCGGGGTGTCACATGCGCTGCTCGATCCGTTCGTGCACATGGACCAGATGGGTGCGGTGAACTACGCGCCCGGTGAGCCCAAAGGCACACCGTGGCATCCACATCGGGGGTTCGAAACCGTGACCTACATGATCGACGGTCGCTTTCAGCACCAGGACTCGCATGGGGGCGGTGGGATGATCGAGGACGGAGCCACCCAATGGATGACGGCCGGTTCGGGGATCCTGCATATCGAGACGCCGCCGGAGGACTTGGTGATGTCAGGCGGTCTGTTCCATGGGGTGCAATTGTGGGTGAATCTGCCCGCGAAGGAGAAGATGATTTCGCCGGCCTATCAGGGCATCGACGCCGCCGCGGTGAAGCTGGCGGTGTCCGCCGATGCGGGCGCGTTGGTTCGGGTGATTGCCGGCGGGGTCGGTGGCCACCAAGGCCCGGGCTCGACGCATACGCCCATCACGCTGATCCATGGGAGCGTTTCGCCGGGCGCGCGGTTGCAATTGCCGTGGGATCCGTCCTTCAATGCGCTCGTCTACGTTCTTGCCGGCGCTGGGCGCGTGGGTACCGCGGGGCGACCGGTGCACGACGGTCAGCTGGCGGTATTCGGCCGGGGCGATTGGTTCGAGGTCCGTGCCAATGCCCTCCAGGACTCAACGACTCCGGCCTTGGAGCTGCTTATCTTGGGGGGCAGGCCCATTCGCGAAGCTGTCGCGGCGTATGGGCCCTTTGTGATGAACACCAAGGCCGAACTGGGGCAGGCCTTTGAGGACTTCGAGGCCGGGTTGTTCGGTCAGATTCCGCCTAACGCCCTGATGCCCCACGTGCCCGACCCGGCCCCGATACGCACCGAGCAGACCGGGATCTGAAGTTCGATGACCTCGCGTCGCCGTTTCGGATCGTCCACGGCAGTGAAGGGAACGACATGAACGGTCCGGCGCGAACCTACGACTGGCCGTCCCTTGCTGTGGACGACTGGACGGCCACCCGCGACACCTTGCATATGTGGACCCAGATCGTCGGTAAAATCCGCATGGCTCATATGCCGCTGATAAACCACTGGTGGCAAGTGACGTTGTACGTCAGTCCACGGGGATTGACCACCGGCGCCGTTCCATACTGGAATGAGGTATTCGACATGGAGTTCGACTTTGTCGACCATCGGCTTGCAATCCGGCTCAGTGACGGCCGTCAGGAGGCGGTGCCGCTGGCGGCCAGACCTGTCGCCGAGTTTTACGGAGAGATGCTCTCGGCGCTTGACAGGCTCGGCATCGAAACACACATTGTGGGCAAGCCCAACGAGGTAGATCCCGCTATCCGGTTCGCTGAGGACTATCGGCACGCCGAATACGACCCGCATGCGGCACGCTCGTTCTGGCAGCAACTGGTGCAGGCCCACCGAGTCATGACAAACTTTCGCGCGGGGTTCGTCGGAAAGGCCAGTCCAGTCCAATTCTTCTGGGGTGCTATGGATTTGGCGTGTACACGATTTTCCGGGCGGGTCGCACCCGCTCATCCGGGAGGCGCCGCCAACTGCCCGGACTGGGTGATGGTTGAGGGGTACTCACGGGAGCTCAGCAGCTGTGGATTTTGGCCAGGAGGCGGCAAGGAGGGCGCGTTCTACTCCTACGCATACCCTGAGCCGGACGGTTACTCCGCCCACCGAGTTGAACCAGACACCGCCTACTACAGTCACGAGATCAAGGAGTTCCTGCTGCCCTATGAGGCCGTGAGCACCGCCGACGACCCAGACCGCGCTGTCGCCCGGTTCTTACAGACCACGTACGAGGCGGCCGCCGAAGTTGGCGGCTGGGACCGCGGCGCACTCGAATGCGACCCCGACCGCCTGCTGCGGTCCACGCGCGGCAGTTAGTCATTTGGGCGATGACGGTGATGCCGCGATGTCGTGGCGGCCACTGACGAGCTACATATCGTGGACTACCGAACAGTGACTCCCGTGGCCGCCAGACACCAAAATGGGCTAGAGCCGTAACCACGACCGAGAAGGAATCACCATGTCGATGCTGAGCGATCTCCACCAGCGGGCCGCCGAACACCACGAGCACGCGGCGCGACACCACCGCGAAGCCGCGAAGCTTCACGAGTTGAAAGATCTTGTGGCAGCAGCGGATCAGGCGCATATGGCGGCCGACCATCAGATGCATGCCATCCAATTTGCGACGAAAGCTGCGAAAGAGTACGTCGCGGAACACCGCGCTGACTAGAAGAGGCGCTGACCAGAAGGCATGCGGGAGGCGTGTCATATCTGGTCCGATGGCGGCTACGCGTCGGCGTGCCACAAGTCATCAGGTCTCACAACTGCGTTGATCGGCGGATCGTTTGGAACATCCGCGGCGGGTGATTGTCGATGGCGGCTATCGCGGTCGCCGGTTTGGTTTGTTTGACATGTTCGTCGCTGGACGGCACCCATGATGCGTGGTGGCGAAATGGCATTCGCGGGTTAATTGACGTCAGCGGCAGCGGACGAATACGCGATTGGCCGTGACCACGTGTCGACAAGGTCGGCCGCGCTTAGGGTGAAAGATGCACGGGACTTTCGACGGAGTCGTGCGGCTATTAGGGAGTCGTCCTTCTTTGTCATCGACAACATCCGCGACCGCGCCCCACGGTGACCTGACGAACAGTTCACCAAGGTTGTCCGCAGCAGCGCCAGGGTCTGCCTCGATCGGCTCGTCGAGTGTGACGCGGTAAACGCAGAAATCAGCGTGCCTTGCGGCAATCGCGCGCGCTAAATCAACCCGGGTTGTCGCGTACGTGTATTCCTTGCCATCGAGCGGGTCTAACGTCCGGGTGGCTGCGTCTCCGAACTTGAGGCCACGCGCATCGGCCCGGTAGTAGGCCATGCGGCGTCGGTCTGTCGAGGGCATCAAGTCGGCTCCTTGGTTCTGGTCGATACCGTCAAAGCATCGCCGTTGCGGCGGTCAGCCGTCGAGATGTTTCCGAACAGTCTGAGTGGCCTCCGCACTGTCGCGGCGAACATCGTGAAGACACCGATGCCACACCAATCAGGCGTGGAGAGGGCCGTTGTTCACGGGCACCGCAAAAGGTCGCCGACGATGTATACGTCGACGTCGACAGGAGGCACGGCCTCCGGCAGCCTCGAGTTGACCATGTAGAACGGAACGGAAGCGGGGAAACCTACGAGCGGCTATCGGGTTGGCTACATAATCGGCAGCCTTTCAACTGATTCAATCAATCGCACCCTTGCGAAGGCGCTCATCCGGTTGGCGCCCAGTCAGCTGACGTTCGTGGAGATTCCGATAGGGGCTCTTCCGTTGTACAACCGCGACTTCGACACTGATTACCCGCGGGCGGGCCGAGCACTCAAGGATGCGATCGCCGCAGTGGACGCTGTGCTGTTGGTAACCCCCGAGTACAACCGGGGCATCCCCGGCGGTCTGAAGAACGCTATCGACTGGGCCAGCCGTCCGCACGGAACGAACTCCTTCGCGCATAAGCCGTCGGCGGTGATCGGCGCCTCCCCGGGCAAGATCGGAACCGCTGTCGGGCAGCAGAGTCTGCGCAATGTGCTGACCTTCTGCAATTCGCCATTGATGGAGTCGCCGGAGGCTTACATCCAGTTCACTCCCGGCTTGATCACCGAAGCGGGGGAGGTCACCGACAAGGGAACCGAGGAGTTCTTACGCGATTTCATCGAGGCGTTCGAAGTGTTCGTGGACCGTGTCCTGACCGTGCTGCCGCGCGTCAGCTGACAAGCGGCGGGGCTTCCAGCATTCTCGGGTTGGGCCATGAGCGCGAGCGGGTGGAACCCGCGGGTGGCGATAGGGTTGGCTATCAACCGCAAGCCCGGCGAACTGCTCGATCGGATAGTCCTGTAGGTAGCCAGAATTACCCAAGGTTTGGAGTGATTCGGTCAAACGCTGATAGGAGCGCTCTGAGCCGAGAGCTTTGACGATTGGCAGGAGCTGTGCGGCACCCGAGACGATCTTGGCCGAGACGGGGTCTTGATGGGCCGCGGCATAGAGGTAGAGGGCGTAGGCCTTCTGCCTCAACAGCGACCGGCGGACGTCGGCGTGCTGGATCGTGCTGATGCGTGGAGCCTTGGTGCCCACCATCATTCGCGCGAATTCCATGATCTTGAACATTTGTGAAATGCCGTCGTGGGTGCCGCCGACACGCCAGCCAACCGAAGGAATGTCGTGCTGTCCGAAGGTCGTCGCAGATGCTTTCAGGCCCATCTTGTGTTCAATGCCGTTGGCGAAGACGCCGTTTCGAGCTCCTGGCGCGCCGGGTATGCGGGTCGGGAGGCACCAGGAACAGGCTCAGCCCTCTCGTGCCCCGCGGGCTCCGGCGGGGCGGGCTAACACAAGATGCGCGATATTCTCAAACAGGTCATCGGAATCGCCTGATGTGATGAAGCTTTTCACGCCCTCGATGTGCCAGAGGCCGTCACCTTGGTCAATCGCCTTCGTCCGCGCCGATCCGACGTCAGATAAGTGAGGGGAAATGGTCGGCTGGGGTCAGCGGTCGACAGCCTGAGCGCGCGCTCGGGACTGTTGCTGCGCATAACTCGAGGAGTCAGCTGTCCCTCCATTGCGCCTTGCTTGACCCCCGCACCACCAGTACGGGGTGTCGCCAGTAGGGCCTGGTTTCGGAGAACTCAACGGGTGGGGCGAGTCGGACGAGTTCCCCGTACGGGGTTTGCGCGGTAATGCTGTCCGGGGCCAGGATTTGGTGCTGCTCGCCTGTCGGCGTTGCGGCGTTCTGGTCGAATTTGCCCAGGGACATGAACCACATTGCGCAGCGGGCCAGGTCGACGCGCACGTGGTAGCTGCCGCCTTCCTTGGCCCGGCGGATGAGGGCGGCTTGGATGCCGGCCGCGCCGAGGTAGCCGGCGATGTAGTCGTTCATGACGTGGGTCGGGGGGAACGCGGGCCGCTCA
>NZ_JAVROT010000041.1:0-34489 GCF_032162605.1 Mycobacterium sp. | reverse complement strand
CCGCCTCGGCGTGACGGACGACGCAGTTGTAGGCGACGTTGAGCTTGCCGCCGGTGAACCACTTCGCAACCGGAGCCGCCGACCAGTCCAGCACCTCGGTGAACGGCGTCTCCCAGGCCAGCCGATGCGCCTGCTCGGCCCAGAACGCCAGCCGGTCCCGATCAGCGTCGCGATACAGCGCTTCCTTCGCGTTCGCCTGTTCGGCGAACGCGGCGGCAGGCGGGTAGGAGGTGGGAGCTTCGGTCTCTGTGTCGGACATGGGTGTGAGCGTAGTCACCGACAGTTGCATCGACGTTGGCAACTCAACGACCCCGTGCGGCCCGCGTTGCGCAGTGTGGCACGCACTAGCGTGTCCACGTGGCCGCTTCCGATCCCCTCGCCCCGTTGGCGGAACTGCCGGGGGTCGCAGAGGCCGGGGAGGCTGCCCGCGAGGCGCTGGCGCTGGCCCACCGCCACAAGGCGAACCGGCGCGGTTGGCCCGCGTCGGCCTCCGAGGCGGCGATGCGAGCCGCCCGCGCGACGTCGGTGCTGGACGGGGCGTCGCTCGTCGTCGCCGAGGATGGTGAACCCGACGCCGTGCTGGCGGGTGCTCTGCGCGTCGCCGAAGCCCTCGAGGGCGAGGCGACGACGCTGGTGGGGGTCTGGAGACACGCGCCGCTGCAGGCGATCGCGCGGATTCATTCGCTGGCGGCCGTCGGCCTCACCGACGACGACCGGCTGGGCAGGCCCCGCGCCGCGGCCAGTGTCGGAAAGCGCCTCGGCTTGCTCGCCGACGTGGTGACGAGCACGCGAGTTCCGGCGCCGGTGCTGGCCGGAGTCGTGCACGGCGAACTGCTGACACTGCAGCCGTTCGGCGTCGCGGACGGCGTGGTGGCGCGGGGGGTGTCGCGGTTGGTGACCATCGCAAGTGGGCTCGACACCCATGGCCTCGGTGTGCCTGAGTCGTATTGGATGCGCAAGGTCGGCGATTACCGGGCCGCCGCACGAGGATTCGAGTCGGGGACGCGGGAGGGGTTGGCCGCGTGGCTCATCAACAGCAGCAGCGGGCTGAAGGCGGGCGCAAGGGAGGCGCTGAGCATCGCCGAGGCGGCACAGAAGTGACACCACTCAGCAAAATGAAGCGGGCGACGTTCCGAATCTGATTCGGCTCGTCGCCCGCCAGCACGGGACTTCGGGTACCAAGCGTGCTGTGTGGGTCGCGTGGGTGACCTCGGCGTTCTTACGATGCGCTACGGCTGCTGACCCCACCCAAGGGGTCGTCGCTTGGCGTCCGCTTTCCGCAATTACGCAGGCCCGCAACACTTCTGCCATTATAGCGGCGTGTGCTCCGCGTGGGTTCCGAGTTCCGTGCTGGGATGCCTGACTCGGGAGGACGAACCTTCTCTTCTGGCTCGACCTTGGCCTTGTCCGGCTTCCGTGACTCCTTTGTACTCCGTGACCGCGGTCACATCAAGGGCCAATTCTCCTGAGTCTCCAGATCATTATTGGACGGTGTCAGCAACAGCCGTTGCGAGAACGTCGCGAGGAGTCAGAACAGGAATCGGCGCAGCAACGAATACGTGAGTGCGCCGGCCGCCAGGGCACTGGCGCCGACGGCGACCGACGTGGCCACCGCGGCCCCGGACGGCGCGGAGATACGGTCCCTCAGGGACACCGGCCGGGAGAACGTCAGCACGGGCCAGTCGCGGCCGGTCGCCTCCCTGCGCAGTGCGCGGTCGGGATTGACCACGGTCGGATGGCCGACTGCCTCGAGCATCGGCAGGTCGGTGATCGAGTCGGAGTACGCATAACAGTGATCGAGTGAATAGCCTTCGCGGGCGGCGAGCTCCGCGATGGCCTCGACCTTGCCTTCGCCGTAGCAGTAGAACGCCACCTCGCCGGTGTACTTCCCGTCCTCGACGACCATCCGGGTTGCCATTGCGTGCGTGGCACCCAGGGCGCGCGCGATCGGAGCGACGATCTCCTCACCCGACGCCGAGACCACCACGACGTCGCGGCCACACAGTTTGTGGTCCGCGATGAGGTTCGCAGCCTCGGCGAACACCAGCGGGTCGACGATCTCGTGCATCGTCTCGCTGACTATCGACTTGACCTGTTCGACGTTCCAGCCGGTGCACATGGTTGTGATGTACGAGCGCATCCGATCCATCTGCTCGTGATCAGCGCCCGACATCAGGAAGAGGAACTGTGCGTAGGTCGACTTCAGCACGGCCTGGCGGTTGATCAGCCCCTGATCGAAGAACGGTTTGCTGAAAGCCAGGGTGCTCGATTTGGCGATCACCGTCTTGTCCAGATCGAAGAACGCCGCCGTGCGTACCGGCGGCTCCGGCGCGGTTCGCGGCTCGGCAGCGTCGGCCGAGGCAGAGCCGGAGGCGGTCACGGTTTCCAGCATATGCGGCGGGCGTGTCGGGTGAGTCGCAGAACTCGGTGAAGTGGCAGTGTCAGTCACCTGTCTCGGTCTGTAATATTCCAGGTCACCGTATGATTTCATTGAAAATTCATAGGGTTCCGATGACTTGTGCTGCCGTGCATCGTCGTGTGTATAGTGAGCATTACTCGGCTTATGCCGGGTGTGCATCAGCCCGACCCCCCGGGGCTGATACACGACGACCTCCGCCTCCTCCCCCCTGGCGGGGGTCGTCCCTTTTTCCGGACAAGTTCGGCAATTCCGCAGCGAATCGTAACGTCGTGCCCGACTGTTTGCGCTGTCCCGCCCGTACGCCGGTTCATCCACAGACGCTTCCTCATCCACAATCACGCCCGGTGGTATGGCCCTTGGTCGGACGGTGGCGCAAGAGTGGCGGCATGAGCACGAACAACGGCATTCTCTCGCTGGTCGCCGATGCCGCGCTGCGTCGCGACGTCGACCGCGTCGCCGCCGCGGCGGGGGTGCGCGTGGTCCACGCTGGTGAGCCGTCCAGTCGCAAGGTGTGGATGGGAGCATCGGCGATCGTCCTCGACGTCGACAGTGCTCGTCGTTGCGTCGGGCTGGGATTGCCGCGACGCGATCGCGTGCTGGTGATCGGTCCAACCGTGCCGACCCCCGAGGCATGGCGGGTCGCGATTTCCGTCGGTGCACAACGTGTGCTGTCGGTCCCCGACCAGGAGACCGAACTGGTGTCGGAGCTGTCCGATGCCGCCGAGTCGGCCACGGACGTCGATCGCCGCGGCGCGGTGGTGGCCGTGATCGGAGGGCGTGGCGGTGCCGGTGCGTCGGTATTCTCGACGGCGCTCGCACACGTTGCGCCGCGCGCCCTGCTGTTGGACGTCGACCCGTGGAGCGGTGGAATCGATCTGACTCTGGGCAGCGAGCACGACTCAGGGCTGCGCTGGCCGGACCTGGCCCTCGGCGGCGGCAGGATCGGCTACCCGGCCCTCTGCGCCGCGCTGCCCTCGAGACACGGCGTCGCCGTGCTCTCGGCCGGCCCGACGGATGGCGAGGTCGACGCCGCCGCATTGAGTGCGGTGATCGACGGAGGATGTCGCGGCGGCGCCACGATCATCTGCGATCTGCCGCGACGCGCGACTCCCGCGGTGGACGTCGCGCTCGACGTCGCGGACCTGGTCGTGCTCGTCGCCCCGGCCGACGTCAGGTCGTGTGCCGCCGCCGGAGCCATCGGGCAGTGGCTCGTGGCGACGAACCCGAACGTGGGTCTGGTGGTGAGGGGACCGTCCCCAGGAGGACTGCGCGCGGCGGACGTCGCACGCATCACGGGCCTGCCACTGCTCGCGGAGATGCGGTCACAGCCGGGCCTGGCGGCAGAACTCGAGCAGGACGGCCTGAGGCCGCGGCGGCGGTCGCCGTTGACGTCGGCCGCGCGGCGCGTGTTGGAGGTGCTGAACCGCCAGCCGGGATCGGTGACCGAGCTGGTGGCCTCGTGAGCGCCTCGCTTATCGAGCGGGTCAGGGAACGGTTGGCGACCGAGTCGGCGCCACTCTTGCCGAACGTGGTCGCCGCAGCCATCCGCGCGGAATCCTCCGGTGTGCTCGGCGACACCGATGTGTTGAGCAACCTGCGGCTACTCCAGACCGAACTCACGGGCGCGGGAATCCTCGAGCCCTTGCTGTGCGCCGAGGGCACCACCGACGTCCTCGTGTCCGCGCCCGATTCGGTCTGGGTGGACGACGGCACCGGCCTGCGGCGCAGCGCCGTCCGCTTCGACGACGAAGCCGCGGTGCGAAGGCTGGCTCAGCGGTTGGCGCTGTCCGCGGGACGCCGCCTGGACGAGGCGCAACCCTGGGTCGACGGGCAGCTGACCGGCTTGAGCGCGGGCGGGTTCACCGTGCGCCTCCATGCCGTGCTGCCACCGATTGCGCCCGCGGGAACGTGCCTGTCGTTGCGGGTGTTGCGTCCCGCGACCCAGGATCTTGGCGCGCTCGTCAGCGCGGGTGCGATCGCCGCGGAGGCCGCAGGCGTCCTCGACGACGTCATCGTCGCGCGGTTGGCCTTCCTCGTCTCCGGCGGGACCGGCGCGGGCAAGACCACGTTGTTGTCCGCTGCGTTGGGGGCCGTGGCGGCCGACGAGCGGATCGTCTGCGTGGAGGACGCACCCGAGCTCGCACCGCGGCACCCGCATCTGGTGAACCTGGTGGCCCGCTACGCCAACGTCGAGGGCGTCGGCGAGGTGACGGTGCGCGATCTCGTGCGGCAGGCGCTACGGATGCGACCCGATCGGATCGTGGTCGGCGAGGTGCGCGGCGGCGAAGTCGTCGACCTGCTCGCGGCGCTCAATACCGGTCACGACGGCGGCGCGGGCACGGTGCACGCCAACAGCCCCGCCGAAGTGCCTGCGCGACTCGAGGCGCTCGCAGCCGTTGGCGGACTGGGGCGTTCGGCGCTGCACAGCCAGCTCGCCGCCGCCGTCCGTGTTGTCTTACACGTCGGAAGGGACCGCGTGGGGGTACGCAGACTCGAAGAGATCGCGGTGCTGCGCAGACGGGATGACGGAATGGTGGTCGCGTCGAGCGCCTGGCACGCCGATCGCGGATTCGACTGCGGCATGGAATCTTTGAAGGAGCTTCTAACGGCGCGGGGCCGGACGTGACGGTAGCGGCATTGGCCTTGGCGCTGGCACTGATGGTCGCTCCACGACGCTCCAGCCAGCGGTTCGGCGCGCAGCGACCGTCGAGGCGCGCACCGCGGCGGGCGTGGATGCGCACCGCCTCGGTCGCGGGTGCGCTGGCCGTCGCGATGGTCGCCCCGCCTGCCGCCACCGTGGCGGGCGCCGTGGTCGCGGCCACGTTCGCGATGCGCCGCAGAGATTCCAGGGGGAGGGCCCGTCGGGCTAGGGAGTCTGCGGCACTGCAGGGTGCACTCGGCGTTCTGGTGGGGGAGCTGCGCGTGGGGGCGCACCCCGTCGTCGCATTCGAGTCAGCCGCTGCCGAGGTGGACGGTGCGGTCGCGACCTCGTTGCGGGCGGTTGCAGCACGGGCTCGACTGGGCGCCGACGTCGCCGCTGGATTGCGTTCGGTAGCTGGACGATCGACCCTTTCGGGGCACTGGGAACGGTTGTCGGTGTGCTGGCACCTGGCGCAGACGCAGGGATTGGCGATCGTCGCGCTGGTGCGGGCGGCCCAACGAGACATCGTCGAGCGGGAACGATTCGCCTCCACGGTCGCCGCTGGGATGGCGGGTGCGCGCGCCACCGCCGCGATTCTGGCTTGCCTACCGGTGCTGGGTGTCGGGTTGGGTCAGCTCATCGGCGCAGAGCCGGTGCGCTTCCTGCTCTCCGATGGCGTGGGCGGATGGCTGCTGATGATCGGCGTGGCACTGGCCTGTGCCGGTCTATGGTGGTCCGACCGAATCACCGCTCGGGTGATCGGATGAGTCTCGCCGCAATGCTCTTGGCCATCGCGGTGCTCGTCTCCGGCGGCCGGTCTCGGCTGCGGAGACAGGTGGAAGTTCCTGCCGCCACGCGCCTTCCGGCGGGCGACGGCGCCGACGATCCGCTTGCCGTCGCGTCGAGCCTCGACGTGTTCGCAGCCTGCCTGTCCTCAGGCATGGCGGTGGCAGGGGCGGCGCGGGCGACGGCTCCGTTCTCGCCGCGGCCGTTGGGCGAGGTCCTCGACCGCGCCGCGGATCTGCTGACGCTGGGCGCCGATCCCGTGACGGCCTGGGCGAACGTCGGCTCACCGGAGGACTCGCACGTGGAGGCGCTGTGCAGGCTGGCGCGACGATCGGCGGTGTCGGGAACTGCTCTGGCGCAGGCGGTCTCCGAGCTTGCCGACCAGTCGCGCTCGGATGCCGCCGATGCGGCAAGGGCTGCTGCCGAACGGGCATCCGTTCTCATCGCAGGTCCACTCGGTGTCTGCTACCTGCCCGCGTTCATATGTCTGGGAATCGTGCCGGTGGTGGTCGGCCTGGCGGGTGACGTACTCCAGTCGGGGGTGTGGTGAGCAGGACATGACTGGCGGAGGGACCGCGAGTCCAGGAGAAGGGATGGGGATTGATGACGATGATGGGCTGCGTTTTTCGCGGACTTCACCGGATGCAGGCTCGGATGACGATGCTTGCGGTGGACGAGTCCGGCATGTCGACAGTCGAGTACGCGATCGGCACGATCGCGGCGGCGGCGTTCGGCGCCATTCTGTACACGGTGGTCACGGGCGACTCGATCGTGAGTGCGTTGACCAACATCATCACCCGGGCGTTGAACACCAACGTCTGAGTTCGGTGCTGGGGGTCCCCCCGCTTGCGGGGGAGAGCGCAGCGACTCGGGGGATTCGTGGTGAGTCCGGCGGTGTCACGGTCGAGGCGGCCTTCGCGGTCGCCGCGCTGGCGGTGGTCCTGGTGTTGTGCGTGGGTGGGCTCGCCGCGGTCGGTATGCAGCTGCAGTGCATCGACTCGGCGCGGGAGGCTGCGCGGTTGGCGGCCCGTGGTGAGGAGGCCGCCGCCTCCGAGGCGGTGCGCAGGGGCGGACCCGCCGGTGCGGCGCTGTCGCTGCGCCACGACGGCGCCTTCGTCGTCTCGCGGGTCAGCTCGCGGTCGGTCCTGCTACCGGGGCTCACCATCGCCGCGGAGTCCGTTGCGGCGGTGGAGCCCGGCCTCTGAGCGGGGTTCGGCGAGTGTGATGGCGGCCGGGGTGATGACGGTACTGCTGGTCCTCACCGTGGCGGGCGCCGTCGTCGGCTCGGCGGTGATCGCCAGGCACCGCGCCCAGGCTGCCGCCGACCTCGCCGCGCTGGCCGCGGCGGCCCAAATCGCATCCGGTCGGGAGGCGGCGTGTGCGTCTGCGGAATCGCTCACCGCGGCGACGGGTGCCACGGTGTCGTCGTGCACGGTCACCGAGCTCGATGTCGTCGTGACGGTCGAGGTTCCGGTCAGCCTGGGGCGGTGGGGTCTTCACGCGGCACGTGCCCAAGCGCGCGCCGGACCGGTCGGATGACTAGGAGCGCGCGGCCTTCTCCGCGCGGGCCTTGGCCCGGCGAGTGGTCTTGCGCGGTGCCGGTGACGCCGTCAGCTCGTCCTCGGTCGGGACGCGCAGGGACAGCAGTCCGGCGAAGATGTCGTCGTCGATCTCGACCCGATGGGCCGTGACGTGGATGGGCGTCCACCCGCCGCCGACTGCCCGTAGCCGCAACACTCGCGAAGCGGCACCGGAATCGAACTCCGTTGCCATTGAGGCCATTTCGAGCTCGTCGTCGGGGTGGATCATCGTGAGGCCGTCCTCGCGGGCGTGCCAGTCGTAGAACGGGCACGGATCGTCGAGCCACTTCAGCAGCTTCCACGTCTTCAGATCGACCAGAGCACGATGGACACCTGGCCGAGCCAGTCCGTTGAGGATCCGTTGACCGAGATCGTTCAGCGGCACCGCGGAGTCGTCGTGGATGCTGCGCCAGTTCATGGCGCGACAGATCAGTCGATCGCGCCCGGTGTCGTCGGCTTCCTCGAGGACACGTGCGGCGAAGCCGACGGTGATGGGCTTGCCCGCGTGATCGATGACGTCCCAGGTGCTGCAGAAGGTTCGGCCGACCTCCGGCTTGATCGCAACCGCAAGCACCTTCGCCTCGCTCGGATTGAGATTGCGGGTGGGAAGGTCCTCGGCGAACGCCCGGCCCTGCGTCGACTCGACCGCTGGATCGAGGCCGCTGTTGATCAGTGACTCCGGCGTGTCCGTGGCGATCCCGTTCGTCAGATCCCACTTCAGTGGACCCGGCACCGGCCGGTCCGGAGGCGTCTCGTCGAGCGGTCCGATCCAGACGTGGACGCCGTGGATGCACCCGTCCGTCATCTGCACGATCTCGGTACGAATCACGCGGTCGCTCTTGGCGGTGAGGCTGCTGAGCGGCTTACCCGCGTGCACGGTCTCGCCGATGGCCGTCTGAATCGCCATCAGGTTGGGGTTGCGCCGCAAGAAGGCGCTGATCGGGACCAAATTCTTGGTCTGCTGCCCCTGCGCAACCACGGCCGGTTCGGCGCCGAGTGTCTCCACGAGGAGCCAGTCCGGGGTCATGGCGGCATCTTACCGTCGGGCGGTGCGCCGACATCGCGGGAGCCACGCTGCGAAATCGGTCGTGATCTACTCCGTGGGAGTGGTCTTGACGTAGGGCGCAGGCCCGTAGTTTAGCCTTCCGGCTTGCGCAGGCCCATGTTGGGAGGTAATTTTCGGGCTGTGCCCGGGTTATCCGGGACTGAGAACGGATCGCGTTGTCCGGCCGTTCCTCGAGATCGTCTGCGTGATCGGTGCGCCCTTCAGTGGTGTTCGCCGTTCGTCCGTGGAGGCGGCCGTCGAGGGGGTGGTCGCCGTCACGAGCGGTGATTTGCCAGCTCGCCGAGTACCAGACGCAGCACTAGGACGGCCCCCGCCTTGTCGAGCGGATCATTGCCGTTGCCGCACTTGGGCGATTGCACGCACGACGGGCACCCCGCCGGGCACTCGCACGACTCTATCGCCGCCGCCGTCGCGTCCCACCAGGTTGCGAGCTGACGGAACCCGCGGTCGGAGAACCCCGCACCACCGGGGTAGCCGTCGTAGACGAAGATCGTCGGCGTTCCCGACTCGGGGCCTACCGCCATCGACACGCCACCGATGTCGCCGCGGTCGCAACTGGCCACCAGCGGAAGCAGCCCGATCGCCGCGTGCTCGGCGGCGTGCAGTGAGCCCGGCACCCGCGTCTCGGCAATACCGCTGCGCTGCAAGGCCTCCGGTTCGATGGTGCACATGACCGCCATCGTGTCGAGGGTCTGGGTGGGCATGTCAAGGTCGACGAAGTCGATTACCTCGCCGTCGAGTCGCCGACGCAGGTAGCCGATCACCGTGTGGCTCACCGATACCGGTACCAGTCCCACGGTGACGGACCCGATTGCTCGTCGCTCGCCGGGACCCGTGACGGTGACATCGGTGATCTCCCTGGCCGACGTCGAGTAGCCCGGATCGTCGGCCCGCACGAAGGCAATACCGTCCTCGAAGTCCAGCGAGTCGACGACATAGCTCTCACCCTGATGGAGGTACACCGCGCCGGGATGCACCGACGACGGAGCCTGCCCCGCGCCCGTGCTGCCGAGCATCCGGCCCGTTCCGGTCTCGAGGATCGCGATCTGTCCGCCCGAGGATCCACGGATGTCGACGGCCGAGTGTGGATCCAGCCCGGGGGCGGGAAAGTAGCCGGCAGGCCGCCGCCTCAGCAGCCCGTCGTCGACGAGTGCGTCGGCGACGACCTCGGCGCCCCACGTTCGCACCTCGCTGGTGGTGAGGGGAAGTTCCGTTGCGGCGCAGAGTAACTGGGGGCCGAGGACATAGGGATTGGACGGATCGATGACGACGCGCTCGATCGGCCTGTCCAGCAGCGCGGTAGGGTGGTGCACCAGGAAGGTGTCCAGTGGATCGTCCCTCGCGATGAGCACGATCAGGGCACTCTGACCGCGTCGACCCGCGCGCCCGGCCTGCTGCCAGAACGACGTGACCGTGCCGGGGAAGCCGGCCAGCACGACCGCGTCGAGACCGGCGATGTCGACGCCGAGCTCGAGGGCGTTGGTGGTGGCGAGGCCGCGCAGCTCGCCGTCGGCGAGTGCCCGCTCCAGGGCCCGTCGGTCCTCGGCCAGATATCCCGCGCGGTAGGACGCGACGAGGTCCGCGAGTTCGGGCGCAACGTCCTCCAACCGGGCCCGGGCCCCCAGGGCGGTCAGCTCCGCGCCGCGGCGCGACCGGACGAACGTCAGCGTGCGGGCCCCCTCGGCAATCAGGTCGGCCATTACCCGCGCCGCCTCTGCACCCGCGGACCGCCTCACCGGAGCGCCGTTCTCACCGGTGATGTCATGACGCAGAGCGGGCTCCCACAGGGCCACCGTCCGACCGCCCTGCGGGGAGCCGTCGTCCGTGACCTCGGCGACCGTGTGTCCCAGCAGCTCCGATGCCGTGGCCGCGGGTGACGACGTCGTCGCACTCGCGAAGATCACGGTCGGCCCCGAGCCGTCGCTCGCGCCGTAGCGCTCGCACAACCGCATCAGCCGGCGCAGCACCATCGCCACGTTGGAACCGAATATGCCTCGGTAGTAATGACATTCATCCACGACGATGAATTTCAAGTGGCGCAGGAAGAGCGCCCAGCGGGCATGGTTCCGCAACAGCGAGAGGTGGATCATGTCGGGGTTGGAGAAGATCCATCGTGAGTTCTCGCGGGCGAACCGGCGTCCGTCTTGGCTGCTGTCGCCGTCGTACGGACTGGGTCCGACGTTGGCCAGGCCCGCCACGGCGTTGGTCAGTGACTGGGCGGCGCGCAACTGGTCGTGTCCGAGGGCCTTCGTCGGCGAGAGATACAACGCCCGCGCCAGGGGGTCCGACCCGAGGGTGGCCAGGATCGGAAGTTGGTACGCGAGCGACTTGCCCGACGCGGTGCCGGTGCTGAGCACCACGTGGCGGCCGGAGTGGGCGAGGTCGGCGGCCGCGGATTGGTGGGACCAGGGCTGCGTGATGCCCCGGTCGACGAAGACCCGCACGACGTCCGGGTCGGCCCACTGCGGCCAGGGTCGGCAGTGGGCCTGGCGGGGGGCGAGATCGGAAACGTGGCGCAGTGGGTGCTCGCCGGGATCGGTGCCGTCGACCGCACACGCGAGGAGATCGCGACCGAAGTCCAACGATCGCTGCGGCACCCGGTCAGGCACTGTCCGTCCTTCCGAAATCGCCGTTGAACCCCAGGTCAGGCCAGGGCGCACGGCACCCCGTCAACCGTCGGTCACGGGGCCGTGACGAGTCTGTCGCGAGGGCGTTCTACATGATTGACTATGCCTGGTCGCAGCTTCTGCGTTCGCATGTCGGCCCTCGCAGGAACGGGCCCGGCGCACCGGAAATCGGTGGGCCGCACCCGAGGAACATAGAAGGAATGAAGTAGCCATGCCGCAGGGAACGGTGAAGTGGTTCAACCCGGAGAAGGGTTTCGGGTTCATCGAACAGGACGACGGCTCCGGCGACGTGTTCGTCCACTACAAGCAGATTCAGTCAGACGGGTTCCGCACCCTCGAGGAGAAGCAGAAGGTTGAGTTCGAAGTCGAGCAGAGCCCGAAGGGGCCGCAGGCGGTGAACGTCCGCGCCCTCTGAGCGCTCGAGCCCGACGAACTGTCAGCCGGGTACGCGGCACGGTGCCGCAGCGGGAATGCGGTGCTGGCCTAATGTCGGGGTCGTGAGCCAGCTGTCCTTCTTCTCGGCGGAGGCGGTGCCCCCTGCGGTCGCCGACCTCACCGGGATCCTGGCCGCCCCGGGACAGGTGGTCCTGGTCGGCCAGGGCGACGGGCAGGCTGCGAGGCTGTCGGTGGTGGTCGATGAGCTGTGGCGCGCCCAGGCGCTGGCCGAGATGATCGCCGAGGCCGGTCTGCAGCCGGAGATCGGGCGCACGGACGAGAACACCCCGCTGGTTCGGACCGCGGTCGATCGCCGGTTGTCGTCCATCGCCATGGACTGGACGCGCGGTGCGGTCAAGACGGTCCCTCCTCAGTGGCTGCCCGGTCCGCGCGAGTTGCGGGCGTGGACCCTGGCCGCCGGAACCCCCGAGGCCGACCGCTACCTGCTCGGACTGGACCCGCACGCGCCGGATACGCATTCCGCACTCGCTTCGGCGATGATGCGGGTGGGAATCGCACCAACCTTGATCGGTACCCGTGGGGCACACCCGGCCTTGCGGATCAGTGGCCGCAGACGCCTATCGCGCCTGGTAGAGAACGTGGGGGAACCCCCAGGGGACACCGACGCGTTCCAGCAATGGCCACGCACCTGATGCCTCCATGGGATGAAGCCAGTTTGCGTACGCTCGCCCGGAGTGCGAAATTGTCAGTTGCCTTAGGCAGGTGGGGCCGCCGATTAGTGGCCCCGCGTCCATTGGCGCATAGAAGTGGAGCGTAAACGGAGTTGGCTGACCAGGACGGTGGCAGCGGCAGAATTCGGCGACTCGTAATAGTCGAGTCGCCGACCAAGGCGCGCAAAATCGCCGGATACCTCGGCTCCAGCTACATCGTCGAGTCGTCTCGCGGGCACATCCGCGACCTGCCTCGCGCCGCAGCCGACGTCCCGGCCAAGTACAAGTCCGAGCCGTGGGCACGCCTCGGCGTGAACGTCGACGCCGACTTCGAACCGCTCTACATCATCAGCCCGGAGAAGAAGAGCACCGTCACCGAGCTCAAGGCCCTGCTCAAGGATGTCGACGAGCTGTACCTGGCGACGGACGGTGACCGCGAGGGCGAGGCGATCGCCTGGCACCTGCTGGAGACGCTCAAGCCGCGCATACCGGTCAAGCGGATGGTGTTCCACGAGATCACCGAGTCGGCCATCCGGGCCGCCGCCGAGGATCCGCGGGACCTGGACATCGACCTCGTCGACGCCCAGGAGACCCGCCGCATCCTGGACCGCCTCTACGGCTACGAGGTCAGCCCCGTGCTGTGGAAGAAGGTCGCGCCGAAGCTGTCGGCCGGCCGCGTCCAGTCGGTGGCGACCAGGATCATCGTGTCGCGGGAGCGCGAGCGCATGGCGTTCCGCACCGCCGGGTACTGGGACGTCACCGCCGAACTCGACGCCAGCGTCTCGGACGCGCAGGCGTCACCGCCGAAGTTCACGGCCAAGCTCAACTCGGTCGACGGCAGGCGGGTGGCCAGCGGCCGCGACTTCGACTCGCTCGGAGCGGTCCGAAAGCCCGACGAGGTGCGGGTTCTCGACCAGACGTCGGCGACCGCACTCGCCGGTGGCTTGCGGGGCGCCCAGCTCAGCGTGGCGTCGGTGGAGCAGAAGCCCTATACCCGCCGTCCATATCCGCCGTTCATGACCTCCACGTTGCAGCAGGAGGCCGGACGCAAGCTGCGATTCTCCTCCGAGCGGACCATGAGCATCGCGCAGCGGCTGTATGAGAACGGCTACATCACCTACATGCGTACCGACTCGACGACGCTGTCGGAGACGGCGATCAACGCGGCGCGCAACCAGGCCGGGCAGCTCTACGGCGAGGAGTACGTCCACCCGACGGCGCGCCAGTACACCCGCAAGGTCAAGAACGCGCAGGAGGCGCACGAGGCGATCAGGCCCTCTGGCGACGTCTTCCAGACACCGGGCCAGCTGCACAGCAAGCTCGACAACGACGAGTTCCGGCTCTACGAGTTGGTCTGGCAGCGCACCGTGGCCTCGCAGATGGCCGACGCCAGGGGCACCACGCTGTCGTTGCGCATCGCGGGTGCCGCCAGCACGGGCGAACAGGTCGTGTTCAGCGCCAGCGGCCGCACGATCACGTTCCCCGGCTTCCTGAAGGCCTACGTCGAGAGCCTCGACGAGCAGGCCGGCGGTGAGGCCGACGACGCCGAGAGCCGGCTGCCGAACCTGACCCAGGGGCAGCGGGTCGACGCCACGGACCTCGCCGCGGACGGCCACAACACCAGCCCGCCCGCCCGCTATACCGAGGCGTCGCTGATCAAGCAGCTGGAAGAGCTGGGCATCGGGCGGCCTTCGACGTACTCGTCGATCATCAAGACCATCCAGGACCGCGGGTACGTCCACAAGAAGGGCAGCGCCCTGGTCCCGTCGTGGGTGGCGTTCGCGGTCACGGGTCTGCTCGAGCAGCACTTCGGACGGCTGGTCGACTACGACTTCACCGCTGCCATGGAGGACGAACTCGACCAGATCGCCTCCGGCAACGAGCGACGGACCAACTGGCTCAACAACTTCTACTTCGGTGGCGAGCACGGTGTCGAGGGCTCCATCGCCCGCTCCGGTGGACTCAAGAAACTCGTCGGCGGCAATCTCGAAGAGATCGACGCGCGAGAAGTCAACTCCATCAAGCTGTTCGACGACGATCAGGGCCGGGCGATCAACGTCCGGGTTGGCAGGAACGGTCCGTACCTGGAGCGGATGGTCGCGGACGAGGACGGCGAGGCTGGCGAGCTCAAGCCGCAGCGCGCCAACCTGAAGGACGAGCTGACCCCCGACGAGCTCACCATCGAGCTCGCCGAGAAGTTGTTCTCCACACCGCAGGAGGGCCGCATCCTCGGCGTCGACCCGGTGTCGGGACACGAGGTCGTCGCCAAGGATGGTCGGTACGGTCCGTACGTCACCGAGGTGCTGCCTCCACCTCCCGACGAGCCGGAGGACGGCGCGGCCGCCAAGAAGGGCAAGACGCCGCCCACCGGTCCGAAGCCGCGCACCGGCTCGTTGCTGCAGTCGATGGATCTGGAGACGGTGACGCTCGAGGACGCGCTGAGGCTGCTGTCGTTGCCGCGCGTCGTCGGCCCCGACCCGGCCAACGGCGAGGAGATCACCGCGCAGAACGGCCGCTATGGCCCATACCTGAAGCGCGGCACCGATTCTCGATCGTTGGTCACCGAGGATCAGATGTTCACCATCACCCTCGACGAGGCATTGAAGATCTACGCCGAGCCCAAGCGGCGTGGCGGGCAGGGTGCGGCGACGCCACCGTTGCGTGAGCTCGGAGCCGATCCGGTGTCGGAGAAGCCGATGGTGATCAAGGACGGCCGTTTCGGTCCGTACGTCACCGACGGCGAGACTAACGCCAGCTTGCGCAAGGGCGACGACGTCATGTCGATCACCGACTCGCGGGCCTCCGAACTGTTGGCCGACCGTCGGGCGCGGGGCCCCGTCAAGAAGAAGGCGCCCGCGAAGAAGGCCGCCAAGAAGACGCCGGCCAAGAAGGTGCCAGCCAATAAGGCCGCCGCGAAGAAGGGCTAGTTCTGCACCTTGCTCGGAACATCGCTTGGTGCAGCGAGATTCAGCGGCCGCGCCAACTGCGTCGGAAACGAGCGGCCGCGCAGTTCCACGATCTCGCCGACGTCCCAGCACAGGGCTTCGGCGTCGAGTGCACCGCTCACCGCGATGGCCGAGGCAAGCACGTGTCCCTCTTCCAGCTTGGCCAGCTCGGTGAGTCGGGCGGCTTCGTTGACCGGATCGCCGATGACGGTGTATTCAAAGCGCGCCTGAGCGCCGATGTGGCCGGCGATGGCCCGCCCTGCCGACACGCCGATGCCGAAGTCCGTCTGGCCCAACACCTCGATCAGTTCGTCGTGGAGTTCGCGCGACGCCGCAAGGGCGGCGCCCGAGGCGTCGGGGTGCTCGATCGGCGCGCCGAAGATGGCAAGCGCGGCGTCGCCCTGGAACTTGTTGACGAATCCGCCGTGCCGGTTGACGCTGTCGACGATGACGCGGAAGAACTCGTTGAGCAGGCTCACGACCTCGGATGCGGGCCGGGTCGACGCCAGCTGGGTGGACCCGACCAGGTCGACGAACAGCACGGCGACGTCGCGTTCCTGACCGCCCAGTTCGGTGCCGCGCTCCAGGGCGCGACGGGCGACGTCCTCGCCGACGTAACGACCGAACAGGTCTCGGAGTCGTTGCCGCTCGGCCAGATCGCGGACCATGTCGTTGAATCCGGCCTGCAGCAGGCCCAATTCGCTGGCGTCGTAGATCTGCATGTGGGCGTTGTAATTGCCCCGCTGCACTTCGCCGAGGGCCCAGCGCAATTGGCGCAGCGGGTCCGCGATCGACATCGCCACCAGGACGGTGCCCGCAAGGCCGATGACGAATGCGGCGATGGCCAGCAACAGGATCGGCGTGTTGAGCCGCTCGGCGGGCGCGGTCAGGATCTGGAACTTGCTTGCCACCAGCGCCAGCACGATCGCCAGGATCGGGACGGCGGTGGACAGCACCCAGGTGAGCACCTGGCGCTGGATGACTCCGGGAGCCTTGAAGCCCTCGGGAACGCCGCCGCGTAGGGCGGCGACGGCGACCGGCCGCAGCACCCGCTCGGACTGCAGGTAACCGATGATCGCCGTGGCCGTCGCGCCGAGCGCCGCGGCGACGGCCACGACGGGCGCCGAGTGGCTGGCGACGGGCCAGCTGGCGACGATGAAGACGATCGAGCCAAGGCACCAGTTGACGACGTTGATGACCGCGCGGTAGTACGGCATCTTCAGGGCCCGGACCCGCGCCAGTTCGGTCACGGCCGGATCGCCTGCCGCGAGCAGTGAGTCGCGCCGCTGCCAACGGATCACCGGGATCAGCAGCCGCAGGGTCAGCCAGGCCAGCACGGTGAACGAGACGAACAGATAGCCCAAGAAGATGGCCAGGTTCAACGCGGGGAGGTCCTGGAGCTGGACGCGGTCCTCGGCCGGCAGCCCGAAACGCAGGAACCCAAGCACCAGCAAGGCGCCGATGATGTCGGCCTGCAGCATGCCGAGCGTGAAGACCGGCCACGGCGTGCGAGCCACCCATCGGACGAATGCGGTGATTCGCCCCATCGGTGGTGCCTGCGTGGTCATCCGACAACCGTATCGGTCCCAAGCGACCGGTATGGGCGCCGTTCAAGACGTCGTGTCGTGTTCGCGCACTAGTGTTGGCTCTCGATGAGCGGTGTTTTCTCGCGTCTGGTCGGTCAGGATGCCGTCGAAGCGGAGTTGGTGGCCGCGGCGCGTGCCGCCCGCGGTGATTCAGCTCACAACCCCCTGGCTGGGGGCGCGATGAGCGGCAGCATGACGCACGCGTGGCTGATCACGGGACCGCCCGGTTCGGGCCGGTCCATCGCCGCGGTGTGCTTCGCCGCGGCCCTGCAGTGCACGTCCGACGGTGTTCCCGGCTGTGGAGAGTGCCGGGCCTGCACCACCACGATGGCGGGCACTCACGGCGATGTGCGGCGCATCATTCCCGAGGGCCTCACGATCGGTGTGAAGGAGATGCGCGCCATCGTGCAGACCGCGTCGCGGCGGCCGAGCACGGGGCGCTGGCAGGTCGTGGTGGTCGAGGACGCCGACCGCCTCACCGAGGGCGCCGCGAATGCGCTTCTGAAGGTGGTGGAGGAGCCGCCGCCGTCGACGGTGTTCCTGCTGTGTGCACCGTCGGTGGATCCCGAGGACATTGCGATCACCCTGCGGTCGCGCTGCCGCCACCTGGCGTTGGTGACTCCACGACTCGACGCGATCGCCCAGGTGTTGATCGACAACGACGGGATGCCCGAGAAGGACGCCCGGTGGGCGGCGTCGGTCAGCGGTGGTCACGTCGGCCGGGCGCGCCGATTGGCCACCGACGAGCAGGCCAGGGGGCGCCGGGAGCGCGCACTTGGGCTCGCGCGGGACGCGGCGACGCCCTCGCGGGCGTACGCGGCAGCCGAGGAGTTGGTAGCCACCGCCGAGGCGGAATCCAAGGCGCTGACGGTGGACCGCGACGAGGCCGAGACCGAGGAGCTGCGGACCGCCCTCGGTGCCGGTGGCACGGGCAAGGGTGCTGCCGGTGCCATGCGAGGCGCCACCGGAGCGCTGAAAGACCTTGAGAAACGCCAGAAGCTGCGGCAGACGCGGGCGTCGCGCGACGCGCTGGACCGTGCCCTGATCGATCTGGCGACGTACTTCCGCGATGCGCTGCTGGTGTCCTCGGGCGCAGGCGCCGTGCAGGCCAACCATCCGGACATGGCGGACAAGGTCGCCGCGATGGCAGCGCACGTGCCGCCGGACCGGTTGCTCCGCTGTATCGAGGCGGTGCTGCAGTGCCGCGAGGCGTTGACGGTGAACGTCAAGCCGAAGTTCGCGGTCGATGCGTTGGTGGCGACCGTGGGGCAGGCGCTGCGCGGCTGACGATTCAGACGTCAGGTGATCGAATTGGGTGCTCGGCATGTGCTCACGTACACTCGTTCCGCCCAGCCGAAGGTCTTCGGTCAGGCGTGCCGCCTTAGCTCAGTCGGTAGAGCGTCTCACTCGTAATGAGAAGGTCCCGGGTTCGATTCCCGGAGGCGGCCCCACGACGGCGCGTTCTGACGCGTGGTGATGCGAACCAAGCTGGTTCGCCGTTGGACGGCTAACCCGTTCACTCTTCGTCCGCGAGCGCTTTCGCGGCGGTTCCTGGCAGTGGCCGCCGCAGGGAAGCCCGCGTGGCCGCTGGCGTGGTAGACGACCTCGGCGAGTTCGTCGTCGGACAGGCCGTTGGTGCGGGCGATCTTGAAGTGGTAGTGCAATTCGTCGTTGGCGCGCAGCGCGATCAGGATGCCCAGCGTGACGAGGCTGCGGTCGCGCCTGCTGATTCCGTCCCGTGTCTACAGTCGGCCGAAGACACTCTCGACGCCGATGTCCATCAGATCGGGGGCGAAGCCGTCGGTGCCGAAGTCGACCTGATCATTGGGGCCGTCCGGAAGCACGCCGGGCAGCTCACGAAAGACGCGCAGACCTTCGTCACGTAAGTTAGTCATGCTTAGTAGTCTGGCACAGTGAGCCGCTAGGGCGGTGCCACGTAACCGACGGGCCCGGAGGCGAGGCACACCGAGAGCGCGGAGGTGTTGGCACGCGCCACGATTGCGTCACCGGCGCCGGACAGGCGCACGAAGACGCGGTTGAGTCCGGGGTGCACTGGCACCCTCGTCTCGTCGCCGTCGGACAGCGCGAACGTCATCGAACCGTCGCTGTTGGCCAGGTAGTTGATCTCGGCCGTCCACTCCGTCGGAAGCATGGGCCCGTCCAGCGGCATCCGAACCGGCGCGTCGGGTTGGACGAGGTAACCGCACTGGGGTTTGGGCCCTGGAAGGGTGTGCCGCACCCAGGTCACCTGGGCGGCAACGAGGTGGCCCTTGCGGTCGAACGTGCGCAGATCAGTTGTGCTGGTGCTGAATTCGGGCCGGTCACGGGCCACGGCGAACACATGGCTGAAGAGGTTCTCCGGCCAGGCGAAGCGTTGCAGGATGAGTGGGTCGACCTCCTGGTCGAGCAAGGGGGCCTTGGTCTCGGCGTTGGCGGTCGCGAGACTCGTCAGAACGTTGTGGACGTACGCCTTGGTCGGGTTGTTGCGCCAGCTCTTCGTGAACGTGACCGTGGAGTAGCCACTGCTGACGGCGAAAAGGGCTGCGACCGAGACGATTACGGCCGTGCGGGCGCGCGAGGCGTCCAGCCAAGCCACTCCCGCGCGGTTCGGTGCACAGAATCCGACGGCCGCCAGCAGCGCCAGCACCACGGCCAGGTCGGGCAGGTAGCGCAGCGTCTGCGCCAGTTCGATCGCGGTGAATCGGGACGACCGCATGAGGTAGATCGGCACCTGGCAGGCCACGGCGTACCCCGCGGCCGCCAGCCACAGCGCCTTGGCGTGTTCCTTGCGCTTCACCGACACCGCGATGACCGCAGGCAGCACCAGCCAGCCCACCATCATCACCGCAACACCCGGCAGTGCCCATGGCGAGGACGGCGCCCAACGCTCCCATGTCCACGGGCCGCCGATGAGGCCGGGGACGATTCCGTGCGTCACCGAGCGGACCAGTAGATCACCCGTCATCGTGAGGTCGAGGGTCCAACGCCGCTGGTCCACGACGACGAAATACAGCCCGACCCACGCCGCAACCAGCGCCAGCGACGCAATCCACAACCGAAAACCGCCGCGCCACACGGTCTTCACCGCGGTGCGGTCGCCAAGGACGTAGGCCAGCAGCGCCGCGATCGCGAAGGCGACGAACGGAATGACCGCGGCCTTCTCGAAGAACAGCAGCCCGATGAAGAACACCGCGGTCCCGGCGACCGCGTAGCGCTGGTTGCCCGTGCGGACCAGCAGGATCGCGTCCGCACAAACCCACGCCATCGCCGCGATCATCGGCAACGCGTTCAGGGCGGCCGCCCACCAAGCGAACGCGGGCAGTCCCAGCGGGCTGAACAACGCGAATGCCAAGGGGACCAACAGTGCCGGGCGCCATCCGAGGATCACATAAAGTGCGCGCAGCAACGCCAGCGATGCGACGAGTTGCAGTATCACCAGGCTGATGGCCGGCCAGATCCAGTCGAACGGCGCGAGCCTGGTGATGCCGCCCGCGACGAGGAACGCCGCGGGCATGACGTGACCGTCGTGATCGTCGAACAGATACGACGGCGACAGAAGACTTTGGGTGCCCGCGCGGGCGATCAGGATCAGGTCATCCCAGTAGAAGTAGCCCTGGAATGCGAGCACCGTCCGGACGACGAGTTGCAGCACGATCAGCACGGCGGCGGTGCGGAGAACCCAACGACCCCCGGGTCGCTTCGCTCCTGCCCGCCGGCCCCATCTATCCCCGGGTCGCTTCGCTCCTGCCCGCCGAATCACTACCGCCGACTTTACGGACCCGTTCCGCGCCTCGGTATGGTGGCCCGGTGCGGACACTCGTCACGGGGGCGGCAGGCTTCATCGGATCAACGCTGGTAGACCGGCTGCTGGCCGACGGCCACTCCGTCGTCGGCGTCGACGACCTCAGCTCGGGGAACGGCACCAACATCGTCGGCGCGGAACGGTACGACGGCTACGAATTCGCCAAGGCGGACATCGTCGACGCCGACCTGTTGGAGCTGCTCTCCGACACCAGGCCCGAGGTGATCTTTCACCTTGCGGCGCAGATCTCGGTCAAGCGCTCGGTCGACGACGCACAGTTCGACTCCAGCGTCAACGTCGTCGGTACGGTGCGGCTCGCTGAGGCGGCGCGCAAGGCCGGGGTCCGCAAGATCGTCCACACCTCGTCGGGCGGCTCGATTTACGGCACTCCGCCGGTCTATCCGACGAACGAGGACGTGCCCGTCAATCCGTCGTCGCCCTATGCGGCCAGCAAGGTGTGCGGCGAGGTGTACCTCAACATGTTCCGAAACCTGTACGACCTGGACTGCTCACACATCGCGCCGGCCAACGTCTACGGGCCGCGTCAGGATCCCCATGGCGAGGCGGGCGTCGTCGCGATCTTCGCCAAGGCGCTGCTCTCGGGGAAGCCGACCAAGATCTTCGGCGACGGCTCCGACACCCGCGACTACGTCTTCGTCGACGACGTGGTGGACGCCTTCGTGCGGGCCGGCGGCGAGGCGGGCAGCGGTCAGCGCTTCAACGTCGGCACCGGTGTCGAGACCTCGACGCGTCAGCTGCACACGGCCGTCGCGGCGGCGGCCGGGGCGCCGGACGAGCCCGAGTTCCATCCGCCCCGCCTCGGTGATCTGCGGCGGTCACGCCTGGACAGCAGCCGGGCCAGGGGCGTCCTCGGGTGGGCGCCGAAGGTCCGGTTCGCCGACGGTGTCACGCGCACGGTCGAGTTCTTCCGTCAGGCTTGACCCCGCCACGCCTCAGATGGCGATCACGTTGACGAGGCCGTCGAGTCCTGTGAAGTCGTCGCCGTTGCGCGTGTACAGGTCGAGACCGTTGGCGTGCGCGGTCGCAGCGATCAAGAGGTCGGCGAGCCGGCTGCGGGGTCGGCGGCCTTCGCGGACGACGGCGGAGACGATCAGCCCGTAGCTTCGGGCAGCCGTGGCATCGAAGGGCAGTGGATCGAGCTTGGCCTCGACTTCTTGCAGTCGCGTTTGACGTTTCGCGGCTTCGGCCGCACTGGTGGCGAGGTGAGGCCCGGCTGCCAACTCGGCGGCGGTGACCGCCGATATCGCCATCTCGTCAGGTAGCTGGGCCAGTACCACGGGGTCGTGCCAGTCGATGACGACTGACGTGTCCAAGACGCCTGCGCTCACGTCAAAGGCTCTGGTCGACGGCATCGTCGAGGTCGGCCCGGAACTGATGCCTGTCTATCCGAACGCCTGCGGTGGCCATTGCGGCGACCTCGTCGCGGGTGACGAACATGCGGCGGCCGGCCCGCAGCGGTCGGAGTTCGGCGACCGGCTCGCCATTGCGTGTGACGACGAAGGTCTCACCGGCCGCGACGGCATCGATGACCTTGGCATTGTCGTTGCGCAGCTCGCGCTGCGCGATCGTTCTGGACACGTCATCGACTGTAGCGCGATGTGTCACGCCGTGCTACGGGCCGCTACTTACCCTCGGGTACGCGCGCGCCCTCCAGCGCCACCGCTCGGGCCAGCTGCGCGTACCGCAGCTCCAGATCCTTGAAGCGCATGTACGTGCTCATCGTCGTGAACAGGAACGCGATGATCAACGCGTACTCGATGAGATCGGTGCCGCGGGCGACGCCCAGCCAGTTCGCCACGACCGTCGTGTCGTCGGGCCGCACGATCGCGTAGATCGCAGCGAGGACGAACAGCACGTAGCCCACCTTCACCCACGCCCTGGATTGGGCGCTGCGTCGGGAACGCAGCAGATACACCAGCAGGGTGACGATGGCGACGATCAGCAGAACCTGGATCCAGTTCACCGGCGCATCCTCCTTCGAAGCAGGCCGTCGAAGATGATGTTGACGCCGTTGACCAACGGCTGCCCCTTCGACATCGAGTAGTCGGTGTAGAGAATCTCGACGGGTTCTTCGGCGACCCGCCAACCGTTCTCGATGATCAGCACGACGATCTCGCTGGCATGTGCCATGCCGTTCATGGTCAGGTTCAGTCCGTCGGCGACGGTCCGGTTGAACACCCTCAGCCCGTTGTGCGCGTCGGTCAGACCGAGCTTGCGGCTGGTCCGGCTGAGCTTGGCGATCACGGGCAGCGCCAGTCGTTTGAGCGGCGGCATGTTCTTCGCGACGGTGCCCGCGAAGCGGGTGCCGACGACGATGTCGAGATCCTCGCCGGAGAGCCGGTCGATCATCCGGATGACGTCCTGGACGCGATGCTGGCCGTCAGCGTCGAAGGTGACGAACACCCCGGCGCCGGGCTGGCTGCGGGCGAACTCGACGCCGGTCTGGATGGCCGCGCCCTGTCCCAGGTTGACGGGGTGACGCACGACGTAGGCGCCGGCCTGCCAGGCCTTTTCGGCGGTGTCGTCGCGGCTGCCGTCGTCGACGCAGACGACGTTGTCGAAGACGGCGCGAACGTCGGAGACGACGTCGGAGATGACGCTCGCCTCGTGAAAGGCGGGGATGACGATCCACACGTCTTCGTATCGGGCGGAGTAGCCGTTTCCTCGCATGTCAATGCCGTCGAAAGTACACGCTCAGGGAGCCGGAACCCGTGCGAGAGCGACTACGTGCACGGCGATTCCGATCATGGGGCCGCAGAGCAGCGCAACGATGGTGCGGGTCTCCAGCTCCCACGGGAGCAGTAACACCAGCGTCGAGGCAAGCGTCGCGCCGATCCAGCCCGCTGCGTACGCGCGGTGCAGCGCGGCGGCGACCGTCGCGGCGCCGGTCAGCGTCAGCAGCGCGATCGCCACCGCCGCGGTGGTGAACCACGCCAGCAGGGCACCTCCCGCCAGGTAGTCGGGCCCGAACGCGGTGCGCAGCAGCCACGGCCCGAAGAATCCCGCGACGAGAACAGCGGCAGCGCCGAGGACCGCGAGCGCCGCCACCGGTGCGATGAGCGACCGCAGGCGCCTGTCGCGCTGGTCGACGAAGTGCGCGATGAGATTGCCCTGCATCGCGGTCAGCGGAACCAGCAGTGGCGCGCGGGTCAGCGTCACCGCGAGGATCACGACACCGCCTGCTGCGCCGAGGTCGGCCGACGTCGCCTTGAGCAGGACTGGGAAGCCCATGATGAGGATCGCGCTGGCTCCTGCCGCCGCGATGGAGTGCGACGCGCCCCGTAGGAAGGTGGCCGTGGTTCCCGGGGTGAGCAGCCGTGCCGCCGTGCGTGCCGTCGGTGAGGCGAGGAGCAGAACGAACCATGCGATCGAGCCGGCCACGGTCGCCCACAGGTATCCGACGAGACCCCACCCGATGACGAAGGTCGCCGTCGCGACGGTCACCCGCATCACCGCATCACCTACGATGAGGGACCCGTACTGCGACCAGCGGTCGACGCCGGCCAGCATCCCCAGCAGCGTGGAGTGCAGGCAGAAGCCGGCGAGCCCGACCGCGAGGAGCACGACGCTGAGCCATCGCGCCTCGACGAAGACGTGGCCGGACCACAGCGGCGACGTGCCCGCGATCGCGGCCGCCGCCGCGACGCCGACTCCTGCGGCCACCCAAATCGGGCGGGTCCGAGGCTCGTCGACCCTGACGAGTTGCCTCGCTTGGCGGACCTCGCGCGTCGACTCCTGCAGCAGCCCGAACGCGGTGCCTCCGAACAGCCCGAACGCACCCCAGAACACGGCGAACACCGAGAACCCCGCGGGCTCGAGGTCGCGGGCCGCGAGATAGAGCACCGCGTATCCGCACAGCGCGCTGAGGACGGTTGCCGAGCCCACTCGGACGACGCTGCTCCTGGTGGCTGGCCCTTGCGAGGGGACGATCGCCGCGCCGTCGGTCACAGGTCGGGGACGTCCGTCGAATACAGCCACGCCTGCCACAGCGGACGCAGCGACTCGTCGGCGTAGTTCGCCGCCAACCCCGTGAAGTCGTCGGTCACGGCCGTGGCGTGCCGGTGTCGCGTCGTCCAGTCCTTCAGCAGTTCGAAGAAGTTCTGGTCGCCGATCGTGCCCCGCAACACGTGCAGGGTGAGCGCCCCGCGCTTATAGACCCGGTCGTCGAACATGTCGCGAGGCCCTGGGTCGGACAGCAGCAGATTCTGCGATGACGATGCGAGCTCGTGGTGGTAGTGCCGGGCCAGCTCGTCGGCACTGCGACCGCCCGAGTCCTCCGACCACAGCCATTCGGCGTAGCAGGCGAAGCCCTCGTGTAGCCAAATGTCGCGCCAGCGCCGCGCAGTGACCGAGTTGCCGAACCACTGGTGCGCCAGCTCGTGGGCGATCAGTCTCTCCGCGCGGCGTTCCCCGTCGCAATGGTTGGCGCCGAAGATCGAGATGCCCTGGGCCTCAAGGGGAATCTCCAGGTCGTCGTCGGTCACCACGACGGTGTATCCGTTTGACAGCGGATACGGACCGAACAGCTTGACGAAAAGCTTCATCATCTCCGGCTGGCGCCCGAAGTCGTACTCGAAGTCCTTCTTCAATCGTTGCGGCAGAACCGCATTCATCGGCACCGGCGACTTGGCGAGTCGATGCTGCCCGTACGGGCCGATCTGCAACGTAATGAGGTACGTCGAGGTCGGCTCGGGCTGCTCGTAGGTCCAAGTGGTCATCGCAGCCCTGGTCCGACGAGACTTCAGCTCACCGTTCGCCAGTGCGTAGTAGGGGTTCTCGGTTGTGATCGCGACGCGGTAGCTCGCCTTGCTGCTCGGATGGTCGTCGCACGGGAACCAGGACGCCGCGCCGTTGGGCTGACCGGCGACCAGGGCTCCGCTGGTCAACTCCTCGAATCCGACGTCGCCCCAGAGGGATCGGATCGGTTTCGGGGTGCCCGCGTAGCGCACCGTGACCGACAGCGCCGCGCCCGCGGGTAGCGCGGAGGACAGCGTGACGTTCAGCTTGCCCTTGGAGCGGCCGAACTGCGCGGGCCGACGGCCGTTGACCGAGACCTTCGACACGTTGAGCGCGTCCGACAGGTCGAGGCTGAACGTCTTCAGTGACGCCAGTGTCACCGCGGTGATGGTGGCCGACCCGGCGAGCCGGTTGATGTTGACCTTGTACTCGACGTCGAGCTCGTAGCGAGAGACCCGGTAGCCGAAGTTGCCGTTGGAAGGGAGGTAGGGGTCGATGACTGGAAACTTCTTGAATCCCCTTGTCACGCGGCACTCTTGCTGGACTTGGGGGCCGAGCCGCCGCGCTTCTTGCGCTTCGGACCCCACGGCGCGATCGGGTTGCCCTGCCAGCGTGACGACGCAGGCACCTCGTCGCCCCGCATCACCAGTGACGCGGGCCCGACCGTGGCGCCAGCGCCGATCTTCGCGGCGGGCAGTGCCACGCAGTGCGGTCCGAGCGTCGCACCGGCCTCGAGGGTGACGGTGTCCAGTCGCATGATCCGGTCATGGAAGAGGTGGGTCTGCACGACGCAGCCGCGGCTCACCGTGGCTCCATCCCCGACGGTGACGAGGTCGGCCTCGGGCAGCCAGTAGGTCTCGCACCAGACGCCGCGACCGATCTTCGCGCCCAGTGCGCGCAGCCACAGATTCATCACCGGCGTACCGCTTGCAGCCCTGGCGAACCAAGGTGCCGCAACGGTCTCGACGAACGTGTCCGAGACCTCGTTGCGCCAGACGAACGACGACCACAGCGGGTGTTCTTTCGCCTCGATGCGGCCGACCCACACCCACTTGGCGATCACGGCGATGATGCCTGCCACGGCGCCTGCGGCCAAGAGCACCAGTCCACCTGCCAGTGCCGTCCACACCCAGCCGAATTCGGTTGCCAGCGCCTGCAACCCGCCCAGGACGGCGATGCCGATCGCGAAGGTGACGATCATGGGGAGCAGGCGGCACGTCTCGACGAGGCCACGCATGACCTTCAGCCTCCGCGAGGGATGGAAGGTGCGCAGCGCGTCGGCGGCGGTGGGCTGCCTGCGCAGGCGGATCGGCGGGCTGCCCAGCCAGGAGGATCCCGCCTTGGCCTTGTGCGGCGTCGCGCTGAGTACGGCGACCAGTCCGTCGTCGGGCACCCGCCTGCCCGGCTGGGTGATGCCGGAGTTGCCGAGGAAGGCCCGCTTGCCGACGGTCGCCGTCGCGACGTGGATCCAGCCGCCGCCGAGTTCGTACGACGCGACCATGGTGTCGTCGGCCAGGAAGGCCCCGTCCTCGACGACCGTGAACTTCGGTGTCAGCAGCGCCGTCGAGATCTCGGTGCCACGGCCGACCTTCGCGCCTAGCAGTCGCAACCACGACGGTGTCAGCAGACTCGCGTAGATCGGGAACAGGTAGTTGCGGGCGGCGTCCATCAGTCGCTCGGTGGCCCACAGCTGCCAGCCGACTCTGCTGCGCACCGGGTGATAGCCCTCGTGCAGGCCAAGCGCCAGCACCCGGACGCCCAGCACCGTCAACAGCGCGTAGACGACCACAGCAACAAGCGTGGCGACCGGCGTCCAGGCCAGGGCCGGGATGATCGCGTCGGTCAACGAGACGCTGTCACCGATGGCCCACCCGATGACGGCGAGGCCGGTTCCGAGGGCCAACAGCGGCACGGCTCCGAGCAGTATCGACGTCACGCCGAACATCGCGACCCAGAGCGGGGCGCGCCGCGGCCGCTCGTCGGGCCACGGGTGGCGCGCCTTGCCGGACTTCATCGCGGGCGAGCCCTTCCAGTACTGACCGGCCTTGACCTTGCCCACCACGCCGGAGCCGGGTGCGACGTCGACGTTCTTGCCGATCACCGCGCCGGGAAGCAGCGTCGTCCGCGCGCCGACGGTGGCGTCGTTGCCCACCGAGATCGCCCCGACGTGGAAGAGGTCACCGTCGATCCAGTGTCCGGTGAGGTCCACCTCGGGCTCGATGGAACAGCGGTGGCCCAGGGTGAGCATGCCGGTGACCGGGGGTGACGAGTGCAGGTCCACCCCCTTGCCGACCTTGTTGCCCAGGGCGCGGGCGTAATAGACCAACCATGGTGCGCCAGCAAGGTTTTCGGCGCCGCTGGCCTCGCCGAGGCGTTCGGCGAGCCAGACCCGCAGGTGGACGGACCCACCGCGGCGGTAGGCGCCCGGCTGCAGGCTGCCGATCAGCATCCGCGCGGCGAGTACGGCGATGGTCATGCGTCCGATGGGGGTGACGAAGACGACGAACGCGGCCAGCAGCCACCACCAGTTCACCGGCACGGCCCACGGCAGGAGCCTCAGTTGGGCGGCGGCGTTGTTCAGCAGCGCGAGCCACACCACCCACTGCGCGGCCGTGAGGGTGGCCAGCGGAACCGACGAGGCGACCTGCGCCAGCTCGGTCAGCCGCGACACGGGTTTCACGACCCGGGTCTCGACGGCCGGTGGCGGGTCGAGCTCGTCGAGATAGCCCGCCAGCGACCCGAGCCGAGGATGGTCGTAGAGGTCGGCGACCGTGACCTCCGGGTACCGCGCGCGCACCGCGGCCACCAGTTGGGCCGCTGACAGTGAGCCACCGCCGAGAGCGAAGAAGTCCTCCTCGGGCCCGCCGACCGGTGCGGCGAGCACGTCGCGCCACAGCCCTGCCAGCCAGCCCGTGGTGCCCGCCAGCTCGGGACTGTCTGCGTCGTCGTCTGCCAGCGGCCACGGCAGCGCGCTACGGTCGACCTTCCCCGACGTTCTGGTCGGCAGCTCGTCGAGCAGGACCAGCCGCGGCACCAGGGCGGCTGGCAGCGACTCGGCCAGGTTCGCGCGCGCGGTCGCCAGGTCGAACTCGGGATCCGCACTCGCGATATAGCCCACCAGCAGGGGAGTGCCGCTGCTGGTGGGTCGCACGGCAGCCGCACCGCCGCTGACGCCGGGAAGGTTCACCAGGGCCGAGTCGACCTCGCCGAGCTCGATGCGCCTGCCGCCGACCTTCACCTGGTCGTCGGCGCGGCCCTGGAAGTAGAGCCCGTCGTGCTCCAGACGGACCAGGTCGCCGCTGCGGTAGGCGCGCGACCACTCCAATGTCGGCATCGGCGCGTACTTCTCGGCGTCCTTCTCCGGATCCAGATAGCGGGCCAGACCGACGCCACCGATCACCAGCTCACCGACCTCGCCCAGCGCGACCGGGTTGCCGTCCTTGTCGACGACGGCGAGGTCCCAGCCGGCCAACGGCAGGCCGATGCTGACCTGCCCCCTTCCAGTAAGTGGGGCCAGGCAGGCGACGACGGTCGCCTCGGTGGGGCCGTAGGTGTTCCACACCTCGCGACCGTCGACCGCGAGCCGCTCGGCCAGCTCTGGAGGGCAGGCCTCGCCGCCGAAGATCAGCAGCCGCACCGCCTCGAGTGCCTCGGCGGGCCACAACGCCGCCAACGTCGGAACCGTGGAGACCACCGTAATGTCGCGGGCTACCAGCCACGGTCCAAGGTCCATCCCGCTGCGCACCAGCGAGCGCGGGGCGGGCACCAGGCAGGCCCCGTAGCGCCAGGCCAGCCACATCTCCTCACACGACGCGTCGAACGCGACGGACAACCCCGCCAGCACCCGGTCGCCCGGCCCGATCGGGTTGTCCTGCAGGAAGATCCGAGCCTCGGCATCGACGAAGGCGGCGGCGTTGCGGTGCGTGACGGCGACGCCCTTGGGAGTGCCGGTCGAACCGGAGGTGAAGATGATCCAGGCGTCGTCACGGTTCAGGGGTTCTCCGGCGCGCCACCCACGCGACGAGCCGGGTCCGCGGACCAGGCCCTGCTCGGTGATGATTGCCACGACCTGGGCCTCCCCGAACACCAGGTCGGCCCGCTCCTGGGGATCGTCGGCGTCCACCGGCACGTACGCGGCGCCGACGGCGAGCGCCGCGAGGATGGCGACGTAGAGCGCGTAGCTGCCCGACGGCATCCGGATGCCGATGCGGTCGCCGCGACCGATTCCGCGGGCGGCCAGCCACGTCACGCTCTCGTCGATGTCGCTCATCAGCTCGGCGTAGGTCAGTTGTACGTCGCCGTCGTCGAGTGCCGGAGCGTCGGGATGAAGTGCCGCGGTCGCGTGCAGGACGTCGATCAGCGTGCGGGGTTCGGGTGCGGATGCCGACAACAGGTACTGCGCGGGGATGTCGGGCCGAGCGTCCGCTGTCACGAGTACAAACTACTAAGCCCTTGGCGCGCACCCATCAGCGCCGCACGAGGTTCCAGGTCACGATTCAAAGCCGTCCCGAGAGCCTTGCCAGGAACCGATGTCATCGCAATGGATTCTGGCTGATCGCAACCGTCGCCGCAGAACCGTCGCGCACCTAACCTGTCCTGCGTGCGGCTATTCGTGGTGGATACGGCAGGAGACAATTGGAGCGAGCTGACCGCGGGCGACCGGCCCACCGTCCGGCTGGCGGCGCCCGACTTGCAGCGCGCTCAGCGTGGACGTGCGCGGATTCAGTCCGATCGGGGTGAGGTTCAAGTCATTCTCGACGTGACGGTCGCAGTGGCGCCGGACTTCCGCTCCGTACGCGACTCGATGGCGGCCGTCGACGACGGAACCCTGCGTTACGCCGGAACCGTCGACGGGCTGACCGGGCTGATCTCCGACGTCGAGGCTGCAGGGGTCGCCGACGGCGTGACGCTGATCTCCGCGGCGCCGGGGCTGGACCTGCATGGGCTGGGCCAGGACGTCCTGCGGCGGCTGGCGCTGAGGGGCAAGAAGTCCGCCTGACACCCACCCTCTGACTAATCCAACTGTTGCATTAGTCGGTGCCGTATCGGTCTTGGACATGTATTGATCTGGGCCCTAGCGTTGACCGTGTGACCCAAACGGCTGAGTATGGCACCGACACCCTGACCGGTCAGATGATCATCGCCGGCGATCCCGTGGCGGGCACCGGTCCCGAGATCCGTGGCTTCGACCCCGTCGCCGGAACCGCACTCGAACCCCCCTACCGCCACGGGGACACCACGCACGTGGACGCTGCGTGCGCAGCGGCCGCGGCGGCGTTCGACGTGTACCGCGCCACGACCTCGGAGCAGCGGGCCCGTTTCCTCGAGCGGATCGCCGACAACGTCGAGGCGCTCCGCGACGCCCTGGTCGCCAGAGCCTCTGCCGAGACCGGACTACCGCCACAACGCATCGCAGGCGAGGTCGGCCGCACCACCGGCCAACTGAGGCTGTTCGCCGAGGTGCTGCGCGAGGGTAGCTGGAACGGCGCCCGCATCGATCCGGCCCAACCGCAACGAGCGCCGTTGCCGCGCCCGGACATCCGGCAGCGTGCCGTCCCCCTCGGCCCCGTCGCGGTGTTCGGCGCCAGCAACTTCCCGCTGGCCTTCTCCGTCGCGGGCGGTGACACCGCCTCGGCGCTCGCCGCGGGCTGCCCCGTCGTCGTCAAGGCACACGACGCCCACCCGGGGACCTCCGAGCTCGTGGGGCGGGCCGTCACCGCCGCCGTCAGCGCGTCGGGGTTGCCTTCGGGCACGTTCTCGCTGCTGTTCATCCCCGGCCGAGGACTCGGCGCGACGTTGGTAACGGATCCGCGGATCAAGGCGGTCGGCTTCACCGGATCCCGTTCCGGAGGAACGGCTTTGGTCGCTGCCGCCACTGGGCGCCCCGAACCCATCCCCGTCTATGCCGAGATGAGTTCCATCAACCCGGTATTCCTGTTCGACGGGGCGCTCGCCAGCCGCGGTGTCGATCTGGGCCGCGCGTTCGTCGGTTCCCTGACGATGGGCTCGGGACAGTTCTGCACGAACCCCGGCCTGGTCATCGCAGTGGACGGCCCAGGACTGGACACCTTCATCGCCTCCGCCAGAGACGCCTTGGTTCAGGCCGGGGCGACGCCGATGCTGACGCCCGCCATCGCCGAGAGCTACGCCGACGGGGTGGCTGCGCTCGACGAGGATGCCGACCTCGTCGTGCGCGGTGCCGCGGGCGACGAGCGGACGACCTGCCGCGCCGCGCTGTTCAGCACGGACGCGACGACCTTCCGCCGGTCCGAGGCTCTGCAGGCGGAGGTGTTCGGTGCGTCCAGCCTGGTCGTGCGGTGCGCCGACGTTGCCGAAGTCGCTTCGGTGGCAGCCGATCTCGAGGGTCAGCTCACCGCCACGCTGCACGTCGACGAATCCGACTACGACGACGCGGCCGGGTTGCTCCCGGTGCTGGAACTCAAGGTCGGGCGCATCCTCTTCAACGGTTGGCCGACGGGTGTCGAGGTCGGCCACGCAATGGTGCACGGGGGGCCGTCACCCGCGACCTCGGATTCGCGTACGACCTCCGTCGGGGCCTGCGCGATCGAGCGGTTCCTGCGGCCGGTGGCTTATCAGGACGTCCCGAAGGCCCTGTTGCCCAGTGCCATAGCCGACGGCAACCCCGACGGTCTGTGGCGCCGCATCGACGGCCAGCTCACCCAAGACTGACCCAACGAATCTGCGACCAAGGAGTCACGACATGCTGGACGGCGTACTTTTCTTTCCCGTAACCCCCTTCACCGAGAGCGGTGACGTCGATCTGTCGAAGCTCTCCGAGCACGTCGCCAAGGGCGTCGACGCAGGCCCCGGTGGGGTATTCATCGCTTGTGGCACAGGCGAATTCCATGCTCTGGAGACGGGTGAGTTCGCGGACGTGGTGCGCACCGCGGTCGAGGCGACGGGCGGCCGGGTGCCGGTGTACGCAGGCGCGGGCGGCTCGGTGGCCCAGGCCAAGATCTTCGCGCGGGCTGCCGCCGAGGCAGGCGCCGACGGGCTGCTCCTGCTGCCGCCGTATCTCGTCACCATGCCGCAGCAAGGACTGGTCGACTACACCCGCGCGGTGGCGGGTGCCATGGACCTGTCCGTCATCGTCTACAACCGGGGCAACGCCCGCTACACGGAGGCGTCCGCGGTGGAGGTCGCGCACCTCCCCAACATCGTCGGGTTCAAGGACGGTACCGGCGACGTCGACCTGGTGGCCCGCGTCGTGCGTGCCGTAACCGATGCACTCGCGCAGGAGGGCAAGCCCTTTCAGTTCTTCAACGGCCTGCCGACCGCCGAGGTCTCGCAGCAGGCGTACCGCGCCCTCGGCGTCACCCTGTACTCGTCGGCCGCCTTCGCGTTCGCACCGGAGCTCGCACTGGCCTTCTACGAGGGGCTGGAACGCGGCGATGACGATCTGGTCGCGGCGCTGCTGCGCGATTTCTTCCACCCCCTGGTCCGGCTGCGCGACACGGTGCCCGGCTACGCGGTGTCGCTTATCAAGGCGGGCGTCACCATGGAGGGCATCGACGCAGGACCGGTTCGACCGCCGCTGATCATGCCGTCGCCGGAGGATCTCGACACGCTTGCGCAGATCATCGCTGCCGGGCGTGCGGTGATCGCCGACGAGCTCGCGATGGTGCACCAGTGAGCGCTTGCGCGAAGAACAGAGGACGCTGATGGCGCCCAGCCCGTTCCGCATCACGGGCGCCCGCATCACGCCGGTCGCGTTCGTCGACCCGCCGCTGCTCAACACCGTCGGCGTGCACCAGCCCTTCGCCTTGCGGGCGATCATCCAGCTGGACACCGACGCAGGGCTGGTCGGGCTGGGGGAGACCTACACCGACACCAGGCACCTGGCTCGGCTCGAAGCCGCCGCCGACGTGATCGTCGGGTTGGACGTATTCGGGCTCAACGAGATTCGCGCCGCCGTCGCCGACCGGCTTCGAGGTGACGACGCCGCAGTGGGCACCGCGGGCATGATCACGTCGGCGAGTGCCGTCGATCAGGTGTTCTCGCCATTCGAGGTGGCCTGCCTCGACGTGCAGGGCCACGCCGCAGGCAGGCCGGTCTCCGATCTGCTCGGCGGCAAGGTGCGCGACACGGTGCCGTTCAGCGCTTACCTGTTCTACAAGTGGGCGGCGCATCCCGGCGGTGAGCCCGATTCATGGGGTGAGGCGCTGGATCCGGCGGGCATCGTCGCGCAGGCCAAGCGCATGATCGGCGAATATGGTTTCAGCGCAATCAAACTCAAGGGTGGAGTGTTCCCGCCCGATGAGGAGATGAAGGCCGTCGAGGCGTTGCGCGAGGCGTTCCCCCATCATCCGTTGCGGCTCGATCCGAACGCGGCGTGGACGCCTCAGACATCGGTCAAGGTGGCCGCCGGGCTGGCGGGCATTCTCGAATACCTCGAGGACCCGACCCCGGATCTGGACGGGATGGCAGAAGTCGCGGCCCAGGCCCCGATGCCGCTGGCCACCAACATGTGTGTCGTCGCGTTCGACCACCTGGCTCCGGCGATCGCGAAGGACTCCGTGTCCGTCGTGCTGTCGGATCACCACTACTGGGGTGGGCTGCAGCGGTCGCGCCTGCTGGCAGGCATCTGCGACACATTCGGCCTTGGGTTGTCGATGCACTCCAACTCCCATCTCGGCATCAGCCTGGCCGCGATGGTGCATCTGGCCGGCGCCACGCCGAATCTCAGCTACGCGTGCGACACGCACTGGCCGTGGAAGACCGAAGATGTCGTCAAGGCCGGCGTGCTGGAGATCCGCGACGGTGCGGTTACCGTGCCGACCTCGCCGGGGCTGGGCATCGAGATCGACGATGACGCACTCGGCGCGCTGCACGAGCAGTACGTCCGGTGCGGCATCCGCAACCGTGACGACACGGGCTACATGCAGAGCATCCGTCCCGAATACGAGGCGATCAGCCCGCGCTGGTAGCTAGACTGATGCAGCTCCGGCGCAACGAAGGCGCCGAATGATACTGGGAGTGCATCGGTGTTCTCGCTCGCCCGGCTGTCCTGTTTCATAGCCGTCGCCGAGGAACTGCACTTCGGGCACGCGGCCGAACGCCTGCACATGACGCAGCCACCGTTGAGCAGGCAGATTCAACAACTCGAGGCGGAACTCGGCGTCCAGTTGATCGACCGCACCACGCGGTCGGTC
>NZ_JAVROT010000040.1:0-3483 GCF_032162605.1 Mycobacterium sp. | reverse complement strand
TCGCTGGACGGTTCGTGCCACTTCGCGTCAACGGGTTTGAGGAGTTCGTTGCACACCAGCGCGACGATCAGCAGCCCGATCATGATCGAGAACGACAACGTGTACAGCTCGGGTCCGGACTTGCCCGCGGCCTTCTCGCTGTCGGCGATGGCATTGACCATGATCGGCCCGAGGATGCCCGCGACCGACCAAGCCGTGAGCAGCCGGCCGTGGATTGCTCCGACCTGATACGTGCCGAACAGGTCGCGCAGATACGCCGGAACGGTGGCGAACCCGGCGCCGTAGAACGACAGGATCAGCAACGTGCAGACCAGGAATGCCACCTTGTTCGAGTTCTGCATCAGCGTGATGGCCAGGTACAACAGTGCGCCGACGCCGAGGTACATCCGATAGGCGTTCTTGCGACCGATCTTGTCGGACAGACTCGACCAGCCGATGCGCCCCAGCATGTTCGCCAGCGAGAGCAGTGCGACGTAGCCGGCGGCAGCCGCCGCGAGGGCAGCAGCCGCGGCACCCGCCGCGGGGAAGTAGTCCTGGTAGATCGGCGAGGCCTTCTCCAGGATGCCGATCCCCGCAGTCACGTTGAAGCACAACACGACCCAGAGCAACCAGAACTGCGGTGTCTTGATCGCATTGTTCGCCGACACCTGACCAACGGACACGAGCGAGCCCACCGTCGGCGGCGATGGCGTCCACCCGTGCGGCTTCCAGTCCGGCCTGGGCACCCTCACCAGCAGCCACCCCAGTGACATGAACACCGCGTAGACCAGGCCGTGCACCAGGAACGTCTTGGCGATGCCCGACGAGTCGCTGCCGAAGAAGCCGAGCATCGCGGTCGACCACGGCGAGGCGATCAGGGCACCACCGCCGAAGCCCATGATCGCCAGGCCCGTCGCCATTCCGGGCTTGTCGGGAAACCACTTGATCAGAGTCGAGACCGGTGAGATATAGCCGATGCCCCAACCGATTCCGCCGAGTACGCCGTAGCCGAGCAGCACCAGCCAGTACTGACGCGTGGCCAGTCCGGCCGAGCCAACCAACCAACCGCCGCAGAAGCAGCACATGGCTGCGAACATCGCCATCCGCGGCCCGTTGCGGTCCACCCAGGTGCCGAATAGCGCGGCCGACAGGCCGAGCACGACGATGCCGATGGTGAACGGCAGAGCGCTCAGCGTGCCCGAGATGCCCAGCGCGCCCTCCAGCGGTTTCTTGAAGACGCTCCACGAATACGCCGCACCCACCGACAGGTGTATCGACAGCGCCGCGGGCGGCACCAGCCAGCGATTCCACCCCGGCGCAGCGACGATGCGCTCGCGACTGAAGAAGGGGGCGGACACGTCAGAGACCTCTTGCCATATCAGTGGTGGCCGTCACAGGTCGATGTTACCCATCTCGACTGACGGTCATTGCGCCGGTTCGGTCAAACCGAGAACGCGTACTGCACGTGCTCGGCGACGGGCACGAAACCCAACCGACGGTAGATCCCGTTCGACACCGCGTTGGCGACGTCGGCGAACAGCACCACGTCGCTTGCGCCGTCGCGGCCGACGTGTCGCACCGCTTCGGCGGTAACCGCTGTGCCATAGCCGTTTCCGCGGTACTCCGGCGGCGTGTACACCGGACCGATCCGCGACATCCCCAGAAGACATCCGTGAACCCGTGCCATCGCAGCAGGCGCGCCGTCCACCGTCCACAGCACGACGCGGCCGCCTGCGTCGGCGATGTCACGAAGCACGCCGCGGCTCGCCGAAGGATTCGACTCGGCGCCGAACGCCTCGACGAAGAACGCGTCGAGCCATCCGACGAGCAACTCGCCGTCCTGGTCCCCGGCGAGTCGCGGCACACCCACGACGCCGACGGGCGCCCTGAGCTCGTCGAGGCGGTACAGGGTCTCCTGGAACTCCGGCGTCGCGCTGACGTCGGCGACCTCGGTCCACGCCTCACTGAAAGCCGCTGCCGTGGCTGACGTTCCGCGAATGGCGGGCAGATCGGCCCGCACCGGCGCGAGCGCTGCGGCTACGGCCTTCGCCGACTCGGGCGGCAGTCCGTTGACCAACAGGACCGCATCCCGCATCTGCAGTGCCGCACCGACGGTGCCGTCGCAGTCGGCGACCGACAGTAGGACGTGACCGTCCGGCCACCGCGACGTGCGCAAGGTGGTGAGCTCGGTGGTGAACAGCACCGGGTCCCTCCGGTAGACCCAGCGGGCTACCGGGCCGAAGTCATCCGGCGAGGTGTACAGGCGAACATTCACGCATTCGAGCCTGACCGAGTCGGCCGCCGAATTCCACTGATTTATTCGGGGTGCGGCCGCGCCCTACAGCATGCAGCTGACGCAGCCTTCGACCTCTGTTCCCTCCAAGGCCATTTGGCGCAGACGGATGTAGTACAGCGTCTTGATGCCCTTGCGCCAAGCGTAGATCTGCGCCTTGTTGACGTCGCGCGTGCTGGCGGTGTCCTTGAAGAACAGCGTCAGACTCAAGCCCTGGTCCACGTGCTGGGTGGCGGCGGCGTAGGTGTCGATGATCTTCTCGTAGCCGATCTCGTACGCGTCCTGGTAGTACTCCAGGTTGTCGTTGGTCAGATACGGCGCCGGGTAGTAGACGCGGCCGATCTTGCCTTCCTTGCGGATCTCGATCTTGGAAGCCACCGGGTGGATCGAGCTGGTCGAGTGGTTGATGTAGGAGATCGATCCGGTCGGCGGGACGGCCTGCAGATTCTGGTTGTAGATGCCGTGCGCCTGCACCGACTCCTTCAACCGCAGCCAATCGTCCTGCGTCGGAATGCGAATTCCTGTCTCGTCGAACAACTCGCGCACCCGCTCGGTCGCCGGCACCCACGCCTGCTCGGTGTACTTGTCGAAGAATTCACCCGACTTGTACTTCGAGCGCTCGAAGCCTCCGAATGCCTTACCCCGCTCCACCGCAATGCGATTGCTCGCCCGCAGTGCGTGGTAGAGCACCGTGTAGAAGTAGATGTTGGTGAAGTCGATGCCCTCTTCGGAGCCGTAGAGGATCCGCTCGCGGGCCAGGTACCCGTGCAGGTTCATCTGCCCGAGGCCGATGGCGTGAGAGTCGTTGTTGCCCTGCTCGATCGAGGGCACCGACCAGATGTGGGTCTGATCGCTGACGGCGGTGAGCGCGCGGATCGACGTCTCGATGGTCTGCGCGAAGTCCGGCGAATCCATGGCCTTGGCGATGTTCAGCGAGCCGAGGTTGCACGAGATGTCCTTACCCACCTTGGCGTAGGTCAGGTCTTCGTTGAACAACGACGGCGTCGACACCTGCAGGATCTCCGAGCACAGGTTGCTATGGGTGATCTTGCCCTCGATGGGGTTCGCCCGGTTCACCGTGTCCTCGTACATGATGTACGGGTAGCCCGACTCGAACTGGAGCTCCGCCAGCGTCTGGAAGAACTCGCGCGCCTTGATCTTGGTCTTGCGGATCCGCGCGTCGTCGACCATCTCGTAGTACTTCTCGGTGA
>NZ_JAVROT010000039.1:0-16212 GCF_032162605.1 Mycobacterium sp. | reverse complement strand
CGATTACGACCGTGGTGGTTACATCGTGCCGTACTTCTTCCCCGTGATCGATGCGGCCTCGCCCAAGGTTGGCGGGGTCAAGGAAAACGCCAACGGCTACAGCCCCGGCGGCAACGACTTCGCCAACTTCTGGCTCACCTAGGCCATGACGAGTTACTTGAGGAGTTGTCAACATGACTGAGACACTCGAAGCACCGACGGGCGCCACCGCCCCCAAGAAGCCCAAGGGGCGGAAGAGTCACCCGATCCGCTCGCTGCTCGCGCGGCGACTGATCACCGGCGTCGTCTCGGTGTTCGTGATCTCCATCGTCGTGTACGCGGCGACGTTGATCCTGCCCGGTGACGCCGCGACCGCGATCCTCGGACAGCAGGCAACGCCACAACGGCTCGCCGACCTGCGCCACCAGCTTCATCTAGATCAGTCGCCGATCAGCGGATATCTGAGTTGGGTCTCGGGCGCCTTGCGTGGCGACTTCGGGACGTCGCTGACCCAGGGACAACCGGTGTGGGACCTCATGGGGTCTCGGCTGGCCAACTCGATCGTGCTGATCGTCGTGACGGCGATCATCTCGACGATCCTGGGCGTGCTGCTTGGCATGTGGGCGGCCGCTCGACACGACACCTGGATCGATCACTCGCTCTCGGTGACCGCCTTAGTGGCGAGCTCGCTGCCCGAGTTCGTCGTTGCGGTGTTCGTCGTGATGATCTTTGCGGTCACCGTATTCACCTGGTTTCCCGCGGTGAGCATCCTGCCTCTCGGCGAGCACATCTGGAACGAACCCAACAAATTGGTTCTTCCGGTGGTGGCACTGGTGATCGTGGTCACGCCCTATGTGTTCCGAATGTTCAGGGCCTCGCTGATCGAAGCCATGAGTTCCGACTACGTCGAGGTCGCAACGCTCAAAGGCGCGAGCACCCGCCGGCTGCTCTTCGGCCATGCCCTACCGAACTCTCTTGCGGCGACCATCCAGGTCGTCGGCCTGAATCTGCTCTATCTCGCAGGCGGGATCGCCCTCGTCGAAACCGTGTTCCAGTATCCGGGCATCGGGTTGAGCCTGGTGGCATCGATCACGGATCGAGACGTGCCGGTGATCCAGTTCCTGGTGGTGCTGCTCGCGATCGCCTATGTCTTCCTCAATGTGGCCACGGACGTGGCCGTCCTGCTCGTAACTCCCCGCCGACGACTCCCGAGGTGACCCGTGACCGACACCGTTAATTCAGCAGCACCATCGAAGGCGCCGACACCGGTCAAGCGGCGTGGCTCCGTCGCTCGGATCTTTCGCGGCGCCCTCGCCGCCCGTCGCGGGCAGGTGGGTCTGGCACTCACGCTTTTGGTCGTCGGTCTGGCGTTCATCGGACCGTTCATCCCCTCCGAATCGGCGACCGATTTCGCCGGAATGCCATACTCGTTGCCGGGCAACGGCAACGGCGTCCTGGGCACCGATGCGCTCGGCCGCGACGTACTTGCACGCCTTCTCCAGGGTGGCTGGTCATTGCTGCTCCTGGCGGCGACCTCCACTGTGCTCGCGGTGCTTCTCGGTGCCGTCGCCGGAGTGGTGGCGGCGTACCGCGGCAAGATGACCGAAACACTCATCATGCGCACGGTCGACGTCATGCTGGCGATCCCGCAGCTGGTCTTCGTACTGTTGATCGTCAGCGTGATCGGTGCGAAGCCGTGGCTGGTGGTCGTTGGCGTGACCTTGTGTCAGGCTCCGCAGGTCGCCAGAGTCATGTACGCCTCGGCGCAAGACATTTGCGAACGTGACTTCGTCAAGGCTGTCGCGTTGTGGGGCGTGCCTCCGCGCACGGTGATCACGCGACACATCATGCCCAGCTTGACTACGCCCTTGGCGGTGGAAAGCGGTCTACGACTGAGCTTCTCGATCATCTTGATCGCCGGCCTGAACTTCCTCGGGTTCGGCACACAGCCTCCCAACCCGTCCTGGGGCGTGATGGTGAACGAGAACAGGCTCGGCCTGGCAACGAACTACTGGGGCGTCCTGGCCCCTGCCATCGTGCTGGCCATTCTGGCCGTGGGGACCAACGTCTTCGCAGATGCGTTGGCGCGGGTGGCCTTTGGCGGCGAACGCGGTGAAGACGCACCATCGGTTACCACATTGGAGTTGACGACGAAATGACAGCAACAGTGGCGTATCCACGCCAAAGTAGCACCGCTGCCTCAGACGGCTTGGTCGTGGAGGGCTTGACAGTCGTCACCGATGGGCGCGGAACTCCTGTCGTCGAAGACATCTCCTTCCGCGTCGCTCCCGGCCAGGTCCTCGGTCTGGTGGGGGAGTCCGGTTCGGGCAAGAGCACCATTGGCGTGGCTCTTCTCGGCTTGGCGCGCAAGGGTTTGCGCATCGCGAGCGGTCGCGTGTCCATCGGCGGCGTCGACGTCCTGGCGCTAGGCGGCAAGGAACTGCAAGACGCTCGCGGCCGCCTGGTCGCATACGTCCCGCAAGATCCCGCCAGTGGTCTAAATCCCGCGCTGCGGGTCGGGCGGCAACTGCGCGAGGCGATCATCATTCATGGCGACGCGCTCTTCGACAACGAGACCGTCGACCAGCGCGTGGCGCAGTTGATGGGGGAGGTCGGACTGCCTGCTACGGCCGCATTCCTCAATAGCTACCCCCACCAGATGTCGGGTGGTCAGCAGCAACGCGTCGGAATCGCCATGGCATTCAGCTGCCGACCACGCGTGATCGTTCTCGACGAACCGACCACCGGGCTCGATGTGACCACGCAACGCCGGGTCCTGGAAACCGTGCGCGAGATGACGGTCGAACACCAGGTGACCTCGGTGTACGTGAGCCACGACCTGGCCGTGGTCGCCCAGCTCGCCGACCACACCGCCGTGCTCTACGCCGGCCGCCTCGTTGAGCACGCGGGCACCCAGGCCGTGTTTCGCGGGGCGCGCCATCCATACGCGGTGGGTCTTCTGAAAGCAGTCCCCAGTCCGACGCGCAGCGAGATTCTCGTCGGTATCGAGGGTCGGCCCCCGCGGCCGGGGCGGTGGCCCCATGGTTGCTCCTTCGCCGACCGGTGCAGCTCCGTCGAGGACGCCTGCCGGGAGGAACTGCCGGCCTTGCGCGATCTCGGAAACGGCGAGCCGCACTTGGTGAGGTGTATCTTCCCCGAACCCCCGGTGTCAGTAGAGCATGCCAAGGAACCGGTTCCCGCGTTGTCAGGACACCCGGACTCGGTACTCACGGTGCGCAACCTGGCCGCAAGCTATGGCCATCTGGAAGTCCTCCGCGACGTCTGCTTCGACGTCACGGCAGGACGATGTACCGCCGTCGTCGGCCAGTCGGGATCGGGCAAGACGACCTTGGCCCGCTCACTGGTCGGACTACACACCGACTGGACGGGCGACGTCGAACTCTCTGGCACCAAGCTCAGTTCGAATCCACAGCGCCGAAGCAAGGAACACCGTCGCACCCTGCAGTACGTCTTCCAAAACCCCTACGGATCATTGGATCCGCGGATGACGGTACGGCAGAACCTCGAAGAGCCGCTGCGCTACTTTTTCGACCTGTCCCGAGCCGAACGCAGCGAGAAGGTGAACGAAATCCTCCAAACCGTTGCGTTGTCCACGGAGTACGCAGAGCGCCTGCCGCAGCAGTTGTCTGGCGGCGAGCGACAACGCGTCGCAGTGGGGCGCGCGTTGATCGTCGACCCAGAGGTCATGGTCTGCGACGAGATCACCTCGGCGCTAGACGTTTCGGTGCAAGCGCTGCTGGTTGAGCAATTGCGCCAGATGCAATCCGAACGCGGACTGTCGATGGTATTCATTACGCACAACCTCGCCGTGGTGCGCAGTATCGCCCAAGAAGTCGTGGTGCTCTCCGAAGGCGTCATCGTCGAGCACGGCCCGGTCGACCAAGTCCTGGATCATCCCACGCACGAGTACACCCAGCGATTGCTCGCCGACCTACCGTCGACGGTGTGACGAGCTAACCGGCAGCCTTCCCCGGAAGGTCTCCCGCGTCACGGAGTCCACGAAAGCCCTGCCTCGCACTTGCTCGGCAGGGCTTTCGTGGTTTGCATCCGCGGGACTGCGGCAGTGGCACGCTCGACGGCGGGCGAAGCCCGCGCACAACGGTGCGTCTTCGGATGTTTGGTCCACGGGTCGACGGCTGACGCTCGCCATCTCCAAGAGTCAAAACCAAGGGAGGAGAGGCTGATCGCTTCTATGTTGCGATCAGCCGTACCTCAGGCGTAGACCTGCCCGTAGATGCGCTCGATGTCGTCCAGGGTCGGCACGACCGGATTGTTGGCCGGCGAACCCGATGCAATGGCCTGCTCGGCCATCAGTGGAGTCAGCTGAGTCCACGCGCCCTGGTCGATCCCGTAACTCTTCGGAGTCGGGACTTCCAAGTCGCGGCATAGTTCGGTGAGGGCCTCCACCATTGCCCGCGACGCAATTTCGTCGCTGGAACTCGGATCGGCGACTCCGTAGGCGCGGGCGCACTGGGCGTAGCGGGCTTCGGCGCCGGACACCGAGTAGGCCGTCACGGCGGGGAAGAGCATGGCGTTGGAAAGGCCGTGTGCGACGTGGAAGTGCGCTCCGATGGGGCGGCTCATTCCGTGTACCAGGGTGACACTGGAATTGGAGAAGGCCATGCCGGCTTGTGTTGCGGCTGCCATCATCGCCTCGCGTGCGGCGTGATCGGCCCCGTTCCGGTAGGCGCGACGAAGATTCGCCGAGATCAGCCCGATCGCCGACAGCGACATGGCATCGCTGATCGGGTTGGCCTTGCGGCTGACGTACGCCTCGACGGCGTGGGCGAGTGCGTCCACGCCGGTGTCCGCCGTGAGCCTGGGTGGCATCGACGTCGTGAGTTCGTAGTCGATGATCGCGGCGAAGGGAAGGAAGGACATGCCCGGACAGAGCATCTTCTCGTCATTGTCGCTGTCGCTGATGACGGTGAATTGCGTGGCTTCGGAACCACTTCCCGCAGTCGTAGGTATCGCGATGATGGGCAGGGCCGGGCCGCTATAGCTGTTCGGCGCCTTGAACTTGCGCATCGGGCCGCCCTGGGAGGCCAGCACGGCGAGTGCCTTCGCAGAGTCCATCGGACTTCCGCCGCCGAAGCCGATGACGCAATCTGCGTCGTGGGCGCGCACGGCCTCGACGCCGCGCTCTAGTGACTCCGTCGTGGGGTCTGGCACCGTCCCGTCGAAGACCGCCACCGTCAATCCCGCATTGCGGAGCAGTCGAAGGACGCGATCGGCGGCGCCGGTCTTGGTGAGATACGCGTCGGTGACGAGCAGCGGACGGTGCAGTCCGAGGCTCTCAATGAGGGCTGGAAGCTCGTTGACGGCGCCCGGGCCGATTCTCGAGTAACGGGGGAAAGCGATGTTTGCAGTCATGACCGGACTTTCGTTGTCGTCGAGGTGGGCCGGGAGACGGCCCGTGGGTCGGTCGCTGAGCGGCGTGCGCAACGAGCAGTTACTGGTTTTGGGGGAAGCCGGGGTTGATGCCGCCGTGGCTGGGGTCGAGCCAGCGGGCGGTGATGGCCTTGCCGCGGGTGAAGAAGTGCACGCCGTTGAGGCCGTGGGCGTGGGGTCTCCGCCATGTCGACTTCCTCTCCCCGTCGATGCCGTTGTCTAGTAATCGGTTACACGCGTTCGGTCACTCGATCGAGCCTTGAACCCGTTCGATCAGGTCACGCAGGTGGACGAAGCTCTTTTGGGCCGCGTCGAGACTGCCGCACTCCACCGAGAGAACGACGTCGTGATCCGCCTTCGACAGAGTGTTGACGATGCGCTCCCAATCGATGACTCCCTCGCCACACGCACAACCCAGCATGCCGCGGACCTTTCCGCGCAGGCGGCGGGCGTCCTCGACGCTGATGTCCTTGGCGTGCATGTGCGTGACCTGGCCGACGATCTGCTCCAGCCACTCATGGGGATCGTTCTCGCTGAGATAGCTGTTGCCGGTGTCGAGATTGATGGTCAAAGCCGGACTGTCGACCAGCGCCATCACCTTTTGCAGCCGCTCTGGAGTGGCGGTATACGGGCCGTGGGTTTCGATGGCGATCTTGATGCCCCGCGGTTCGGCGACCAGGGCGGCCTCTTGAAGCGTGTACCGCATCAAGGTGTAGTTCTCGTCCTCGGTGGTCCACAACGGTGTCGGACCGTCGTCGACCATGATCATCGGCGCACCGACTTCGGCCGCATACCGAATCGACTGACGGAGGTATTCCACGGCGACGTCGGGTTTGGCCAACGGGGCGTGGCTTGACAGCGAGGAGATCCGAAGACCCCGGTCGTCGGCGGCCTTCTTGAGGATGAGCGGATCGTCCAGCATCGACCGGCTGTGAAAGTAGCCCGCGGCGCTGAGAAGTTCGCGCCCCCAATGCACCATCGGCTCGATGTATTTGTAGCCGATCTCGGCGGCCTGATCCATTGCCCAGTCGAAGCCCTGGTTTTCCAGTCGCGCGAACTCAAGGTTCAGGCCCAGTTTGATGTTGCCCATGGCTAGACCTCCCGGCTCAGAAACCGCGCTTGCTGACGTACTCGTCGCGCGTTTCGCCGTGGTATGCAGGGATGGTGATGTCCCACCAACCCGTGGGATGCATTTCGGTCCAAGGCAACTCATGGGCGCTCATGACCTCCAGCACCACGGGACCCGGAGTCGCGAAGGCACGCTCGACGGCGTCGGCGAGCTTTTCGGGATCCTCGACGCGCTCAGCAGTGCAACCCAGTGAGCGCGCAAAGTTGGTGATGTCGGCGAAGTAGGGCTTGCCGTCGGGTGTCGTCCAGTTCGTGGTGGCCTTGCGGCCCTCGCCGAAGAGGTTGATCTGGAGATCCTTGATCGCTTCCCAGCCGCCATTGTTGAGGACGACCACGACCAGTGGCACACCCAGCATGGCCACCGCGGCGAGCTCGGTGCCGGTCTGCAGGAAGCTGCCGTCGCCGATCATGGCCAGCACCGGTGTGTCCGGACGTGCCACCTGTGCGCCGATCGCGGCGGGCAGCCCAAAGCCGATGCCCGAGAAGCCGCCGGCGACGATGTTGGTCTTCGGCCCGTAGATCGGAAACTCGTTGAAGGCCTGGTTAGCTGGGTTGCTCGAATCCGTGACAAGGATGCCTTCCCGGGGCAATGCCTTGCGGATCTCGACCATGGCCCGAGAGTTGGTCATCGGCAGGTAGTCGGTGGTCCGCATGGGACGCAGGTGCTCGTCCCACTTCGCCTTGAGATCCTGAAGTTCGGTGAAGTAGTCCGTGGAGCGGTAATCCAGAGCCGGCTTCTTGTCGGCCAGCGCGCCCGCCAGTGCTTGCAGCGAGGTCTTGGCGTCACCGACGATTCCGACCTCCACCGGGTAGTTGCGGCCGATCTCGAACCCGTCGATGTCAATCTGAATCAGCTTGGTGTCGGGGATGTTGAAGGTGACTCCGGGGCGGTAGGACGACGTGACACGGTCGCTGAAGCGGCAGCCGATCGCCAGGATCACGTCGGCCGTACGGGTCACGCCGTTGCCCGGGATGGAACCCATATCGCCGCACGGCCATGCATACAGGTCGTGGTCGGCGGGGAAGGCACCCTTGCCTTGGAAGGAATGGGTGACGGGCGCACCGAGGTACTCGGCCAGGGCGAGCAGTTCGGGCGTCGCGTCGGCGGCGATCACACCGCCACCGACCAGGATCACCGGACGCGTTGCTCCAGCGAGCAGCTCAGCGGCCTGCGCGATGGCGATGGGGTCGCCGGTCGAACGGGTCGCCGCGCGACGGGCACCCGTCTGGGGGGTGTATTCGCCGTACTCGGCCTGAAGATCCTGCGGAATGTCGACGAGCACCGGCCCTCGGCGTCCCTCGTACATCGTGTTGAAGGCTTGCGCCAGCGCGGTGGGAATGGACTCGACGCGGTTGGGCTGCCACCAGCGCTTGACCACCGGCTCGGCCATCCGCGGAAAGTTGTTGCCGTGCGGACGGTCGATTTCCTGAAGGACGCCGCGGTTCTCCATGTAGGTGTGCACCGCTCCGGTGAGCAGTAGCAGTGGCTGGGAGTCGGCGAAGGCGGTGGCCAATCCGGTCAGGGTGTTCGTCGCGCCGGGCCCGATCGACGTACAGACCGCGGCGACCTTGCCGGAGGCGCGGTAGTAGCCGTCGGCCATGTGCGCCGCCCCCTGCTCGTGCATGGCCGGGACCAGTTCGATCTCGTCGGCGCGGTCGACGAACGCGTCGAGCAGCGCGGTGTTTCCGTGGCCGGGGATGGCGAACACCTTTTCGACGCCCTCGCGGATCAGGATGTCGACCACCATTTGGCCGCCGGTCAGTTTCTTCGTCGTCATGACACTGCTTTCATGGGTCTTGGCGGGAGGGATTCACTGGTCATCCGGCCGCAAGGGCGCGGCGATCGAGACTGCAGGCGGCGATCGTGGGAGCGACGCGGAATGCGTTGGCCGCGATCGTCAACGCTGGGTTCATCACCGGGAGGGAAGGGAAGAAGGCCGAGTCCACGACGAAGAGGCTGTCGACGTCGTGAGTGCGACAGCTGGGGTCGAGCACCGAGGCGGAGGGGTCGTCGCCGGCCCGCACGGTGCCTGCCTGATGCGAATTGACCTCGATGCCGGTGCCCTCAGAGAACACGATCGGATACCCCATCTTGCGCACCAGCTTGGTGGTCTCACGGACCAGGACCTGGTGTGCTCGAACGTTGTTTGGTACCCAGGCGATCTCGATGCCGCCGTCTCGTCGCAGGTTCACCCTGTTCTCCGGGACGGGCAGATCCTCGGTGAACAGCCACCAGTCGGTACTGCGCCTGGTGGCCATGTTGAGCGCCCACATCGGCACGTGTGGCTGTTGTCCCTTGACCATGGCGCCTTGGAGTTTGCCGATGAGTTGTACGTGGCCCAGGGGATATGGGTGGTCGGGCGTTCCGTGCAAGTAGAAGTCGTTGAAGTACAGCGTCTTCTGAAACACCGAGGTGTTCCGCCGGAATGGGTTGATGCCGATCAGGATCGAGTTGTTGTGAACCATGTAGTTGCGACCGACTTGATCTGACGAGTTCGCCAGACCACGGGGGTGGTGTTCGTTGGCGGAGCGCAGCAACAACGCTGCTGAGTTGACCGCACCGCACGCGACGACGACAGTGCCCGCCTTGATGGTCGTGTGCGTGCCATTGACGCGGCATTCCACGCCGACGGCATGCTTGCCAGTGGGGTCTGTGAGCACTCGGTCGACCAGCGCACCGGTGACGAGTTCGACGGCACCACTGGCCACTGCAGGTCGCACGCAGCACACGTCGGCGTCGGATTTGGCGAGGGTCCGGCACGGAAACCCGTCGCACGTAGCACATCTGATGCAGGAGCCGCCCTGTCGAAGATCGAGGCCCAGCGGGATCGTCGATGGCGTTCGACCGAGCCTTCGCAGCTTGTCGGCGGCGGCTTGAACGGGCTGTTCGTGACCGAGGCCGGGGAAGGGGAACGGCTCGGTGCGATCCAGCGTTGGATCATCGAGCTCGCCGTGCACCTTGAAGACCTGCTCGGCGCGTCGGTAGTGGGGCGCGAGTTCTTCGTAGTCGAACGGCCAAGCGGGCGACTCGCCGTCCTGATGCGTGGTGGAGAGAAAGTCCTCGCGGCGGAACCGCACCAACGATGATCCGTAGAACTTGGTGTTGCCGCCGACGTAGTAATACGTACCGGGACTGAAGGGCTTACCGTCGACGCCGTACCAGCTCTCGGCATTCTTGTAGCGTCCCCGGGCGAAAACTTCGTCAGCATCCCAGTTTTCGGGCTCCTGCGGTACGAACCCGCCGCGCTCCAGCAACAGGACGCTGACCCCCGCGTCCTTCAGCGCATAGGCGAGCGTGCCGCCGCCCATACCGCTGCCGACGATGATCACGTCGTAGTGGTCACGCGCGGGCTGGGAATTGCTCACTGGCAGGGTGTCCAGCATTCGTCTCGGTTCCTCTCCGCTTCAGATGAGCTGAGTCGTCTCCGGCAGCGCGCGGGTCGGCGACGATGAGTGCGACGCCAGGTTGGGCCGTGCAAGTGTCGCGGGCGACGACAGCTCGGAGCGCTGATATAAACAGCATTCCCGATTCGGCTGTCCTCCATCAGACGCAACCCGCGAAGCCAACCGCGCTGTGGTGTTACACAGTGTGCACCAGGGCAGCGGTTCCTTCGGACCGGTTCGGCGCGTTCAGTCCCCGGTGCTGCGGCCGAATGACTAGGTCTCGGGAGTGGGAGCATCCAGTCGGATGAGCCCTGCGGCACGCAGGTCGTCCCACAGCTCACCGGGCAGGTCCACTTCGAAGAGTTCCGCATTGGTGGCCTGCTGCTGCTCGTTGCGGGCGCCGATGCAGGCGCTGACGACGGCCGGGTGGGCATAGGCAAATTGCAGCGCCACGGCCGGCAGTGGCACACCGTGCCGTCGGCAGGCTTCCTCGAGCTGACCGGCTTTTGCCAGGATGTTCTCGTCGGCGGGAGCGTAGTTGAAGCGGGCGCCGGGGACTGGGCCGGTGGCAAGCACCCCGCTGTTGTAGACGCCGCCGAGCACGATGCCGACACCACGCTCCTCGCAGATCGGGAAGAGCTCGTCGAGCGGGTCCTGCTCGAGCAGTGTGTATCGCCCAGCCAGCAGGCACAGGTCGGAATCGGTGGCTTTGACCGCTTCTACCATCAGGTCGGTCTCGTTGATGCCGAACCCGATGGCCTTGACGACCTGCTGCTCGCGCAAGGACTCCAACGCGGGGAAGGCACTGACGATCGCTTGATGGAAGAGTTCGGGCGCGGTCGAACCGTGGGTGTAGCGGTCGCAGTCGTGGATGAACAGGACATCGAAGTGATCGGTGAGCATCCGCTGCATACTCTGCTCGACCGCGCGCATCACGCCGTCGTAGGAATAGTCGTAGTCCGCCACGAACGGCGGGATCTCGAGGTACTGACCGTTCACCGACGGTGCATCGAGCGTCGGGGCGAGCACGCGGCCCACCTTCGTCGATAGCACCAGTTCACTGCGGTCGCGCGTGCGGAGAGCGTGACCGAGACGGTGTTCGCTGAGACCGTTGCCGTATCCGGGGGCGGTGTCGAAGTACCTGATTCCTTGATCCCAGGCCTGCGAGATCATGTCCTCGGCGCCGGCGTCGCTGAAGACGCCGTTGAAGTTGCCGATAGGCGCGGCTCCGAAGCTGAGGGCGGTGAACGTCAAGCCCGATCGCTTGTTGACCCTGGTGTCGGAAACCTTCATGCCACATCCTCGCCCTCGTGGTGGTTGCACGGCCGCGAGAGCGATCGTCGTTGCTGCACTCGTTCCGTCAATTCGAAAGCCGCTATTGCGCAGGCATTTTCGAGCCTAGCCACATCTGAGGTTAGGGCGCTCTACCCAGGATGCGAAATTCCGGGTGCCTCGACTGCACGGAGTGTGTCACAGACGTCGTGCCGCTGGCCATCGGTGCTGAATCGACGCTCGAGCGACCCTCCGAGTCGCGCACCGTCGAGAAGTGCGTCGGCGAGTTTGCGCGGCGCCGCCGCATCGCCGATGACGTGTACTCGTCCGCCGATGCGGACCCGGATGGCGTCGGCCAGCGAGCGCACGGATTCCATCCGGGAAGCAATCAAGACACGCGTTGCCGGAATGTCATACCGCCGACCGGATCCACGTAGGTGGCTTCGACGCGCAGAAGCCCGACCCCGCCGCGCGCGCGAGCCACGAGATAGTCGACGTAGCGCTGCGTCATCACGCCGTCTGCCGTGCAGAGATTCTTCTCCATCGGCGCCATCAGCACACGATTGGGCAGGCGTAGTCCACGAATCTCGAAGGGATCGAAGATTCCCACCTGGGGGGTCCGCGGGTCACTCGCGGCTGCGGTGGGCACGACACATGACGCTAGGGGTGCCATCGGGCTGAGACCAGACTCATCACGCGCAGTCGTATGCCCTCGGGTGCACATTGTGAGAAAAGAGGTGTCGGCCGAGTACTCGGACCCGACCCATTGCGACCGGCGGGCACACGAATCGTGCAAAAGCTGCCGCAGGACTGCGCATTGTGAGTCTGGCTGGTGCTCCATTCGACTTGCGAGCATTGGTGGCAAGACACGTCGTCACCGCGAATCAAGGAAAATCGAACCCATGGGTCAGTTGGATGGCAAGGTAGCGTTCATCACGGGAATCGCCCGGGGACAGGGGCGTTCACATGCGCTGATCCTGGCGCGCGAGGGTGCGGACATCATTGGATTGGACGTCTGCAAGAAGCCCTCGTCCACGCCCTATCCCGGCGCGTCGCCCGAAGATCTCGAGGAGACGATCGCGCTCGTCGAGGAGACGGGCCGCAAGATCGTTGCAGAACAGGCGGACGTGCGCGTCCTCGCGCAGGTTCAGGCAGTCTTCGATCGAGGTATCGCACACTTCGGCCGCGTGGACATCGTGCTCCCGAACGCGGGGATCTGTGCCGGCGGCCTGACGTGGGAGATCAGCCCCGAAGACTGGCAGGAAATGCTCGACGTCAACCTCACCGGTCCCTGGAACACCGTGCGGGTGGCGCTTCCGACGCTGATCGAACAAGGCGATGGCGGTTCCATCGTGTTCACCGGATCCGTCGATGCCCTCAAGGGATCGGCGAACATCTCGTCCTACGCCGCGTCGAAGCACGGCGTGACCGGACTGATGAGGTCGCTGGCCAACGAGGTAGGTCAGTACGGGATCAGGGTCAACTCCATCAACCCGGGTCACGTCGACACCGACATGCTCGGAAACGAGTTCGTGTGGAAGTTGTTTCGTCCGGACCTCGAGCAGCCCACCAAGGATGACGTGGTCGGATCCTTCCAGGGAACCAACCTGTTACCGGTTCCGTGGATGAAGCCCGAGGACATCAGCAATGCCATCCTGTACCTGGTCTCCGATGCGGGCCGCTACGCAACTGGTACGACACAGTTGCTGGACTCCGGCTTCTTGGCCAAGTCCTAGGTGCTGCTGCCGATGGGCGAGATCGACGTCCCGCCGACTCGATTTCGACCCATCGGCGAGCGCCCCTTCGGCACAGTCATATACCCCATGGCGCCCACGAAGAGCATCGAGTCAGTCCCTCCTCGCGCCCGGCTTGCCGGTCCATCGCGTGCCGTCACGCTGCCCCCACCAGGGGGTCCAGAGTGGAGTTGGCAGCTGCAGGCCCGTTGCCGGGGATATCCCGTGGCCCTGTTCTTTCCCGAAGAAGTTCGGGGAGCGGCACGCATGCGGCAGGAGGCCAGGGCCAAGCTGATTTGCGTGGACTGTCCGGTTTTGCCCCGAGCCGTGACCATGCCCCGAGCGTTCCGGAGGCGTGGGGGATATGGGGCGCGACGACGCCGCGCGAACGGGACCTGCGTTAGCCGCCGAAGTCCGATTGAGGTTGGCAAGGCACTGGTTCGGCGCTTTGCCGCAGACCGACTGCGCGCAACCTGGCAACGCGAAACCCTGGTGAACTCCAGGATGTCGATGTCGATACGACGGCGAACGGAATTGCCACCAACGACGATGTAATCCATTCCCGTGCAATCGATTCAGCCAGTTCGCCCACGCAGATGCCGGCAGTGGGCGAAGTTGCTTGAGGCAACGCGATCGGACCGGCGCGATGTTCGACTCAGGTGTGTAGTCGAGGGCCGGCATATTGCACATCCTGAGTCTGTCCGGCGACTAGCAGTCCATCAATACTGAGGTTGCGGTCGAAGCCGCGGGCCTCCCCGCGACGCCCCCCACGACGGCCACTATCGTTAAGGAGACTCACCGTGTCGGTCACCCTCAAAGCCCCAGCGGCGCAGGTCGGCACCGTCCACAAGAGCGACCCACAGGTCGTGGAGACGGTTGCAGCGGTTCTCGAGGACATCCGCGCCAACGGTGACTCCGCGGTGCGCAAGTACTCCGAGAAGTTCGACAAGTGGACGCCGGAAAGCTTCCGTCTCAGCAATGACGAGGTGGCCAAGATCGTGTCGGATCTGCCGTCAACGGTCATCGACGACTTGACCTTCGTGCAGCAGCAAGTCCGGAACTTCGCCCAGGCGCAACGCGATTCGATGCTCGACGTCGAGATCGAGACTCTGCCGGGCGTGCGGCTGGGCCACAAGCACGTACCAGTGTCGGCCTCCGGCGCATACGTACCCGGTGGTCGCTATCCACTCACGGCGTCTGCGCACATGACGGTCGTGACGGCGAAGGTGGCTGGTGTCGAGCGCGTTGCTGCCACCACCCCTCCCAACGGGGGCGAACCACCACAGATGAGCGTGGCGGCAATGCATTTGGCCGGTGCGGACGAGATCTACGTTCTAGGAGGGGTACAGGCGATTGGCGCCTTGGCGCTAGGCACCGAGACGATCGCCCCGGTGAACCTGCTCACCGGCCCAGGCAACGCCTACGTCGCCGAGGCCAAGCGCCAACTCTTCGGTGAGGTCGGCATCGATCTGTTCGCAGGACCCACCGAGGTACTGATCATCGCCGACGACACCGCCGATCCGTTCATCGTGGCCGCGGATCTGCTCAGCCAGGCCGAACATGGGCTCGACTCTCCGTGCGTGCTCATCACGACGTCCGAGCGCGTGGGCCGCGCGGCCATCGCCGAAGTATCGCGCCAGCTGCAGAATCTTCCCACCAGTCCGGTGGCGAGAGTGTCCTGGGAGAGATTCGGCGAAGTGCACCTGGTCGATGATCTCAATGAGGCGTTCGCACTGGGGGACCGATTCGCGAGCGAGCACGTTCAGGTCCTGACCGCCGAACCGCGTCGCGCACTCACCGAGATGCACGACTACGGCGCGCTATTCCTGGGCGAGAAGACGTGTGTCTCATACGGCGATAAGGCGATCGGTACCAATCACGTGCTGCCCACACTGGGTGCGGCTCGGTACACCGGTGGGCTGTGGGTGGGAAAGTTCCTCAAGACGGTCACCTACCAGGAGATCGAAGACGCGGCGTCCAGCGCGGAGCTTGGCCGCATCTGCGGACGCGCAGCGCGCCTGGAGAACTTCGAGGGGCACGCCCGCTCGGCGGACGTACGTGCGGCGAAGTTCGGCGGCGACTCGCTTCCGTGGAGCGAGCACGAATTCGGTCGCACCAGCACGTTCTCGGCCCACTGAGCAAGCATCGAGGGTATCGGTGAGCGCCGAACGACCGGTCGACCATACCCGTGACGGGAGAAGTACTTTGAGCGTCGAGCGCGAGTCCAAGATCCCCACGCTGCGGGCGGTCGATCATAGCGCCTACACCGTGCCGAATCTGGACCAGGCGGTCGCGTTCTTCGTCGATCACTTCGGCGCGGAACTCGTCTTTCGCGACGGGCCATTTGCCGACGACGTGTCGGACGGCATGCGGCGCCGGCTCAACGTCGACCCACGTGCCGTGAGCAAGATCGCCATGATCCGGATCGGCAAGCACCACAACGTCGAACTGTTCGAGTACACGACACCGGTCCAGCAGACGGTTCTTCCCCGCAACAGTGACATCGGTGGTCATCACATGGGGTTCTACGTGGATGACATCGATGCCGCCTACGACTACGTGCGTTCGATTCCCGGCGTCGTGGTCCAAGAAGGACCCAACGGCGTCGACCCCGCGGCGCCCGTCGCGGGTCAGCGATGGTTCTACTTCGTGTCTCCGTGGGGTATGCAGCTCGAACTGACGACGTGTGCCAGTGGCGGTTTCTACGACGGGCTGCCAGGGGCGGCGATGGCACCACCGAGCGCGAGCTGGCGGTAGCCGCAAAACCTGTCAGGTCGCCGGATCCTGCCGCTGTCAGCAAAATGGCCGCGCCGTCAGCGGGTCCCTTTGGCTGCGCGCGCAATTCGCGCGCAATGGTTTCGATCACCCTGATGTCGTTGGTCAACAAGTGCAATTTCGCTTGCATCTCTTGCGCATATTGCTCCTAGCGGCACAGCCCTGTACTAGGCAGACTCAGCCGTAGATAGAGAACGGCCCCCCGTCAACCAGCTCAAACATCTTCAAACCGCGTTCACGGCTCGGCCTCGATGGTGGAACCTTCAATCGGGCCGGTGCGGTTCGTGGGGAGATCCGAGTGCGGGCTGTCGGCACTGCCGCAGCGGGATCCGATCAGCGAGTTAAGGAATTCTGATGACCGATCAACTGAAATCAGCTAATTCGGGCCCGTCGCGCGCGACATTTGGGCGGCGGGGGTTCTTGGTGACGGCGGCGGCGGTGGGTGCTGCGGTGGGGTTGGCGGCGTGTGGTGGTGGTGGTTCGGGGTCTCCGCAGGGGTCGGGGGGTCCGACTGGGGCGCCGAAGGCCG
>NZ_JAVROT010000038.1:0-23589 GCF_032162605.1 Mycobacterium sp. | reverse complement strand
GACGGGTTCCAGTAGGTGCTCTCCTCGTAGAAGGGGGTACCGCCGGGAATCCGGAGTGCTGCTCGGCGCTCCGAGCTGAAGGCATGCAGCACCGGCGACGGAATCTCGGCGGTATCGGAGTTCGCCGTGTTGGTCAGGCCGAGGGGCTGTAACACCTTCTCCGACAACAGCTTCGGCATGGTCTCGCCAGTGGCCTTCTCCAGTGCCAACCCCAGGAGCACGTAGTTGGTGTGCGCGTAGTTCCAGTTGGTCCCCGGCTCGTAGAGCAGCGGCTGGTTGACGGCGAAGTCGAGCAACTCCTCAGGAGTCCACTGCCGGAACGGGTCGGCGTACAGCGCATCGTTCATGGCCGTGTTGCCGATGACGTAGTCGACGTAGCCGGAGGTCATTTGAGCCAGCTCGCCCAGGGTCACGCGGTCGGAGTGCGGCACCTCGGGCAACCACGTCGACAGCCTGTCGTCGAGTTTGACCTTCCCCTGGTCGACGAGACGCAACAGCAGGGTCGAGACGTACGAGATCGCCACCGCCCCATTGCGGAAGTGCATCTCCGGGGTAGCGGGAACACCGGTCATGGACTCGCCGACGGCACGTGTGACGACCTCCTTGCCGTCCTGTGTCACCCGCACGATGACGGCCTTCAGGTGTGACTGCTTCATCACGTCGTCGACGATCCGCATCACCGCGTCGGCCCGCCCGCCATCGGCCGCGGGGGTGGACTCCTCGGGGGTGCGGTTCAACGGCGCACAGCCGGTCATCAGCAGGCTTGCGCAGGCGAGGACGCCGAGCAATTGACGGAGGGGCATACCCGGAAGCTTCTCAGCTGGATCGGAGATCGGGGAGCGGTATCGTGTTCAGGTCGGCTTGTCATGAGTTTCGGGTGCTGAGAATGACTAACTTCTACACGATCGTCGTAGTGGTCACCGTCGCCGTTCACTTCGCCTTCGTGGGCTACGGGGTGATCGGCGGATTCCTGGCGCTGCGCTGGCCCAAGACCATCTGGCTGCACTTGCCCGTGGTGATCTGGTGCGTCGCGATCGAGGTCGTCGACTTCATTTGCCCGCTGACGGCGTTGGAGCGCTGGGGCAGGGCAGGCGCGGGCATGGCGCCGCTGCCGTCCGACGGATTCATCGACCACTACATCACCGGAGTGTGGTACCCGGCGACGGACGAGAATCTGGTTCTCGTGCTGGTGCTCGTCACGGTCGTCACGTCCTGGGGCCTGGTGGCGCGCAAAGCCAACCGCAGACGAGCCTTGGCCACGGATGCGACGACCACGCCCGTGGGGAAGCTGAGCCGGTCCAGGCGCTGAGGAGTCAGGGCGACGCAATGTCGAGGGGCTGCTCGTAGAATCGAAATCAGGGATCGGCATCGCGATCGCCGATCTACGCGCGGCGCAAGTAGTAGCGCCGTTCGGGACGGCCCGCGCCGTACTGCAGACGCAACTCGAGCGCGCCTACGATCAGGAAGTGCTCGAGGTACCGTCGGGCGCTGACCCGCGAGATACCCACCAGCTCAGCGCATTCCGCTGCAGAGACCTCGCCCGCGTGGCGCACGGCCTCCAGCACCAGTTGTCCCGTGACGGTGCCGAGCCCCTTGGGCAGTGGTCCGTCGGCCGCCGGGGTGCCCGATGGTCCGCCGTTCCGGCCGAACAACGAATCGATCAGTGATTGATCGGCACCGCCTGCTGACGCCAGCGCGTCGGCCCTCGCTGCGAAGGACTCGAGTTTGGCCTGCAGCTGCGGGAACTCGAAGGGCTTGATCAGGTAGTCGGCGGCGCCTCCGTCCAGCGCGCCGCTGACCGTGTCGAGTTCGCGGGCCGCGGTGATCATGATGACGCCGACGGGGTCGCCGGCGGAGCGCAAGCGCTGCAGTACTTCCAGACCCGTCATGTCGGGCAGGTAGACGTCGAGCAGGACGAGATCCGGCCGCAGTGTTCCCGCCAGCTCGAGTGCTTCGGCGCCGGTACGCGCGGACCCGACGGCGGCGAACCCGTCGACGTGGTCGACGAACTTGCGATGGATCTCAGCGACCATGAAGTCGTCGTCGACGACGAGCACTTCACGCATGGCCGGTCCGCCCCACCGTCAAGGTTTCCTGGCCGGCCAACCGTGCCGGTGGCAGCCTCACCCGGAAGCACGCGCCACCGAACGGCGCATCGGTGACCTCGACCGTGCCGCCGAGCTGCGCGCTGACGAGGCGCACGAGGGCCAGCCCGATCCCGCGTCCGCCCGGCACGTCCGGTTTGGAGGTGACGCCGCGGGCGAAGATCTCCTCCCGAAGATGTTTCGGCACACCGGGTCCGGAGTCGGTCACCGACACCGTCATACCATCCGCGTCGTCGATGTGCACGGTAACCAGGGTGTCGCGCGATCCTTCCGACACGTCGACCGCGTTGTCGATGAGGTTGCCGAGCAACGTGATCACGTCCGTCGCCAGGGCTGGATCCAGTGCCGACAGGTGAGAGTCGGACGCGATGGTCAGAGCAACCCCGCTCTCGGCGGCCAGCGAGGTCTTCGCGATCAGCAGTGCGGCAACTGCCGGGTCTGAGACGAGTTGCGTCACTGCGTCACTGATCTCGGCGCGTCGTCGCGTCAGGGCGCCGACGAAGTCGTGCACGGAATCGTATTCTCCGAGCTGCACCAGACCGGAGATGGTGTGCAACTGGTTGGCGAACTCGTGTGTCTGGGCCCGCAGCGTGTCGGTGACGCTCTTGTGTGACGACAACTGTCCTTGCATCGACGCGAGTTCGGTGCTGTCACGCATGGTGGTGACCGTTCCGATCCTCTTGCCCTGGCTCGTCGCCGACCGTCGGTTGAGCGCAAGCACCCTGGTGCGGGTGACGATGACGACGTCGCGGCGATCCTCACCGGAAAGCAGGAATTCGGTGACGGCCGGGTCGACTCCGACCTGGTCGACGCGCCGCCCAACTGCGTCCGGCGCCACGTCCAACAATTCCTGCGCACTGTCGTTGAGCACCGTGATCACGCCGTCGTTGTTTACCGCGACGACTCCCTCACGGATGCTGTGCAGCAACGCTTCCCGATGTTCGGCCAGGCTCGCGATCTCGGCGATCTCCAGCCCGTGGGTCTGACGCTTGATGCGGCGCGACAGTAGCCAAGAGGCGAGCATTCCGAGAGCGGCGCCGAGGCCCAGGTACACCAGCAGTCGCTCACCCGCGCCGCTGAGCAACTGCCACACAGACGGATAGCGCTCCGACACCGAGACGACGGCGAGGACGGCGCCGTTGATGTCGTTGATCGGCACCTGCCCGGCCAGGGCGTGCACGCCGTCGATGTCGAGGTCGCCGAACCAGGCGCGCCCCTGACGCGCCGCGCTGCCCGTCAGATTCAGCGTCCGACCGACCCGCGACGGTTCCGACGACACCCGAATGACGCCAGCCGGGTCGAGGATCTCGGCCAATCCGGCGCCCGACAGCGCGACCGCGCGATCCACGTCGGGCGCCAGTATCTGCGCTGCGAACGGATCGGCGTACCGCTCGCGGACGATCGGCGTCGACGCCAGGTTCTCGGCGACGGCGATCATGCGCTGCCCGCGGACGTCGCGAAACTCCTTGGTCGACTGCGTGACCGATACCGCGGCCACGGCGACGAGGACCACGGCGACCACCACCAACTGGAAGGCCAGGAACTGGCCGGCGAGGCTTCGGGTGCCGCGTCGCAGGATCGATCGCCGTGAACTCAATGACCAATACTTTCGTTGCGTCCGAAACAGTGACTCCCGTCACTGTCGGGTCCAGTATTGCTGAGCATCACATTCGCGACGGATGGGACCCGAATGAGAACGACCCGAATGAGACGACTACTGATCCTGACGAGTCTCGTCTGCGCGGCGGTGCTCCTGGCCGGGTGCGGAGTCACCCGCGGTGGCGAACAGACCGGTATGCACAGGCTGCGGATGATGGTGCCGAACAGTCCCGGCGGTGGGTACGACCTTACGGCCCGCACCGCGGTGAAGATCATGGAGGACGACGACATCACCGGCCGCGTCGAGGTCTTCAACGTGATCGGAGCCGGCGGCACGGTGGCCATGGCCCGACTCATGAACGAGAAGGGCAACGACGACCTCATGATGATGATGGGGCTCGGCGTGGTGGGCGCGGTGTACACGAACGGATCGAACGCGCTGGCGTCCAACGCGACACCGCTGGCGAAGATGGTCGAGGAGCCGGAGGGCATCCTCGTCCCCGCCGACTCGCCCTATCGGACGGTCAACGACCTCGTCGCCGCGTGGAAGGCCGACCCGGCCAAGGTCACCATTGGCGGCGGCTCCTCGCCAGGCGGGCCCGACCACCTCTTCGCGATGGAGACTGCGCGCGCCGCGGGTGTCGACCCGAAGACGGTGAACTTCATCTCCTACGACGGCGGCGGCGACCTGCTGACCGCGCTTCTCGGCAAGAAGATCGCCGCTGGCACATCAGGTCTCGGCGAGTACGTCGACCAGATCGAGGCCGGCGAGGTCAGAGTCCTCGCGGTCTCCGGCGAGCAGCGAGTGGCCGGCGTCGACGCGCCGACGCTGAAGGAGGCCGGCGTCAATCTCACCTTCACCAACTGGCGCGGAGTGCTTGCCCCACCGGGCATCTCGGACGAGGCGCGGCAGTCGCTGGTGAAGGTCCTCGAGGATCTGCACTCAACCGACGCATGGAAGGAAGCCTTGGTGAAGAACAACTGGAGTGACGCGTTCATGACGGGGGCACCGTTCGAGCAGTTCCTGAAGGATCAGGACCAGCGGGTCTCGTCGACCCTGACCGAGCTGGGGCTGTTGTGAGCGCACTGACGGAAGACCCCAAACCGGTGGCGCCGAAGTCCGTGGACAAGGCGCAGTACCTGGTGGCCGCCGTCTGCGTCGTGGTGGGTGTGTTTCTGATCTTCGATGCGCTGACCCTTCCTGGCGGTTACGCCAAGGTGGATCCCGTTGGCCCGAAACTCTTTCCGATGGTCGTCGGCGTCGGCCTGGTAGTGCTGGCGCTCATTCTCGCGGTCGCGATTCCGATGGGCTCCAAGGGCGAAGCCGATGCGGGCGAGGACATCGATCCGGACCTGCCGAGTGACTGGCGCACCGTCGGATTGCTGGTCGCCATCTTCGTCACCACGATTCTGCTGGTGAACCCGCTGGGATGGACCATCACCAGCGGTCTGATGTTCGCCGGGTCGGCAACGGTTCTGGGCAGCAAGCACTACGTCCGCAACATCGTCATCGGCGCGGCGCTCGGCATCGCCAGCTTCTACGCGTTCTATTCCGGGCTCGGAATTCCACTGCCCGCAGGCATTTTGGACGGGATTCTCTGACATGGACAATCTGAACTGGCTGCTCCAGGGGTTCGAGCAGGCCGCTACGCCGATGAACCTGCTGTACGCGGTGGTCGGCGTACTGCTGGGAACCGCGGTTGGCGTGTTGCCGGGTATCGGCCCGGCGATGACGGTGGCGCTGCTGCTGCCGATCACCTACAACGTCAGCCCGAGCGCGGCGTTCATCATGTTCGCGGGAATCTTCTACGGCGGAATGTACGGCGGTTCGACCACCTCGATCCTCCTCAATACGCCAGGAGAGTCGTCGTCGGTGATCACCGCGATCGAGGGCAACAAGATGGCCAAGGCGGGAAGAGCCGCACAGGCCTTGGCGACGGCGGCCATCGGATCGTTCGTCGCGGGCACCATCGGGACCCTGCTGTTGGTGTTGTTCGCCCCCGCGGTGTCTCGTTTCGCCGTCACGCTCGGCGCGCCGTCCTACCTCGCGATCATGCTGTTCGCGCTCGTCGCCGTCACCGCCGTGCTGGGATCCTCCAAGCTGCGCGGCGCGATCTCGCTGTTCCTCGGGCTTGCGATCGGTTTGGTCGGCATCGACTTCCTGACAGGGCAGGCCAGGGCGACGTTCGGCATTCCCCAGCTGTCCGACGGCATCGACATCGTGGTGATCGCGGTGGCGATCTTCGCGCTCGGCGAGGCGCTGTGGGTCGCCGCGCATCTGCGCCAGCGACCCGCCGAAGTGATTCCTGTCGGTAGGCCGTGGATGGGTCGTGACGACTGGCGGCGGTCCTGGAAGCCGTGGCTGCGGGGCACCGCCTACGGGTTCCCCTTCGGCGCGCTGCCCGCGGGCGGCGCCGAGCTTCCGACGTTCCTGTCCTACATCACGGAGAAGAAGCTCTCGAAGCACCCGGAGGAGTTCGGCAAGGGTGCGATCGAAGGTGTCGCCGGACCGGAGGCCGCCAACAATGCCTCGGCCGCAGGCACGCTGGTACCGATGCTCTCGCTGGGGCTACCCACCAACGCCACCGCGGCGGTGATGCTGACGGCGTTCGTCTCCTACGGCATCCAGCCGGGGCCGACGCTGTTCGCCAAGGAGCCGCTGCTGATCTGGACGCTGATCGCCAGCCTGTTCATCGGCAACTTCCTGCTCCTGGTGCTCAACCTCCCACTGGCCCCACTGTGGGCGAAGCTACTGCGCACCCCGCGGCCCTACCTGTACGCGGGCATCCTGTTCTTCGCCACGCTTGGGGCGTTCGCCGTCAACCTCCAGCCGCTGGACCTGGCGTTGCTTCTGATTTTCGGCTTACTCGGGCTGATGATGCGCAGGTTCGGGCTACCGGTGCTGCCGCTGATCATCGGCGTCATCCTCGGGCCGCGTATCGAACGCCAGCTGCGCCAGAGCCTGCAACTCGGCGGTGGCGACTGGAGCAGCCTCTTCAACGAGCCCGTAGCGATCATCGTGTACGTCTGCATGGCCTTGCTCCTGTTGGCGCCGCTCGTGCTCAAGCTGCTGCACCGCGACGAGGAGACCCTGCTCATCGTCGAGGATGACCAGGACCAGCGAGAGAAGGCCCAAGCGTGATCACTGACGAGTGCTTGCGCGAGGAGCCGAAATGATCGTCGTCGGATACACCGCTGACCAGTACGGCCAGGCCGCCCTCGAACATGCCATGACCGAGGCGTCCCTGCGGGGCACGGGCCTGCTGGTGGTCAACTCCACCAAGGGGGACGCCTACTCGGACCCCGGGTTCGCTCAGCAGCCCCAGGTGCACGACGTCGAGGAGCGGCTCAAGTCGTGCGGGTTGGCGTACGAACTGATCCAGCCAGTCGGAGTCGACCCGGTCAACGAGTTGCTCGAGGCAATGGACCGCGCCGGCGCCGAGTTGCTGGTGATCGGCATCCGGCACCGCAATCCGGTGGGAAAGCTTCTGCTGGGCAGCGTCTCTCAGCAGTTGCTACTCGAATGTGCGAAGCCGGTGCTGGCCGTGAAGCCCGCCCGCTGAGCAGGATTTCTGCGCGATCGTAAATTTATGGTTTGGGTCACTGCGACGCCCGGGTACCCGCCGCAAATGGTCGACACCCGGTCGGCGGCCGCCACCGCCCACGACAGCGTCTGGTTCAAGCGCGCGGCACGGGCGGGCTTCGCCGCCAGTGGCCTCCTCCATCTGTTGATCGCCTTCATCGTGGCGCGCCTGGCCCTCGGTAACGGTGGCAGCGCAGACCAGGCCGGCGCGCTGGCGACTCTGGCTGCGCAACCCGGTGGCGCGGTGATGCTGTGGGTGGCCTCGGTTGTCCTCGCCGCGCTCGGCGTGTGGTATCTGGTCGAGACGTTCCTCGAAGAGGACGCCAAGCACCGGGTGAAGTCCGCTGCCGTCGGGGTGGTATACCTCGCGCTCGCCTTCTCGGCTGGGAAGTTCGCGATGGGCAGTGGCAAGTCCAGCGGCCAGCAGAATGCCGGACTGAGCGCGCAGATGATGCAATCCGCTTGGGGCAAGGCAGTATTGGTGGTCGTGGCATTGGTCGTGATCGGTGTGGGTGGCTATCACGTCTACAAGGGCGCCAGCAAGAAGTTCTTCAAAGACCTCAACGTCTCGGGTGGCACCGCGATCACCTGGGTCGGGATCGCTGGATACGTCGCCAAGGGGCTGGTCCTGGTTGGGGCGGGTCTCCTGGTGCTCGTCGCAATCTTCACCGCCGACCCGGCGAAGGCCTCCGGCGTCGACGCCGCGGTGAAGGCGCTCGGCGGCGCACCCTTCGGCAAGTTCCTACTAATCATCGCCGCACTGGGGCTCGCCGCCTACGGCGCTTACGGTTTCATCCGTAGCCGCCACGCCGACATGTGACGGTTCAGTCCAGCGAGCCGAGGAAGTCGAGCAACGCCTCGTTGACTTCCCGTGGTCTTTCCTGCTGCAGCCAGTGACCGGCGCCGGGCAGGATCTGCACTCTGCGCAGCCCCGGCACCGCGCCCGGTAGGCCTGCGATGGCTTCCGGCGTGTTGCCTGCGATGAGGTCGTATTCTCCGCCGAGATACAACGCGGGCTGATTGATGGCGGTCCCGGCGAACGGTCCAAGCAGCCCGGGCATGGCGTTGATGTTGCGGTACCAGTTCAAGCCGCCACGGAACCCGTTGGTGGACAACTCCGATACGTAGAACGCCACGTCCTCTTCGGTGAGCCAGGCTGGAAGCGTCTCGGGAATCACCATCTGCTCTGCGAATCCCTGCCCCCTGGGAAAGTGACCGTCCCAGCCGGTCGGATGGATGCCGTCGGTCACGATGTCGCCGCTGATGGAGTACAACAAGCCGCGCACCGAGTGGTCGACGTCGGCCTCGAGGTCTGCCTCGGCCACGCCCGGCTCCTGGAAGTAGAGCCGGTAGTACTCGCGATCGCCCGCGTTGGCCCGCATCAGGTCGTTCATGGTCAGCCCATCGGGCAGCGCGATCGGCGGTATGTACGGGACGCTGAGCGCAGCGACGGCGCGAAAGAGGTCCGGTCGCATCAGCGCGCAGTACCAGGCCACCGGCGCGCCCCAGTCGTGTCCGACCACCACGGCGCGACCGGCGCCGAGGACGTTGACCGTGCCCACCACGTCACCCACCAGATGACTCAGCGAGTAGGCGTCGACCGCCTCCGGCGCACTGGTCCCGCCGTAACCCCGCATGTCGAGCGCGACGGCGCGGAAACCGGCGGCCGCGACCGCGGGCAGCTGATGCCGCCACGAGTACCAGGACTCGGGAAATCCATGACAGAACACGACGAGCGGACCCTCACCCACCGACACCGTGTGAATCGAGATGCCGTTGGCCTCGACCTGCCCGTGCTCGAACTCGTCAGCTGCCATGACGCCGAGCCTAACGGGACCCGATCAACCGCATTCGAGGGTCGGGCGGATCGATCCGTCGCCGTCCGCGGTCACGTCGTGGGAGCAGACACCCGGTCCACCGCCGGTGGTCTCCGCACCGGATCTGAGGTCGTAGGTGCGGCCGTGCAGTGGGCACACGACCGTTTCGTCGTCGGTGAGTCCGTCGGCCAGTGGTCCGCCCCCGAGAGCGCGCCGAGAGCGCGCAGCGAGCCGTCGCGCATCCGGTACACGGCGATCTGCTCGCCGTCGACGGCGAAGGTGCGGCCCTGGCCGAGGGAGATCTCGTCGACCCGTCCGCGAGCAGATATTCGACGAACTGCGCCAATTCTCCATTCTGAGAACGGGTTACGATCTGCGCGGAGCCACCTACGACCGGCTCCGCGAAACGCCGCTGCAAGGGCCCGTCCCGCCCGTTGACCTGCCGGGTGGTGACGACGACCGCCACCCGATTCGCTACCTCAATGACGGTGTGAGCCAGGAGCTGTTCACCGACGCCGATGGGCACCGGCCCCCGGCTCGCCTTCCCCACCCCGTCGCGGCGGGCGATCTTTCACCCCCGCTCGCACAAGGATGCCCGTGAATTGCCCGACGACGACTATCCGGTGGTGTTGAATACCGGTCGCCTGCAACATCAGTGGCACACGATGACCAAGACCGGCAGGGTGGCCAAGCTCAACTCCGGGCCGTTCGTGGAGATTCACCCGACGACGCAGCGGCACAGGGCATCGTCGAGGGCCAAGCCGTAGAACTGGCCTCGCGGCGGGGCCGCGCGGTGCTTCCCGCGGTGGTGACCGGCCGGCTGCGTCCTGGCAATTGCTTCGTACCATTCCACTGGAACGACGAGCACGGCGAGTACCTGGCCATCAACGCCGACACCAGCGATGCCGTCGTCGACCCCGATTCCCTTCAACCGGAGTTCGAGGCCTGCGCGGTCAGCGTGCGTCCAGCGGGACCTGCTCCGGCGCCACGGGAGCTCGCGCCCGCGACGATGAAGGTGATCTCCTCGGCGCTCGGGCTCGACGATCTCCCGCAGCCCGATCTCGACGACGTTGAGAAGCAATATCTAACAGGCTTTTTCAGTGCCCTACCCGCAGATGTGCACGGAGTTCCGTTGCTGCCCGACGAAGCCCCGGTCAGCAGGGCGGTGCGACTCTACGTCGACGGCATGCCCGCAGGAAGGTATTCCGGTACCAAGGCGATCGGCGTGGCAGATCCGACCGCCGGACCGGTGCCGCTGGTGGTCTGGGCTTCGCAGACCGGCAACGCCGAGGAGCTCGCGGCACGGGTGGGTGAGCAGCTCGGCACAGCGGGCGCGCCAGCGCGGGTGTTGAACATGGACTCCTGTCTGCTCTCCGACCTCGTCGAGGCCCGCGACGTTCTGGTGGTGACGAGTACCTTCGGCGACGGCGGACAGCCCGACAACGGTGCAGCCTTCTGGACCCGGCTGGCGTCGGCCCACGCCCCCGCGCTGGACGGGATGCGCTACGCCGTACTGGGCATCGGGGACCGGTCCTACGACGACTTCTGCGGCTACGCAAAGTCCTTGGACGCCCGACTGGCTGAGCTGGGCGCCACCAAACTGGTCGAACGCATCGAATGCGAGGCCTACGACGACGAACCGATGGCGCGGTGGGCCGACGAGGTGACCACTCTCGTCGGCCCCCGCAGCCGACAGGGCACCCGCGGTCCCGCCATCGAGGAGAAGCCGGACCGCCGAACCGTTCACCCGCAACAGTCCGGTCGACGTCCCCCTGAGCCGCAACACCGTGCTGACCGCACCCGGCTCGGCAAAGGAGCTGCGCCAGTTCGGGTTCGACGTCTCCGAGCACACGACCACGTATTCGGTCGGGGACGCGTTGGGGTGTGCGCCACCAACAGCGAGCAGATGGTGACGAAATGGCTTACGGCCACCGGACTGTCCACAGACGACGCGATCGAGGTCGACGGAACGGAGATGCGGCTCGGTGATGCGCTCACGTCGCACTACGACATCTGCCGCATCACCCCCAATCTGTTGGACTTCGTGACCGAGGCCAGTAATGCGGCCGGATCGCTGAGAACCTTGCGCCGCAACCGCTCTGAGCTGGACAAGTGGCTCAGAGGCCGCAACGGCGTGGACGTCGTCACGGAATTCTGCGTTGGCGCCGAGGTGGAGCAGTGGCGCGATGACCCCACGTTTCTCGCCGACCGGCCGGCCGAGGCGCCGGTACCCGTCTTCCTGCAGCCCTCCCCACACTTCCGGCCGCCCGAGGACGGTTCCATTCCGATGATCATGATCGTCCCAGGGACGGGCATCGCGCCGTTTCGCGGATTTCTGCAGGAGCGCCGTGCGCGGTCATCGCGGCTACAGCTGGTTGTTCTTCGGTGACCAGCACCGTGCCGAGAACTTCTATTACCGAGACGATTTGGAGGACATGGTCAGCGACGGTCTGCTCAACAGGCTCGACCTGGAATTCTCAAGGAACCAGCCGCAACGGGTGTACGTCCAGCACGAGATGCTGGACTACGTCGCCGACGTCTGGCGCTGGCTGGAGGACGGCGCGCACGTCTACGTGCGCGGTGGCGCAACCCGAATGGCCAAGGACGTGGACGAGGCACTCCCCGCCGTCATCCGCGAGCACGGCGGGATGTCCGCAGAGCGTGCACACGACTACAAGCGGGAGTTGGTCGCCACCAAGCGCTACGTTCGCGACGTGTACTGAGCGTCCGCACCGAGGTGTAACTTCGCGACATGGCCGCACCCACCGTGAACGTCACAGTGCCGGGCCGCCTTGGCGACCCGACCATGGAGCTGCGCTCGGATTCGCGGGCCGATCCTCGCATGGTTGCGGCGTTGGCTCCGTTCGGGCTCGACGCGCGGGCCGCCGAACTGGCCGTCACCAGACAGTCACCGCTCGAGGAACTGCTGGCGGTGGCGTCGGCGACCGAGCAGGCATTCGACGGACTGTTCGGTGCACTGCTCGCAGACGCTCCGCAACCGCACGGTGTCGAGACACGGGTCCTCACCATCACGGGCGCCCAACCCCGTTTTGGCGTCCCTCGTCGAGAACCAGGGCTACATCCTCAGCCCATCGGTCATGACGCTCATGGCGGCGCTGTACGACCCCAACGGTGAACACGCCACCAATCCGCTTGCCTGGTCGTACTACGCAGCCGAGGAGGATCTCCGCGGCCTGCCGCCGCACGTCGTGACGACCGACGAGGTCGACCCGTTGCGCGACGAGGGACTGGCATACCTGCGGGCACTGCTGCGGGCCGGGGTGAACGCCACCGGCCACACCTACAACGGCGTCGGTCATGTCTGCGAGCAGCTTCTGGGAGCGTCCGTGCCTGAGCTGTTCAACCGCGCGTTGCGCGATGTCGCGGCCTTTGGGCGCAGTGTGGGTTGAAGAGTGTCCGAGGGGGGACTTGAACCCCCACGCCCATTAATAGGGCACTAGCACCTCAAGCTAGCGCGTCTGCCATTCCGCCACTCGGACAAGAGCGCCTAAGGCTAACCGAACGGGGTGCCCGGACCAAAACCCGGCCGCCCATGCAATGGTACGAATGGTGACTGTGACTGATTCTCCCCAGGCTAGCGACGAGGTCGTCGAACTCGTCAGCACGCTGATTCGGTTCGACACCTCCAATACCGGCGAGCTGGAGACCACCGCGGGCGAGGAGGAGTGCGCCCGCTGGGTAGCCCGGCAGCTCGAAGAGGTCGGCTACCGATGCGAGTACGTCGAGTCCGGCGCGCCGGGGCGCGGGAACGTCTTCGCCCGGCTGCCCGGCGCCGACCCCAGCCGCGGTGCGCTGTTGATCCATGGCCACCTCGACGTGGTGCCCGCCGTGGCCGCTGACTGGAGCGTGCACCCGTTCTCGGGAGCGGTCTCCGACGGTTACGTCTGGGGGCGTGGCGCGATCGACATGAAGAACATGATCGGCATGATGATCGCGGTCGCGCGGCACTTCAAGCGCACCGGGATCGTGCCGCCGCGGGACCTGGTTTTCGCCTTCGTCGCCGATGAGGAGGCCGGCGGAAAGTACGGCTGCGGATGGCTGGTCGAGAACCGGCCCGATCTGTTCGATGCCGTCACGGAGGCCATCGGCGAGGTCGGCGGCTTCTCGCTCACGGTGCCGCGCCGGGCCGGCGGCGAGCGGCGGCTCTACCTCATCGAAACGGCCGAGAAGGGCATGCAGTGGATGCGACTCACAGCGCACGGTCGTGCGGGGCACGGCTCGTTCGTGCACGACGAGAACGCCGTCACCACCCTCGCGGGAGCGGTCGCGCGGCTCGGCGGCCACCAGTTTCCGCTGGTGCTGACCGATCCGGTCGCGCAGTTCCTGACCGTCGTCGGCGAGGAGACCGGGCACGCGTTCGATCCGGATTCGCCGGACCTGGACGGGACGATCGCCAAGCTGGGGCCGATCGGCCGCATCGTGGGCGCCACGATGCGGGACTCGGCCAACCCGACGATGCTCAAGGCCGGATACAAGGCCAACGTCATCCCGGCGACCGCAGAGGCCGTGGTGGACTGCCGGGTGCTGCCCGGGCGCCTTGCGGAGTTCGAGGCGACGATCGACGAGCTGATCGGCCCCGACGTCACCCGCGAGTGGATCACCTCGCTGCCGGCGTATGAGACGACGTTCGACGGCGACCTGGTGGATGCCATGAACGCCGCGCTGTTGACGGTGGACCCGGACGCGCGCATCGTGCCCTACATGTTGTCCGGTGGCACTGATGCGAAACACTTTGCGCGCCTTGGTATTCGCTGCTTCGGCTTCATTCCGCTGCGCCTGCCGCCCGAACTGGACTTCGCGGCGTTGTTCCACGGAGTCGACGAGCGGGTACCCATCGAGTCACTGACGTTCGGCACCGAAGTTCTCGAGTACTTCCTGCTGCACTGCTGATCAACCACCGCCAGATCAACCGAGAGGACCCAATGAGCACCCCGTACGACAACCTTCCGAAGCTGCCCAGCTTCATCCTGACCTCGGAGTCGGTCACCGACGGCAAGCCACTGGCCAACGACCAGGTGAGCGGGATCATGGGCGCAGGTGGATCGGACGTCTCGCCGCAACTGAGCTGGTCGGGCTTCCCGGAGACCACGCGCAGCTTCGCGGTGACGGTCTACGACCCCGACGCCCCGACGGGCTCGGGGTTCTGGCACTGGGCGGTGGCCAACCTGCCTGCGACGGTGACGGACCTGCCCGCAGGCGTCGGCGACGGCAGCCAGAGCGGATTTCCCGGTGACGCCATCACCTTGGCCAACGACGCAAGCCTGAAGCGTTTCATCGGGGCCGCTCCGCCACCAGGGCACGGCGCGCACCGCTACTTCATCGCCGTGCATGCCGTCGATGTGGAGAAACTCGACCTGCCAGACGGTGCGACGCCGGCCTATCTCGGGTTCAACCTGTTCAGCCATGCGATCGCCCGTGCCGTCATCCACGGCACCCACGAGCAGAATTAGTCACCGATCCTGCAGCGGTCCACACCGTACGTCGAAACGTTCCCGCACGGTGTCGAGGGCCCGCGCCGCACGATCGCGCGAGCGGCGGTGGGTGAGCGCGAATTTGGCCTGACTCGGCAACCGACGAGGCAGCGGGTACCAGGCGTCGAAGTCGAGGCCGTTGTCGGTGAACACATGTCTTGGGACGCTGTCGTAGATGAGGCTCAGGTTGTGCTGGACGAGCGTGAAGAGTGCGTACGGAAACACCACGCTCGATTTCTCCCGCAATTCCTGGAGGTCCATTTCGTACAGCGGGACATTCCTGATCACGTTCAGGAACACGAGGTGGGCCATGAAGTAACCCTGGAACGCAGGCAGGTGGAGGGTCGCTGACCGCGGCTGGATCGAGACCACTGCGCCGCTGGCGGAGACGTAGGGTTCGTACGGGTGACTGTTGCCATCGATACCGAGGTAGCCGGTGCAGTTCACGATCCAGCTACCCGGTTCGATCGTCTTCGTCGCACCGCCGCGGAACACCAACTCGGTCGCGCCGTTGCGGTCGACGGCATCGACGAAGTAGTCCATCACGACGGCATTGAGTCCCGCACGGATCGTGGAGTTCTCGGCCTTGGACAGCACACCGGCAACGTAGTTCGCCGCATCGGGAGTGAGATGGGTGCCGTACTTCGAACGGAACCACCGCTGGACCTCGGCCTCGTTGGTTCCGTCGAATCGCCGGCTCAATTGGGCGCCCATCTCGATGGTGAGGGTGCCGGCCCACCACCGCCTCGACCCGATGGGAAACATCTGCTCGCGCGTCGCGAAGAATGTTCCGCGACCGGCCACGAGGTTCACTTCGCGGCCGGGGTAATCCGTGATGAGTGCGTGCGCGGTATCCATTGCGGTCTTGCCGCCGCCGATGATCCAGACCGGAGTATCGCTGGATCGCATGTCGCCCGATCGGACATCGCAGTAATCGGGTGAGACCGACCGGACACTAGCGCTGGAGATCGCGAGTGGGTCGTCGGGCGTGACTCGGAGGCCATAGGCCTTGATCAGGCGCTTCGCCTCGATCACCACGGCCTTGCCAGCTGAGGATCTGCAGGTGACTCGCACGATCCCGTCGGCTTCGTGGCGCGATTCATCAGCCGACTCGAAGGTCGAACCGAAGTATTCGTCAACCCGCACTCGCTCCTTGATCACGCTGAGGCAGTGTTCGAAGTGGTCGAGCACCTCGGCCTTCGTCGCCAGATGGTCGGGGCGCTTGCCGAGGGTCCACTCGATGTTCCCTGCGGTGAACATCGGGTGCGGCTGGTGCAGGCGCACGTAGGGGTAGGTGTCCACCCACATGCCGCCGACGCGGGCGCGACGGTCGACCAGGATCACCCTTTGATCCCTGGACAGGTATCGGCTGGCGACGAACAGCGCGTTGAGTCCGGCGATACCGGCTCCGACAATGCAGACGTCGCAGCGTTGCACGGTGCCGTCTCCCGCCATGACGGACGATGTTTGGAATGCGGACATCGGCGGACCCCCTGGCAACACCGTATCTGTGTGCGGGACGAATTAGTCGTATTCGACAGCGGCCGTGCCCGAGATCGCCAGATGCGACGTGAGCTAACGAGCCGCTGATCCGACCGCGTCCGCCAGCGACGCGAACCCGCCCTCGTGGAGGCGACGGGCCAGGCCGTCGTGAATGTGCTTGGCCCACAACGGGCCGCCGTAGATGAATCCGGTGTAGCCCTGCAGCAGCGACGCCCCTGCGGTGATGCGCTCCCACGCGTCCTCGGCCGTCTCGATGCCGCCGACACTGATCAGCACGAGGCGGTCGCCGACCCGTCGGTAGAGCCGGCGCAGCACCTCGCCGGATCGCTGCGCGACGGGTGGACCGGACACGCCTCCTGCACCCAAATCGGCGACGCCGGGCGTCGCGAGACCGTCGCGCGAGACCGTGGTGTTGGTGGCGACGATGCCTGCCAAACCCAGTTCGATCGCGAGGTCGGCGATCTCGTCGACGTCTGAATCGGACAGGTCGGGTGCGATCTTCACCAGCACCGGTGTCGTGGTTTGCGTGCGGACGGCGGCCAGGATCGGCCGTAGCGACTCGACGGCCTGCAGGTCGCGCAGCCCGGGAGTGTTCGGCGAGCTGACGTTGACCACCAGGAAGTCCGCCAACGGGCCGACCAGCCGGGCACTCTCGGTGTAGTCGTCCTTCGCGCCATCGGGCGGTGTGGTCTTCGTCTTGCCGATGTTGGCGCCGATGGGCACGTCGGAGGTGTGACGGCTCAAGCGCAGGGCCAGCTCGCCCGCCCCGTGATTGTTGAAGCCCATCCGGTTGAGCAGCGCGCGGTCCTCGGCCAGCCGGAACATTCGCGGTTGCGGATTGCCCGGCTGGGCCTGCGCCGTCACGGTGCCCACCTCGGCATAGCCGAAACCCAGTGCACCCCATGTCTTCAGGCCGGAGCCGTCCTTATCGAATCCCGCTGCCAGGCCCACCGGACCGGGAAACCGGACGCCGAAGACCGTCGTCTCCAGCACCGGATCGCGTGGCGCCAGCCACCTGGTCAGGCCGCGGCGCGGCAGTCCCGCTGCCGTGATCAGGCGCAGGCAGGCGAAGGCGATGGTGTGGATCCGCTCCGGCGGGACCAGGAACAGAATCCGCCGCAACGCGCCATAGATCATGGGTTCGGCTGACCATCGGTGCTGGCCCAGGCGGCGGACTTCCTGCGCCGCAGTAGAACCCGCCGGCTGCCGTCGGTGTAGAGGCGAACGCGGGTCAGCTCCCAGCCGCGGTACTCGGCCTCGATGGACAACCGAATCGACGCGGACACCCTTGTCACGTCCGGTGGCAGCCGCAGCGGAACCCACTCGTATTCGTCGGACAGGTCGGCTTCCCACGCGGCGGGCATGCGCCCGCGCTCGCTGGGGCTCATCGTTGCTGTCTTCTCTTCGCGCGAGCGCTCATCGGCCCGCCCGCGGGATCACTTGCACGCCAGCGCCCGAGCCGGACACCACGTACAGGGTGCCGGTCGTGTCATCGAAGATCAGGGAGTTCGGTTGTTGCACGGTTCGATAACGCACCTTCTCGACGGGTATTCCGGTGGCCAGATCGTAACCAACCACGTTGTTCGTCGCCGTTTCTGACACCCAGGCGAGCCAACGCGATCCGGCGAGCCCGTACGGCGCTCCCCGCACCGGGGACTGTTGCCGCAGCATCAGTGGGTCGGTTCCGAACACCAGCAGCGACTGACCCCGGGTGTCGGCGACCAGGATGCGGCCCGCAGGATCCGTGACCATCGTGGTCGCGCCCTCTCCTGCGCGCAATGCGTGTTCCTGCTTCGTGCCCGAGACGTCGACGGTGGTCACCGAGGTCTGGCCACGGTCGAGCACGGCCACCGTATTGCCCTGTGCGGCAAGGGCATCCACGCGGGCGAAGATCTGCAGACGTGCCCCGACCGCCGTCGCGGAGTCGAGGGTGTACACCGCTCCGTCGGCGCTGCCGAGCACGACCTTACCGTCGGCGCGACGGGTGATCGCGGTGAAGTCGGTATCGCGTTGCCCGTCGACGTCGAATCGCGTCACCTTGGCAGCGCCCTTGAGTTCGACCTGGAAGTAGCCCCCCTTGGCCGACAGGTAAACCGCTCCGTCTCCATCCGCGACGATCGCGGTGGCCGGTCCTGGCAGTGGCACCGTCCTGGACGGCCCGGACGGCGGGAACGCGGTGACGGCAGACCCGCCCGCGGGATCCAGTTCCAGCACGACCAACGACGACGTGGCCGGGTCGAACGCGGCGGCCTCACCGATACCGGCGAGCGGCCGCACCGACCCCTGCGGCTGCCCCGCGACCGCCGGCGACACCGCGGCCACCGCGGGGACGATCGTCGGGGGCGGATTGTCCTCGTGTTTAGAAGAACACCCGATCGGGGCAATCACCGTCACCATCACTAGGGCGCTGTGAGCAAGGCGACTCTTCAGTGTTGCGTGCGGTGGCAAAGGGTAACTCTCGAGTGTGATGGTTGGAGGGCGATCGAATGGCCAGTTTAGGCACGTCCGTGCGTGGCGCCGACGGTATGGTTCGGACATGACCCTGGCTGCGGACAACGACGTGGCCGGCGGGACGTTTGCCATCGAGGACATCTCCACCGGCATGCACGCCAGCGGATTCGGAGAGGTCGGAGACGGCAGGAGCTTCTCCTTCCGCGTGGATCGGCAGACGCTCTTCGTAGAGATCTACCGACCATGGCTCGCAGGACCGGTACCGCAGGCCGGGGACGTCGTCGCCGCGGCGACTCGCAGCCTCGCCCACGTCGACGTCGACGATGAGCGCAGCCTGACCGCAGCCGTGCGCGACGCAGTTTCTGACGCGCAACCGGTCCCGCGCACAACTCGCTGACGCAACCCCACGGTACGGTCGTCGGCGTGACAGACGTGTCGTGGTTGCAGGTGGTCGTGCTGTCCGTCGTACAAGGCCTCACCGAATTCCTGCCGGTGTCGTCCTCGGGACACCTGGCGATCGTGTCCGAGGTGTTCTTCGGGCGCGACGCGGGTGCCTCGTTCACCGCAGTCATTCAGATCGGCACCGAGATCGCGGTGTTGATCTACTTCGCCCGCGACATCGTGCGCATCGCCAAGGCATGGTTCGGCGGGCTCTTCGACAAGGCGAGGCGAACCCCCGACTACTGGCTGGGCTGGTGGGTGATCATCGGCTCCATCCCGATCGGGGCGGCCGGGCTCGTCTTCAAGCACTACATCCGCGGCGACGTCCGCAACCTGTGGATCATCGCAGGAGCGCTGATCGTCTTCTCTTCCGTCATCGCCGCCGCCGAGTACTACGGCAAACAGACCCGCACCATCGAGCAGTTCACGTGGCGCGACAGCCTCCTCATCGGCGCAGCCCAGTGTCTCGCGCTGATCCCGGGGGTTTCCCGGTCGGGAGCAACCATCAGCGCAGGCCTGTTCCTCGGCCAGGAACGAGCGGCCGCGGCACGGTTCGGCTTCCTGCTGGCGATCCCCGCCGTGCTCGCCTCGGGCCTGTTCTCGCTGCCCGACGCCTTTCACCCCGAAGGCGTCGGCATGAGCGCGACGGGGCCGCAGCTGCTGGTCGGCACGATCATCGCCTTCGTGATCGGGTACGCCGCAGTCGCGTGGTTCCTGAAATTCCTGGTTAGCCACGGCATGTACTGGTTCGTCGGCTACCGGGTGGTCGTGGGTGTCATCGTGTTGATCCTGCTGGGCACGGGCGTGATTGCCGCGCAATGACCGTCATTCTGTTGCGGCACGGCCGCTCGACGTCGAACACCGCCCACACGCTGGCAGGGCGCTCCGACGGTGTCGACCTCGACGACAAGGGTCGCGAGCAGGCCGAGACGGTGGTCGGCAGGCTCGGCGACTTGCCCGTCAAGGCGATCGTGCGCTCGCCGCTGTTGCGCTGTGAGCGAACGGTGGACCCGCTCGCTACCGCCCTCGGGCTGAAACCCGTAGTGGACGAACGGCTCTCGGAGGTCGACTACGGCGCCTGGACCGGCCGCAAGATCGGCGACCTGGTCAAGGAGCCGCTGTGGGCGGTGGTGCAGCAGCAGCCCAGCGCCGCGGTGTTCCCCGACGGCGAGGGCCTGGCTGAGGTCCAGGCGAGGGCGGTGTCGGCCGTACGCGAACACGATCGCAAGCTCACGGAGGAAAACGACGGTGACGTGCTGTGGGTCGCCTGCACCCACGGCGACGTGATCAAGGCGATCATCGCCGATGCGCTGGGCACCCACCTGGACAGCTTCCAGCGGATCACCGCCGACCCGGCGTCCATGAGTGTGATCCGCTACACGGCGGTGCGGCCGTTCGTCCTTCACGTCAACCACACCGGTCCCGCCCTGACCGCGGCTCTTCTGGCGAAACCGGAACCCTCGGGCGACGCGGTGGTCGGCGGTAGCACCGACTGAACGGACCCGAGGCGACGGCCGCGCCGACGCTCGAATTACGGCTGCGGTGGTAATACCGGTATTTTGGGAGGCGTCATGACCCGTTCGATTCACGTCTTCCGCTCACCCGACCGCTTCGTGGCCGGGACCGTTGGGCAGCCAGGTGACCGCACGTTTTACCTCCAGGCCGTCCACGACGAACGGGTCGTGTCGGTGATTCTCGAGAAGCAACAGGTGGCGGTGCTCGCCGAGCGGATCGCCGCGCTGCTGCTGGAGATCAATCGTCGATTCGGCACCCCGGTGCCGCCCGAGACGGTCCAGATCGACGATCTCAGCCCGCTGATCATGCCCGTCGACGCGGAATTCCGCGTCGGCACGATGGGCCTCGGCTGGGACTCGGAGGCGCAGACCGTCGTCGTCGAATTGCTCGCGGTGTCCGAAACCGAGTTCGACGCCTCCGTGGTGCTCGACGATGCAGAGGACGGACCCGACGCCGTTCGTGTCTTCCTGAGCCCCGAGTCGGCCAGGGAGTTCGCGGCCCGCTCCAACCGGGTCATCTCCGCCGGCCGGCCCCCGTGTCCGCTGTGTGACGAACCACTGGATCCCGAAGGACACATCTGCGTGCGCACCAACGGTTATCGACGAGGCGCGCTGGCCGGATCCGATGATGACCCCGACACCTGAGGGCTACGGCCGCCAGGAAGGCCACCAGGACGGCCACCAGGACGGCCACCAGGACGAGGTGTTGCGCTGCGGCGAACTGACCGTCATCGGGCGCATCCGCTCCGCGAGCAACGCGACGTTCCTGTGCGAGGCGCATCTTGGGGACCGCCAGGCGCACTGCGTGTACAAACCAGTGGCCGGCGAGGCGCCGCTGTGGGACTTCCCGGACGGCACCCTGGCAGGGCGTGAAGTCGGGGCGTATCTGGTCTCGGCGACGTTGGGCTGGAACGTCGTGCCCTACACCGTGCTTCGTGATGGCCCGGCCGGCTCCGGTATGGTGCAGCGGTGGGTCGATCAGCCTGGCGACGCTCTCGCGGACGATGAACCGGAGGAACTGCCCGATGCCGGGCCGGATCTGGTGGACCTGCTCCCGGCAGGTCACGTCCCGCCCGGCTTCCTGCCGATCCTGCAGGCCTACGACTACGCGGGCGACGAAGTAACCCTCGTGCACGCCGACGATCACCGGCTGCGCCGGATGGCCGTGTTCGACGTCCTGATCAACAACGCGGACCGCAAGGGCGGCCACATCCTGGCCGGAGTCGACTCCTGCGTCTACGGCGTCGACCACGGTGTGAGCCTGCACACCGAGGACAAGTTGCGCACGGTCCTGTGGGGGTGGGCGGGAAAGCCGGTCGACGACGATGCGCTGCGCGACGTCGCAGGGCTGCGCGACGCCCTGCTCGGCGACTTCGAAGAGGTCTTGCGGCCCCACCTCACCAACCGGGAGATCGACGCGCTATACGCCAGAGCTGTTGGTCTGCTTGAGAATCCCGTCATGCCCAGCCCGGATCGGCGCAGGCCGATCCCGTGGCCCGCGTTCTGACTCATCGGAGAGGCACCGAGTTCGACCCGGTGGACGACACCGGGGTGTTCTACGCTCATTGTCATGACCGATCACGACCACGCAGCCGCCCGTCGGGAGATCACCGACGCCCTTGCCAAGGCGCTCGACCGCCGTCACGAGGTGCTCGACGTGATCGTCGAGGCTGATGACAGGAAATCGGCCGTCGAGTCCATCTCGACCCTGCTCGAAACGTCGCACCTCGGTGGTGAGGCGGTCATGACCATGTCGTTCGACCAGCTCACCAGGGATTCGCGGCGTCGGATCGCCGCCGAACTCGACGACCTGAACAAGCAACTCACCTTTACCCTCGGGGAACGGCCCGCCAGTTCCGGGGAGAGTCTCGTCCTCCGTGTCTTCTCGGGAGACGTCGACCGCGACATCTTCTCCGCGCGCACCGCCGACGTCGGCGCCAAGGGCGACGGCTCGGGAGCGCCTGCGGGCAGCCTGGACGACGAGATCCGTTCGGCGCTCGGACGGGTGTCGAACGAGGAGGCGGTGTGGTTCGTGGTGGAAGAGAAGAAGGGCTCCGGAAAGGGCACAGACAAAGTCGGGATGGCCTTCGGTGAGCTCCTCGGCGGCGAGGTCAACGTCCGGATCTGGATTCACCCGGATCATCGTCACCGGGGCTTCGGAACGGCCGCGTTGCGCAGGTGCCGCTCGGAGATGGCGGCCTACTTCCCCGCGGTGCCGATGGTCGTGCGCGCTCCCGGCGCGACGCCCAGGTAGCGCCCATTAGCACCTTCCTGACTGATGCAGCGCTGGCCGCAGAGGTGGCTGCCGAAGCCGGCAAAATGCTCGTCGCACTGCGCGAGGAGATCGGCTTCAGCGACTACTACGACCTCGGCGACGCGGGTGACCGGAGTGCCAACACCCTGATCCTTGACCGCCTTCGCGAGCATCGGCCCGACGACGCCGTGCTCTCCGAGGAGGCGGCCGACGATCTGGCCCGCATCCGCGCCGACCGGGTGTGGATCGTCGACCCGGTCGACGGCACCAGGGAATTCTCGACATCCGGTCGCACCGACTGGGCGGTGCATATCGCGCTGTGGCAGCGCAGCGGTGGAGCGCCGGGCGGCATCACCGACGCGGCAGTCGGGTTGCCTGCCATCGGCGAGGTGTACCGGACGGACACGGTCACCCCGCCGCCGCCGCGCGAACCAGGGCCCATCCGCATCGCGACGAGCCGCAACCGGCCACCGACCGTCCTGTGGTGGCTCCGCGACATCCTCGACGTCGAGCTGATCGGAATCGGGTCGGCGGGCGCCAAGGCGATGGCCGTCGTACGTGGGGACGTCGACGCCTACGTCCACGCGGGCGGGCAGTACGAATGGGACTCGGCCGCCCCGGCCGGTGTCGTCGTGGCGGCGGGGCTGCACGCGTCGCGACTGGATGGCTCACCGCTGATTTACAACCGGCGTGATACCTATCTGCCCGACTTCGTGATGTGCAGGTCAGAGCTCGCCGACACCCTGCTCGCCGCAATCCGTTCGGTGTTCTGACGGCAGATCCGGATCGGATGGGGAATGGAATGGCCGCGTTCGTTGTCGCATCACTTC
>NZ_JAVROT010000037.1:0-3062 GCF_032162605.1 Mycobacterium sp. | reverse complement strand
GGCCGACCCGCAGGCGGTCTACTCGCAGTGGGCCGAGTTCCGCGCCTGGGTCAATCGAGCCGAGTTCAACGGTGCAGACGCCTTCGACCCGGCCGACCTCGGCGCGCCCGCCCCCGCCCCCCGGCAGTTGTTCGCCATCGGACTGAACTACCGGGCGCACGCCCTGGAGACCGGCTTTCCCATCCCCAAGGACCCAGAAGTCTTCACCAAATACGTTTCGAGTATCACCGGCCCCATCGGCGAGGTGACCCTGCCCAACGGCGGCCACACCGACTGGGAGGTCGAGCTTGTCGTCGTCATTGGCACCGAGGCGTATCAGGTTTCCGAGGCAAACGCTTGGAGCCACGTCGCCGGCCTCTCGGTGGGCCAGGACATCTCCGAGAGGATCGGTCAGTTCGAGGGACAACCCCCCCAGTTCAGCCTCGCCAAATCCCATCCCGGCTTCTCTGTCATCGGCCCCTGGCTGGTGACCCCCGACGAGTTCGACAACCCCGACGACCTCGAACTGGGTTGCGCGGTCAACGGTGAACAGGTCCAGCATGCCCGCACCAACGACCTCATCTTCTCCGTCCCGGCGTTGATCGCCAGGCTCTCGGCCGTGCTGCCCCTGCTACCTGGAGATGTCATCTACACCGGCACCCCGCCCGGTGTCGGACTCGGCCGCAAGCCCCCGCGCTTCCTGGCCGCGGGTGACGAGCTTGTCAGCACCATCGAAGGGATCGGCGAGCTGCGTCAACGCTTCGTCGCCGGCTGGCGCGATAAAGGAACTAAGCAGATCACCTCAAAGGAGACATGATGGCAACCACCATTCCGGCATCCGACGTCGTCGCTCGGGCCTTCGCGATGCCGCTGGCAAGTCCGGCCTACCCACCGCCCCCGGACAGGTTCCTCGACCGGGTCTCTCTGACGGTCACCTACCGCTCCGACTTCGACAAGGTCGCCGCGCTGGTACCCGAACCGCTGACCGTCACCGATCCGTTGGTCAGCATCGCCTTCCTCTTCATGAGGGCGCCCAAGCTCGGCGACTACTACGAGGTCGCGCAGAGCATCAGTACCGAACTGAACCGTGAGCCGCTCCTCTTCCGGCCGGCGATGTACGCGGGCAGCGTTGCCGCGGTCCTGCAGGGGCGCGAATGGTGGGGGCTGCCAAAGAAGTTCGGCGCTCCGATGGTCAGCCTGCACAACGACACTATGGTCGGCACCCTCGAATACAGCGGTGCCCTGGTGGCCCGGGCGACGATGGACTACGGGCACCAGACGATGGAGCCCGAGGAGGCTGAACGGGCTGCCGGCTCGCCCGGCGTCGTGTTGAAAATCATGCCGCATGTCGACGGGACACCGAGAATCCTGGAACTCGTCAGGTTCGACTATGCCGATGTCGTGGTCAAAGAGGCCTACACAGGCCGCGGAACACTGGAGCTCCACCCGCACGCACTGGCCCCCTTGGCGGAGCTTCCGGTGCGGGAGATCGTGTCCGTTACCCACACGGTGTCCGACGTCACCCTCCAGGCAGGTGAAGTCGTGCACGACTACTTGGCCTAGCGCTGTGTCCGATATCTAGACAGAACGGAATACCTAGTGCGAGTTGCTAATTGGCCGCTACCCGGGGGATTACGCGGTCCGACCTCTACAGATGGCTGTTCTGTTGCGCAGGCGCGGATTGCGCCTATGCGCGCACGCTTGTTGTCCCTGGTAGGGCCAGCGACGGCCCCACCCCTTTCTCTCGGGCTCGTGGCCGCCGCGTTGCTGATTGCGACGGAAAGCCTCGGCGTCTACCTGCTCAAGCAGATGGACCCCGGGAACGTCTTCGGCGTGATCTTCCTGCTCGGTGCCCTGGCCGTCGCGACTGTGTGGGGGTTCCGGCTCGGGGTCGTGACGTCGCTGGCCAGTGCCGTTGTCTACGTCTACTTCCATCGTATGGTGACCGGCAGGAGCTTCATCCCGGCCGAAGCACAGGACGCGGTGGCAGTCCTCGTCTTCTTGTTCGTCGCGCTGTCGGCCGCTGCGCTTGCAGCTCTGGGTCGATCGCGCGCCGTTGAGGCAGATCTACGCCGCCGCGAGGCCGAGACGAGCCGTGACGAGTTGGGCGTGCTCGCCGAGCAGCAGGCGGCGTTGCGCCGGGTGGCGGCATTGGTCGCGCGTGGGGTCACCCCGTCTGAGGTGTTCTCGGCGGCGGCGCAGGAGTTGGCCAGATTCCTGGGTGTGTACACCTCGGCTCTGGTCCGCTATCAGGCCGACGGCGCATCCCTCGTCGCCGGCCGCGACGAGGCCGGTCTGACCGACATGCCGATCGGCGAACGCCTTTCGCTGGAAGGTGAGAACCTCGCAGCGATGGTGCTCCGCACCGGCCGCGCCGCCCGAATCGACTACCAGAATGCTCCGGGTTCCACCGCCGCGCGTATGCGTAAGTTGGGCATCCGGTCAGGGGTGGGAGCCCCTGTCGTCGTTGCGGGGCGCATGTGGGGTGCGGCCATGGTCGTCTCGTCGCGGGCCCAACCCCTGCCGTCGGACACCGAGGCGCGGGTCACCGAATTCGCGGACATGGTTGCCACCGCCATCGCCGACGCCGAGAATCGCGCCGAACTCACCGCGTCCCGAGCGCGCATCGTGGCGGCCGCCGATGCTGCCCGACGCGGTTTCGAGCGCGATCTTCACGACGGTGCCCAGCAGCGGCTCGTCGCGTTAGGCCTCCTGCTGCAGTCGGCGGCGGCTTCTCTGCCGTCCGACCGGCACGGGACCAAAGAGCAGTTCGCCCGTATCGTTGACGATCTGGCCAGCCTCTCCGCGGACCTTCGAGAGATCTCACATGGGATACACCCGGCGATCCTGTCGAAGGGCGGACTGGGCCCAGCCCTCAAGACATTGGCGCGCCGCTGCGCCGTCCCGGTCGAACTCGACCTCGGCGTTGACCGACGGTTTCCTGACGCTGCCGAAGTTGCCGCCTACTACGTCGTTGCCGAAGCGCTCACGAACGCTGCGAAGCACGCACACGCATCCCAGGTGAGTGTGTACACCGAAACCGACGTGGCGAAGCTTCGTCTCGAGGTTCGAGATGACGGAAT
>NZ_JAVROT010000036.1:0-11376 GCF_032162605.1 Mycobacterium sp. | reverse complement strand
GACCGCGAACAGAACGGTGCTGAACAGCGGCGCCTCCACCCGCATGTTCGCGGTGACGGCTCCGCCCAGGTAGGCCGTGATGCCGAGAGCGCCCAGCACTGCGGTGCGCGGAATCGCATAGACAACGACGCAGACCGCCAACACGACTCCCATCACGAGCGCTTGGTCGGCGGGAAAGCCGAGCGCTCGGGTGCCCTCCTTCACCTGCGGCAGGCCGGCGAGCTTGCCTGCGACGTCGAATACCAGGAAGGCGCCGACCAGCACGCTGATGACCCCGCCGATTCTCCTACCGAGGCGACCCCGGGTGACCGTTGACGACGGGGCATCGGTGGCTTCTGTGGCCTCGGCATTCATGGCACTCTCCTCGTTTCACGGAATGATCTGTATCCGGGCAGACCCGCGGCGCCCGGGAAACTCATCGGCCCATTTCACGGTGCGGGGGTTATCCCCCACCGAGGTCTCGGGGAAACGCCATACCGGCAGGCGGCGCCACTCTCTAGGTTGATGGCATGGTTGCCTTCGCCGGAGACACTCCAAACACTCCAGACACCTCAGACGCCCCGACCGCTCCGGCCCACGAACCGTTCACCGACGTCGTCCGCCCGCGTCACATCGGCATCGTGCCCACCGCGTCGATGCTGACCGGCGCGGCCGTCGGGGTCGTGTGGGTCTGGATTCCGCTGGCGATCCTGATCGTCGGCGTCTCCTCGATCCCTTCGATCGTCGGCTTCGTGGCGGCTGCCGTCGTGTTCGTGTACCTCATGCGCGGCGTCGAGTGGTTGGAACGCCTCAGGAGCGAGGCCGTCTTCGCACTCGGGATTCCCACGCCTCCGCGAAAGAGGTCGCCGTACCACGGTTTCCAGCGCTGGGTGCATCAACTGTGGCTCGACGTCAGCAGTGCCCGGTTCTGGAAGGCCACCGCTCACCACTATCTGCGGCTGACCTATGACATCCTGGCATCGGGGATCGCATTCGCACTGCTCGTCTTCGCCATCCTTTGCCCAATTGCGGCAATTTCGGTGAGCCGCAGCGACGCCGAAGTGGGTGTTCGGTTCATCTCGCCGCCCCTGGCGTGCGCGTTGGCTGTTGTCGCCCTGGTCGTGGCGGTCGGCATCGCCGTCTTCGCCCCCGCGATCGACGCATCCATCGACCGCTGGCTGCTCTCGCCGTCGGCGACCGCCGCGCTGCAACACGAGGTCAGCGCGCTCAGCGACGCCCGCCAGGGAGCGGTGTCCTCGGCGCAGACCGAACGTCACCGCATCGAGCGCGACCTGCACGACAGCGTGCAGCCAAGACTGGTGTCGCTGGCCATGACCATCGGTCTGGCGCAAACCAAGCTGGACACGGATCTACCCCAGGCCAAGAAGCTCATCGGCGAGGCGCACGACGACGTCAAGAGTGCACTCGTCGAGTTGCGCAACGTCGTGCGTGGCATCGCCCCGACGATACTGGCCGACCGCGGACTGGACGCCGCTCTGTCGTCGGTGGTTCAGCGCAGCGAAACCTCCGGCGTGCCGACGACCTTGAACGTCAATCTGGCACGACGGCTTCCAGACGAGGTCGAATCCGTCGCGTACTTCGTCGTGGCCGAGGCCCTGACCAATGTCGCCAAACACGCTCGGGCGAGCCAGGCGGTGGTTACCGTCCGGTTCGACGAGGCGGCCGACGCGCTGCACGTCTCGGTGTTCGACGACGGCGTCGGCGGCGCGACGGCCGGCATCGACGACGATGCGACAGGTCTACGCGGCCTCGGTGAACGCGTACGGGCCGCGCGGGGAACCTTCGAAGTCTCCAGTCCCGCAACCGGATTCACCATCGTGACGGCGGTGTTGCCGTGCGCATCGTGATCGCCGAGGACTCGGCGCTGCTGCGGGCCGGCATCGAACGCATCCTGACCGACGCCGGGCACGACGTGGTCGCAGGGGTGTCCGATGCCACCGATCTACTGCGCATCGTCAACGAGTTTCGACCCGACCTGGCCATCCTCGACGTGCGGATGCCCCCGACTTTCACCGACGAGGGCATCCGCGCTGCCGCTCTGCTGCGCAGCCAGAACCCGGAGTCACCGGTACTGGTGCTGTCGCACTACGTCGAGGAGCGCTACGCCGCCGACCTGATCGCCTCGGACACCAGAGGATTCGGCTACCTGCTCAAGGACCGGGTCGCGGACGTGCCGTCCTTCCTGGATGCGGTCGACGTCGTCGGTGGGGGTGGCACGGTGCTGGACCCCGAGGTGGTCTCGCAGATCCTCGTCCGGGCACGTCAGCGATCCACGCTGGACCTACTCACCCCGCGCGAACTCGAGGTGCTCCAGCTGATGGCGGAGGGACGGGCCAACTCCGCGATCGCGTCCGCACTTCACGTCTCGGTCGGTTCGGCCGAGAAGCACATCGCATCCATCTTCACCAAGTTCAACCTAGCTCCGGACGAGAGCGAGAACCGCCGCGTGCTCGCCGTACTTCGCTACCTCGAATCCTGAATAACCGAAAGGGTTTTCCCCAATGACCATGGCCGCTCCCCCGCCAGTAGCGCCGCCCGCATCCGTCATTCCGACGCCGACCCCCGGCCGGCGCCGCGCCATCCGGGCCGTCCTCGTCGTGGCCGCCTCGGTGTTTGTCCTCGGGTGGTTGGTGGCGCTCGGCCTCGCAGCGGGGCGGATCAATGCGCTGCTAGTGAGCATCGAGAGCGAAAACCTACCCGGCGGGATGCAATCGCTGACGATCGATGCGGCCGGCGCGGGCATCCGCGTGCGGGTCGACCCCCACGCGGATGCGCCTCGCGTCGACCTTCGGATGGTCGCCGCCGCCCGAGACAGCCAGCGGCGCATGCAGATTACCTCCGTAGGCGACAGTACCCGGATACTGCTCACCCCGGATTCAAAGTCCTTCATGGACTGGGGCCGCTCGGGCGAGGTCACCGTCACGTTGCCACCGCAGTTGGCGGGCGGGCTGTCGGTCACGACCCAACAGGACGACGGCACTTTGACCGTAGACGCCGATGTCGCCCAGTTGACCGCATACACCTCGGACGGCACCATCGTGCTGAACGGTGGCGCAAGGCGCGTCGACATCACCGCGAGAGACGGCGATGTCGTTGGGCAGAAGCCGATCTCGGTGACCGAATCGTTCAACGCGCACACGGTGGACGGCGACATACGGGTCGAGTTCAAGGACACCGCACCTCGCACGGTCGGGGCCAGCAGCCGTGACGGTGACATCGCTATCTCGCTGCCCGGCCCGGGCCCGTATCTCGTCGATGCGTCGGTCGTCTCCAATGGGATCCGGGTGCCGAGGACCAACGACCCGGCGCGGGCCGCCGCCGAGGTGACGGTGCGGACGGTCGACGGCGACGTCCTGGTCGACACGTCGGGCGCGGCTAGATCAGGCCGGCGATGATCTCGGCGACCGGTCCCGCCTTCGCCTTGCGATAACCCGTGCCGGCCCACACGTTGACGCCGTGTGGGTCACCGGCACGCACCGATGCGGCCCTCACGGGGCTCGTCAGATAGTGCACCTCGGGGTAGCCGAAAGGCGCCTCCGCGTCGTGTTCGTCGACGAAGCGGTTGCGCAGTCCGCGTGCGTAACGGCCCGAGAAGCAACGGGTGACGGCCGTCTCGATGAATTGGGGATCATTCAGCGCTGCCCTGTGCACCGGGCTGCTCCCCGCCTCGTCGGCCAGAAGGAACGCCGTCCCCAGTTGGGCTGCCACCGCCCCGGAGACGGTCACGTCGGCGACGTCGACGGCGGTCATCAAGCCACCTGCCGCGATCACCGGCACCTCGAGCGCGATCGTCGTCGCGCGGAGCAACTGGGCCAGCGGCTGGGTCGGCGGCGATGCCACCGGGTCGAAGGTGCCGCGGTGGCCGCCGGCATCGGGACCCTGCACCGCCACGGCATCGACCCCACGGGCGACGGCCATCTCGGCGTCGGCCAGTGTGGTGACCGTGGCAACGGTCGTGATGCCGGCGCCACGTAGTCGTGCGCACTCGTCGGCCTCGGGCAGCCCGAACGTGAACGACACCACCTCGGGCTTGAGGTCCAGCACCACGTCGAGCTTGGCCGCCCACTGGTCGTCGTCGAAGCGCGCGTCACCGAGTCGGACGCCGTAGCGCTCGGACTCACCGACCAGCGCCTTCGCGTACTTCTGGATGGCGTCGGGTCTGGCGGCGCTCGGTTGCGGAACGAACAGGTTCGCGCCAAGCGGACCGGTGCTGAGGCCGCGCGCCGCAGTGATGCGCTCCGCGAACACCTCCGCGGTCAGGTAGCCGCCCGCCAAGAAGCCCAGACCGCCGGCGGTGGACCCCGCGGCGGCGAGCTCGGGGGTCGTCGGCCCTCCTGCCATGGGCGCGATGATCACGGGAACGTCGAGTGCCCGCAGGTCGAAGCTGCTCATCACTTCACCGCCTTCGCGAACACCAAGCAGTCCCGCGGTTCGGGACCGAGGTTGGGGAACGTGGCATACCGGGCGAGCCGGTACACGCTCGGGTCACGCTGCGCCTCGTCGATCATCACCTGAACCACCTCCGACATGATGCCCTGCCGCCACCAATTTCGCCCCAGGCAGTATCCGATTTCGACGACGTGCGGTCGCGGTCTGGTCCAGCCGCACGTACCGACCACCTCAGGGTCGGACGCCGCCGCGGCGAACACCGCCTCAGCGCCAGTGAGCCGAGGCGCCCGCAGTCTGACGCGCCGTCCGGCCAAAGCGGACGGTATCGCCATCGCTACATCCTGCAACTCCTTGCGCGTCTCGCCGGGAGTGGTTCACTGGATCGCATGGCCATCACGTTCAACCACACCATCGTGGCCGCCAGGGATCGACGGGAGTCGGCGAACTACTTCACCGAACTCTTCGGCCTGGAGCCGGCCAAGGAATTCGGGCCCTTTCTGGCGGTCACGCTCAACCACGGCGTCAGCCTCGACTTCGCCCAGGCAGCGAGCGACAAGGAGATTCATCCGCAGCACTACGCCTTCCTGGTCAGCGAAGCCGAATTCGACGACATCTACGGCCGGATTCGCCAACGCGAACAACAGCATTGGGCCGATCCCCGGGGTGCCAACCCCGGCGAGATCAACCAGCACGACGGCGGTCGCGGGGTGTACTTCCAGGACCCGTCGGGCCACTATCTGGAGATCATCACCCGGCCGTACGGGTCCGGCGGCTGAGCACCCGCAGCGACAGCGTCGCAACGCCGTCGCCGCGCAGGACGGCCAGAGCTCTCGGCCGGTTGCCCAGCACGGAGACCAGACCGGCCGCACTGCCCTCGACTACGGGTCCATCGCCGTGGGTCCACCCGGTATCCGTGGCGATGAGCCAGTCCGCGGCTGTTGCGGAAGGCGGGAACGACGGGTTCGGTAGCGACACTTGCGTGTTCAGTACGTCGACGAGCGCGTCGTGGGCGATGGCCGGCTCGCGGTCGACGGCCAGCAGGATGTCGATTTCGTGGGTGACGTGGTCGCCGAGCAGCATCCGGCGCGGAAAGTACCGCCCGATTCCGCGGGGACGTTCAGCGAGCGCTGCGAAGTCGGCGAGTAATTCAGCAGGGTCGCGTGACGTCGCGAGCGCCCAGGCCAATGCGGTGTTGGCGGGGTTGAAGGAGCCGCGACGGCCTGCGATCTCCGCCGCGAAGGTGCCGGGCGCGCAGCCGTAGCCGACGACGAGATGGGCAAGCACGTCGTGGTTCGTCCAGTCGGCGCATAGGCTCGGCGCCGCCCACTCGTCGGGACGAAGGGTCCCGGCGACCGCCAGGAATCGAAGGGCGTTGGACCGCAACCGTTCACGCGCCGACATCGAGGTGCTCCCTGAGGAACGCAGTCTGATCAGCCAGGACCCGATCAATCAGCGGCGGGTGGTAGATCGCGAAGTGGTCGGAGTCGTAGTGTCTGGCGATACCCCGTGGCGCTCGGTCTGCGACCAGCGCCGCGTACCTGGGATCCATCAGATTCTCGCGGTCGCTGACGCAGACCAGAAGCGGCACGCCAACCCTTCTCGCGTCACGCAGTGCGGAGGTGGTGATCATGGCCGCTGCATCGGCGGCTGCGATGCGGTTGTCGAAGGTGCCGCCGGGCGGGACGGCGGCGTTCCACCCGTCCAGTGCGCCTGGCGCGGTCACCATCGCCAGGCCCCCGGCGGGCCCACGATCGGCACGTAGCGACGGTCCCGGCGGGTCTAGTGCGCGTAGGGCGTCTTCGAGGATTGCGGACGTCAGTCTCAGCGGACCCAGAACGCCAAGACTGCGCGCCGCGCCCAGGCCGTGCACGATCGGGCATTGCACGATGGCGGCGACGACGCCGGTCCGCCCGGCGCCGACGCGAAGGACGTTCATCGCGCCGAGGCTGGTTCCCCACAGCGCAAGGCGGTCCGGGTCGACGTTGGTGCGCGTCGTCAGATACGACAGCGCCGCCAACACGTCCCCCCGCTGGGCCGACATCGAAATGCGTTGGCGTGGTTGCCCGTCCGAGTCACTCGTATGGCGGTAGTCGAATGCCAGGGCGGCAATGCCAGCGGCTGCGAAGTGTTGCTCGTACTGCGCCAGCATCATGTCGTGCGTCGCGCCAAGCCCGTGAGCAAAAAACCACCGCAGGATGCGGTCCGGCATCCGCAGGCAAGGTCCGCCACGCGGCACTCCGAGTGCCGCCGGAGTCGAAGTCGACGCGTTCGCTCGGCGTCGCCTCGATACTGCCAGCCTCCATGCAAACCTCCTTGATAGGTACGTTGTACGTGTTGACTACACTGCAACAGGTACGCCGTACGTGTCAAGGGCGGCGTGCGGCCAACGCGAAGAGGAGGGGGCGAACGATGGTGCGAGCCCGGTTCACCAGGGACGAAGTCGCCTCGGCCGCACTGCGAATCGTCGATGAGGCGGGATTGACCGCGCTCAGCATGCGGTCGCTGGCCGCCGCGCTCGGCACCGGACCCATGACGATGTACAACTACGTGGCAGGCAAGGAAGGCCTCGAGGAACTCGTTGTCGCGTCCATCGTCGCCGAAGTTTCGGTGCCCCCCTCGAGCGGCGACTGGCAGCGCGATGTCCATGCGATCGCGACCGAGATGTGGCGCGGTGTGCGCGCGCACCCGGCCGCCATCCCGCTGGTCCTGACGCGTCGCATGTCATCGGCCGCCGGCTTCGCAGTCGTCGACGCGTTGGTCCTCGCCCTTGGGAAGGCACGCCTCACCGACCGGGACCGGCTGTCCGCGTTCCACGCCGTGTTCGCCATGGTGATCGGCGCGGCTCAGGCCAAGCTGGCGGGCCCACTCACCGGGGATGCCGCCGAGGCCGCAGCCCAGATCGGCGCGGTGGCGGGATCCGAGTTCGCTCACATCGAGCGACTGTCGAAGGTGGCCATGGAGACCTCGGTCGAGGACGACTTCGACGTGGGCCTGCGCATGCTGCTGGACGGGATCGCCGCACGCAGTCGGTGACGCCAACGGCCGCGAGCGTGCGCGAAACGCCGAACGGCCACGGCGTGTCGTGCACAGACACGCACGCTGGCCGGGAAGGTGAGTGGCGGGGAAGGGGTGAGTGGCGGGGAGGTGAGTGGCGGGGCGGGCGAGTCGTGGCGTGCGGAGTACGGGGCCGCTAGGCGTGGCCGCGCTCCTCCTCCTGGGTGACGTAGTCACGTGCGAGCGCGTTGACGTGCCTGGGCAGGTCGCCCGTCGCGACGTCGGCGAGGCTGGTCTCCTCCAGCACCGACCGCATACTGGCCCGCAACGCACGCCAGAGGTCGGTCAACGCAACGGTCGGCCCCGAGTACGGCAGGTCACCGAGGCCGATGTCGCGGACGCTGGCCAAGGGGCCGTCGATGCAGCGAAGCACGTCTGCGATGCTGACCTCCGCAGCGGGCCTGGCCAGCTCGTAGCCCCCGTCGCGGCCTCGGTGGCTGCGGACCAGTCGATCAGTCCGCAGGTCGGACAGAATGTCGACCAGGAACTGCGGCGGGATGCCCTGTGACTTGGCCAGGTCGTCGGTCTTGACCAGCGTGCCCGGCTCGACCGTGGCCAGCTGGACCATGGCCCGGACGGCATACTCCGCCTTGGCCGACATCCGCATGATGCGCATTGTGCCACCGGCCTGGCTGCGAACCTCGCACCAGTCGATTTCCCCGGTCGCTCCGCTCCTGCCCTCCGGATCGATTTCCCCGGTCGCTCCGCTCCTGCCCTCCGGATGGTCCACGATAAACACATGACCATCCGCGTCACCTGTTGTCAGATCCCGCTGGCGATCGGTGACACCACCGGCAACCAGACCACCGCCACTGCCGCGATCGAAGCGGCGGCGCGCGATGGCGCACAGATCGTCGTGCTGCCGGAACTCGCATCCTCGGGCTACGTCTTCGCCGACCGCACCGAACTCGCCTCGCTCGCCGAGACCCGCGACGGGGCCGCCATCACCGGATGGGCCAACCTCGCGGAGTCGTTCGATCTGACCGTCGTCGCCGGGTTCCCCGAGGCTGCGGGCGAGAAGATCTACAACAGCGCGGTCGTCGTCGATACGACCGGGATACGTGGCGTCTACCGAAAGGCGCATCTCTGGGACACCGAGAACAACGTGTTCGACCGCGGCGACGACCTTCCGCTCCTGGTGGAGACCGCGCACGGCCGGATCGGTGTGATGATCTGCTACGACATCGAGTTTCCCGAGTGGGTACGCGCGGTGGCGCTGGCCGGCGCCGACCTGCTGTGCGCGCCCGTGAACTGGCCACTGCTGCCCCGCCCGGACGGCGAGCGACCGACCGAGATGGTGCGGGCGCTGGCAGGCGCGGGCACCAACCGGATGCCCATCGCGGTGTGTGACCGCACCGGCGTCGAGCGCGGTGTGGACTGGATCGGCGGCAGCGTGATCACCGACGCCGATGGCTATCCCATGGCGATCGCACAGTACGGCAAGCCCGGCAGTGTCACCGCCGACATCGACCTCGAGCAGTCGCGAGTGAAGCGGTTCAACGAAAACAACGACGTACACGGCGACAGGCGCACGGACCTGTACCGTCGCACGGCGCTACTGGACTGACGGCGGCGCGCTGCGCATCGTCCCGGTCAGCGCGCGCACCGAGTCGGGTAGCGGTATGCCTGGGGTGAGATCGGGCGCGGCCAGCGGCGCGCCATAGGTGACCGACATCGGCACGACGCCCGCCCAGGCATCCGCCGCGACGTCCTCCTCGGGGTCCTCGGGCCACCCGGCGCTGACCTTGAGTGACCAGTTGTCCTCGCCGATGGGCAGTCTCAGCGCCACGGTCGCGGCGAGTTCCTTGCGGTTGCTCTCCCGCAGTTCGGCGACCCGGCCGGGGATGAACGTGTCGGTCAGGATGTTGAGGAGACCGACCTTGTCGTCCTCGGGCACGCGCTCGAAGACGCCGAAGATCGCGGCGCTGCGGTAGTGGAACGACGACTCGAACCCGCTGCGCGCCACGACGACACCGTCCAGGGTGGTCACCGACACCGCCGCCGAGACACCGGTGGTCAGGGCGCGTAGCCACGGTGAACCCGTTGACCCGTGGATCACCAGGTGATCCCCGATCCGCGCGAAGCCGGTCGGGAAGATGACCGGATGACCGTCGCGCACCAAGGCGACGGTGGCCAGCGGCGTGCTGTCGAGAAGGGCGTCGAGTCCGCTTCGCGAGGTGTCCTGCTTCTCGCTGAGTCGGCTGACCCGGGTCGAGGGTTGCGTCATCGGCTCATTGTCAGTCCGGGATGTCCGCACCGCTCGGTACGACCACGGCGAAGAGGTCGGCCATGCCCGCCAAGCTCGCCACCTGCATCGCCGCCGCCGGCACCGACTCGCCCCTCGGCCCCGGCAGTGACCGGGTGGCCGTGGCGGCGGCCACCACCGTCGGGGCGTAGCCCAGGTTGAATCCACCGCGGGCCGTCGAGTTCACGCACATGTGCGTCATGAAGCCCGCGATGACGAGGTTCTTCGCGCCGACCGACTTGAGCTCGTTCTCCAGATCCGTCTGTACGAACGAGTTCGGATACTGCTTGACCACGACGGGTTCATCGTCACGCGGGGCGACCTGCGCGACGATGGCGCCGCTCTCCCCCTCGATGTCGTACAGCGATCCCGGCCCGTCCGAGTGCTGGACGTGGATGATCGGAATACCCGCCGAACGCGCGCGCTCAAGCAGCGTGGCGGTCTCGTCGAGCGCCGCCTGGACACCGTCGAGTTCCATGACGCCCCGGGTGTAAGTGTTCTGGCAGTCGATCAACACCAGCGTCGACTGGGCCAGGCTTACCGGCGCGAGTGGCAATTCGGCCAGCGCGCGAAGAGTGGGATTGCTCATTCGGCGAGCGTACTCAGCCCGAGCGATCCGATCGTGGCGATCGGGGCACCCCGTCCGCGAACTTGGACTCGGGCGCCGTGAAGGTTCGGGGTTTGATCGTTCGCGCGCGGGGAGGCGTGGTGCCGACGATCCAGGCAGTCAGATCGGCGTCATCGACCCCGCACCGCCGAGCAAGGACTTCCTCCGTGGCTGGAACCAAACGATGACGGCCACCCACGACCTGGTCCTCGCCCGCCCTGGTGTCGGCGACCCTCCGGTTCCAGGGAATGCCAGTCAGACCGCGGTCGTGACCGCCAACACGGCGGACGCCAACTCGGGCCTGCACACGATCAAGTCGGGCAGCAGCGGGTCGGCCCGGTTGTACTCCAACGGCGAACCGTCGATACGCGACGTGTAGAGCCCGGCGGCGCGGGCGACCGCGACGGGCGCGGCCGAATCCCACTCGTACTGTCCACCGGCATGCACGTAGACGTCGGCGATCCCCTGCACGACGGACGCGACCTTGGCTCCCGCCGAACCCATTTCAACCAGGACGCCGACGAGGGCATCACGTACCAACAGCGCCACCGCGGGTGGCCTGGTGCGCGACACGACGATTCGAGGCGTCGCAGGCGCGGCGGGTGGCGCCGCGACGTCCGGCGTCGCAAGTGTCACGCCCTGCGAGGGAAGGGCGACCGCGCCGGCAACCAGCTCGCCGGCCTGCCACAGAGCGACGTGCACTGCCCAGTCGTCGCGACCGAGCTCGGAGAACTCCCTGGTGCCGTCGAGGGGGTCGACAATCCACACCCGCTCGGCACCGAGCCGGGCGGAGTTGGCCCGCTCCTCCTCCGTCGCCTCCTCGGACAGCACCGCGTCGTCGGGCCGCTCGGCCGCCAGAGCCTCCATCAGGAAGCGGTGAGAACGCTTGTCCCCGGCGTCCTTTCGCTCGGCCGCAGTGGCGTCGGCAAGCTCGGCGCGAACCTCGAGCAGCAGTTCACCGGCTTCGGTCGCGAGGCGCGCGGCCAGTTCGTGATCGGAGCCCAATCTCCGGTCGCTCCGCTCCTGCCCGCCGCTCATCGAGAACCGATCATGTCGATGACCTGCTGAGCCAGGTCATCGA
>NZ_JAVROT010000035.1:0-2632 GCF_032162605.1 Mycobacterium sp. | reverse complement strand
TCCAGGTGTCGGGCGGACACGCGCAAGCGCCCGTTCGAGCCCTTGTACCGCAGCACGGATGCGCCGCGCTCGGTGAGATCCTGCATCAGCGCGCCGTGATTGGGCACGGTGAACTGCTGCAGCGGCGTGCCATGGCGGTCCAACTTCTGGATGAGGATGAACAGGTCCATGTCGTCGGCGCCATGGCACTCGACCCACAGTCGCGCCTTCGGGTATCCGACCATCGCCGTTTCTTCGTCGAAGCGGATCGCGAAGGAAACCAACGCCGGATTCGATTCTGAGTCGTAACCCACCGTCGCGGCTTCTGAAGCTGGCTCCGCGTTCAGCGTGCGCGAGCCGCCGTCGAGGTAATACTTCGTATCGGCGACGCCTTTCGGCGGGAGCGCGTCCGCTTCCTGATCGAGACGGTCGCCGCCTTCGAGATCGAGCAGGCTGTACCGGACTCGAGGCGTCTGCTCCCAGCCGTTGTCCTCGCCCTTCAGATAGTGATCGAAGAACCGGAGCAGCTCTTCGACATTCGTCTCGTCGTAGTAGTCGGGCCACTCCTGTGTGTTGTGGATGCGTAACCACTTTTCCCGGGAAGCAATACTCCGCCATGCACGTAACGTGCCCGCGGTGTGCAGCGTGTTGGAGTAGCTGGCGACGACGTAGGCCGGCACGGCGATCTTGTCGAACCGTGCGATCTTGTCGTCCCACAGGTCATTCATCAGCGGATGACGTTGCGCCTCCGTGAGGATGTCCTCGCGTTGGTTGTTACCGGCGTAGCTGTTGTTCTGGAGTCGTTCGGCGAAGCCAATGTCGGGCTGCCGCCGCGCATCACGAGGTCGCGATATACGTCGCTCAAGCCTTCCCACGGATTGATTGCCGCCAGGTGCGGTGGCCGTTCGGCCGCGGTAAACCATTGCGAGATCGCGAGATAGGAGGTGCCGCTCATCGCGACCTTGCCGTTGCACCAGTCCTGGACGGCCAGCCACTCGATCAGGTCGTGGCAGTCCTTGCCCTCCTGGCGTCCGAACATCGCGCTGTCCCCCTCCGACTGGGCGATGCCTCGCGGATCGGGGTTGCAGATCGCGTAGCCCTGCGCACACCAGTACGCCGGGTCGGGCCCCTCGAACTTCTCCAGCCCAGAAAGGGCTCCGTTGTCCATGCCGAGCATGGCGAACAGCGAGGTGACGCTCGGGGCAGTGCCCTGGCTCTTGCCATAGGGGCTCCAAGCCACGATGACGGGCACTCCCCCGTTTCGCGTCGTGCCCCGCCCAGGGCGGAACACGTCGGCGTAGATCGTCACACCGTCGCGCAAGGTGACGGCGACGTCCTTGTCGAACACGACCTCGGTCGGCAGCGATCGGAATCGAGGATCGATCTGGAAGCCCGCCGACAGAGTTCGCGTGCCTGGCTCGAACGGGCTCAGCTGTCCGTGGGCATCGCCCGCCTCGTAGTGCGACGGTTCGAATACCTTCTGCCCCTGGCTCATTGCCGCTTCCCTTCCCTCTTCTTCGATGACTCGGGATCAGTCCCGTCGACTTCGACTCGGTTGAAGCGTACGACCGGACAGCCCAATAAATCAACACGCGTTTATATAATTCGTTGAAGAGGTAGGTTCGGAGCATGACGGGCACGCGCAGGCCGGCATCCGGGGCGCGCCGCGGGCGTAGGCCGGGGACGAGTACCACCCGGCAGGCCATCCTCGACGCGGCCCGTGCCCGGTTCGCCTGCGACGGATACGCCGCGACGACGATCAGGCGCGTCGCGACCGACGCGGGTGTCGACGCGTCGCTGGTGATGCAGCACTTCCGGTCGAAGGACGAGCTGTTCGCCTCCGTGATGTCGATCTCGCCGAAGGCCTTGGCGCGCTTTCGCACCGCGTTCGAGGGGCCCGACGTGCACCTCGGCGAACGAGTGGTCCGCGCCTATCTGGACGTGTGGGAGGGGGCTCCCGAGGATTCGGAGCCGCTCATGGCGATGCTGCGGGGTGCCATCGTCAACGATCAGGCGAGCGCGCAGCTGCGCGAGTTCATCCAGGCTCGACTGCTCGATGGCGTCGGGTCGCGCGGAGTTGGAGACGACGGTGCGGTCCGGGCAGGTCTCGTCTCTTCGATGCTGGTCGGCATCGTCGTGGGACGGCGGATCGTCGGTGTCCCGACACTTGCGAACGTGGACCTGGAAACGCTGGTCGCGCTCGTCGCACCCGCGATTCAGACCGTGCTGACCTCGGGGTTACCGCCTGCCGAACCCACTTCGCTCCAGACCCGGCTTGAGTGACCTATTGTTGGTGCAAATCTCCGTGTCATTTCCCAACTCCCTGGCGTGCAGCGTTGCCGAATTGCATCGCACTTGTCAGATGTGTTTTTGCATTCAGGATGGCGGATCCTAGAACAGGACGGTCGTCTACGAAATCGGACTCATCGGGCGATCGTAGGCATTCGGCCGACCATGCCGTCCGTGCACAGCGGTACCGTCAGACCTCGCCGCGATCCTGCGACCCGATAGACACGGGAAGCGTGGGCGACTGCAACACAGCCTGGGGCACGCTGACGGCGACGCTCTGCTGGTCACCTCGACCGCCTCGGCAGCCGATGAGGTAGGAGACCACGGCGCCGCACACGTAGGGTGACGTCATAGCGTCACCTTG
>NZ_JAVROT010000034.1:0-3822 GCF_032162605.1 Mycobacterium sp. | reverse complement strand
CCACCTCGATGGACCAGGTGATCACGGAGACCGGGATGTCCTCCAGTGCGGTGTACCGCTACTTCGGCAGCAAGGAGGAGTTGATCCACGCCAGCGCCGAGGAAGGGGTGCTGCGGGTGCGGGGAATCTTCGCGGCCCTACTCGACCGCGACCCCGTCCCCGATCCGGCCGAAACGCTGAGCCTGATCGTCGCCGAACTGCGCAACAGGACGGACAACCCCGACTACGACATGACGCGGCTCGCGCTGCAGACATGGGCGGAGGCCCTGCGGGATCCGGTACTGCAGAAGCGTGCCCGCGCGCTCTACCTCGAAACCCTCGACCACATCGCCGAACTGGCAGGCCGGTGGCGCGACGAGGGGCACATCCCGCCCAACTCGGATACCAACGCCGTTGCCGCGACCCTGTTTTCGCTCATGCACGGCTTGATCGTGATGCACCACCTCGTCGATGACGTACCGGCTGATGCCCTGCGCAACGGGCTTTCGCTGCTCGGTGCGGCCGTCGTCGGCCCCTACACATTGCCCGCCACAACGCGACAGGATGCCCAACCATGACCGACATCGACCTCTCCGATCTCGCCGTCGACCGCGACGGGTCCCAGCCGCTTCGCGGCTACCTGGCCAGCCCACCGGGCACCGGCCCATGGCCGGCCGTGGTGATGATCCACGAGATCTTCGGCCTCGACGAGGTCATGCGCGGCCACGCCGACCGGCTCGCCGGTTTCGGCTACCTCACCCTGGCCGTCGACCTGTTCAGCGCGGGTAGCACGGCACGATGCCTGGTCGCCACGATGACCGCCTTGATGCGTGGGCGCGGCCGCGCGTTCGCCGACATCTCCGCCGCCCACGACTACCTGGCTTGTTCTCCCGACTGCGCCGGCAAGATCGGCGTCATTGGCTTCTGCATCGGAGGGGGCTTCGCGCTCCTCACCGCGAACAGCGGATTTGACGCGGCCGCAGTCAATTACGGCCAGCTGCCGCGTCACCTCGACGAAGCGGTCGCAGGCGCCTGCCCGATCGTCGGAAACTACGGTGGCCGCGACCCCTCACTTCGAGGGGCTGCCCGCCGGCTCGGCGCGGCACTCGACAGCGCGGAGGTAATCCACGATGTCAAGGAGTACCCCGCTGCCAGCCACGCCTTCCTCAACGACGCCGAAGCCGGCCCCCGCGTCCTTCGTCCCCTCCTGCGGGTAGCCGGTATCGGCCCGGAACCCGAATCGGCCAAGGACGCCTGGGACCGGATCGAAAGGTTCTTCGCCACCCACCTACAGTGACCACCCTTCAGCTAACCGCCACTTCAGGTAGTCGGAAAATGCCGCAGTAGCCAAGACACGGCTCGTCACGGGGTCCAATTGGGGCGTAGGACGCGCGTGCTAGCGGCAGCACGTCGCTGGTTGGACGGTTCGTAGAAGATGCCCTAGGCGTGATCGCCGCCGACGCGATCAGCATCATCGCTGGCGAACGAGACGGAAAGTTGGCCTTGTGCGCATCGCCAACCTGCCAAGCCGCCTTCTTCGACACTAGCCAAAGTCGCACCCGCAAATGGTGTGACATGAACACGTGCGGGAATCGTCAGAAGAAAGCGCGCTTCAATGCCAACCAGCGCAAAAACCCCAACTCAGCAAAGTAATCGTTACCCTCGGTACATCCAGGTGGGCCCCACCGCAATGCGATAGTGAGCACCTGACCCAACCGGGATATGACGCGCTCGCCGACCGCTACGCCGAGATGTTTCCCGGCCCCTACCAATCACCCATCGAACAACACGCCGTTGCTGCCTTCGTAGAGAAGATCCACTCGCCGGGTGTCGTTGTCGACGTGGGGTGCGGCCTCGGGCACGTCACGGCCGACCTCCATCGCCGCGGACTTGATGTCATTGGATGTGATCCCAGCCCGGCGATGCTTGCGATCGCACGCAAGACCTACCCCCATCTAGCCTTCATCGACGGTGACTCGACCCTGGCAGGTGTCACGGATCCCATAGCGGCGGTCATCGCCCGATTCAGCCTGATACACATCCCGCCGGATGAGGTAAGCGACATACTCCGGCTGTGGGCCGGTCAACTGCGCCCCGAAACGCCCGTACTGATCGCGTCTCAATCGTCCGATTTCCCGGGCCCGGCAACCTCTTTCGATCACGCCGTAGCTCCAGCCTGGCGCTGGCATCCCGACGAACTCAGTCGCGTGCTCGCCGACAGCGGCTTCGCTGAAGAATGGCGGATCGTCAACCGCCCCGACACCATCCACCGCTTCCCAGGAGTCCACGTACTCGCACACCGCTGCTAGTTCGCTGACTACATCGACCCGACGAGGCTGCCATCATCGACATGCAGCGCGGATTGAAACTCTGTGACATGGTGCCGCCAGGTGGAAGCGACTCCTGACCGGCCTGGGCTGCGGTGGTGACAGCCGTCTCGCCACGCTCCATAGCCAATCCGCGAGCGAATCGAATGCTCCATTGCTTCCCGGTCGTTCCGAGTCGCTGGATGCGTCGTCCGTCTCCCGATTTCGATCGCTGCACCGCCGCCTCGTGTCATTCATCGCGACCTATGCAGACAACCCGGCCTCAACGGCGTAACAGAATGGAGTGAAAGCCCATGAGTACCAATCGAATTACCAGCGGCACCGAGCGAACGGTCATCGAGAACTTGCTCGACCACAACCGCGAAGCACTCATCGCGACCGCGTCGAGCACCTGGCCGCGGTCAACCTGCGGGACATTGACACAGAGGCCAGTCAGCACTCTCCATCGGTGAATTCGATTGACAGGGCCGCGGTCGGGCAGCTGGCCACGATCTCGCGAACTTCTTCATGACGCTCGGCGGGGATGACGTGTGGCACCTGGACCGGGTAGTCGCCGGCCAGTTCGAACAGGTCCGGTGCCATTCCTATACACAGCGCGTTGGTTTCACACCGTGCGTGGTCGATGTGTACCTTCACGATTGGGCTGTCGACTGGCGCCGAAGACGTACCGGCAGGCCGTCGACCGGGTCGCCCAAACTGCGGGGTTCCAGCGTCCAGCGATAGTCCTCGGGTACCGACCACTCGAAGTTGCGCAGCAGGTGATGAAGGATCGTCTTGATCTCCATCTGCGCGAAGTACAGGCCGATGCACTTGTGCACTCCGCCGCCGAACGGCATCCACGCGAATCGGTGAGACTTGTCCTCGGCACGCTGAGGACTGAACCGTTCGGGATCAAACGTGTAGGGGTCGTGCCACACCCGCGGATTGCTGTGGATCGCCGGTGTCGGTGCCATCACCATCGTTCCTGCCGGAATGTGGTAGCCGTTGACCTCGGTGTCCTTGATGGCCTGGCGGGCCAGCCAGGGCACCGGAGGATTCAGTCGCAACGATTCCTTCATGACCCAATCCAGCTCGGTCATCTCGCCGAGATGTTCGTATGCGAGCTCAGCGGGCAGCGACAGGGCCCTGGCCCGGGCCCGTTCCTGCCACTCCGGGTGGCGTGCCAGGTGATACGCCATCGTGGTCAACGTGACGGTCGAGGTGTCATGCGCGGCGAACAGCACGAAGATCATGTGATTTACGACGTCCTCGTCGGTGAACATCTCCCCGTGCTCGGACTGTGCGTGGCACAGCACCGAGAACAGATCGGGTGTCTCGGTCGCCCTCTTCTGCGGCAACAGGTCGTAGAAGAACTTCTCGAGTTCCTTGCGAGCCGCGATCGCCCGCGCCCATTGTCCGCCCGGGATGGGGAAACGGACGAATGCGCCCACCGAGGACAGGCAGTCCATGAAGGCCTTGATGATTCGGTCGGCCTCAGCCTGGGGCAGGTGAACTCCGACGAACACCTCCATCGCCA
>NZ_JAVROT010000033.1:0-25670 GCF_032162605.1 Mycobacterium sp. | reverse complement strand
GCCATGGTCGCGACGCTCTTCCCAATGTATTAACTGTTTAGTACATTGAGTTGTGATTGGAGGCACACCATGAGGACGTCCATCGCGACCGTCTCGATCAGCGGATCCCTCGTCGAGAAGCTGCATGCCTGCGCGGCCGCGGGTTTCGACGGTGTCGAGATCTTCGAACCCGACCTGATCGCCAGCGACCACAGTCCAGAGGAGATCCGCGGCCTCGCCGAGCGCCTAGGGCTGTCGCTGGACCTCTACCAGCCGCTTCGCGATATCGAAGGAGTGGACGAGGACACCTTCATCGAGAACCTGCGACGGGCCGCGGCGACGTTCGCGACCGCAAGGAGACTCGGCATCGACACGGTGCTCGTCTGCAGCAACGTCGCCACGGCGACCGTCGACTCCGACGACCACTCCGCCGGCCAGCTCCGCAGACTCGGCGACGTGGCAAGCCGGTACGGCGTCAGGGTCGCGTTCGAAGCGCTGGCCTGGGGCCGCTTCGTCGACGACTACCGCCGAGCCTGGCGCATCGTCGACTTGGCCGATCATCCCGCGGTGGGCGTGTGCCTCGACAGCTTCCACGTGCTGTCCCGCGGGCACGACCCGGCGGCCATCGAGGACATCTCGGGAGAGAAGATCTTCTACCTGCAGCTCGCCGACGCGCCCGCGCTGTCCATGGACGTGCTGTCGTGGAGCCGCCATCACCGACTGTTTCCGGGCGAGGGCGATTTCGACCTGGCGACCTTCGTCTCGCACGTGCTGAAGACGGGCTTCGACGGGCCGTTGTCACTCGAGGTCTTCAACGACACCTTCCGGCAGACCGACCCGGACCGCACCGCGGTGCACGCGTTGCGGTCACTCGTCTGGCTCCAGGACAAGGTGGCGGCGCTGCCTGGAGTGGGTCGGCCTGTCGGCCTGACGCCGGTGGTCTACGCCAAACCGCCGGTGGGCTTCGACTTCGTCGAGCTGAAGGCGGAGGACACCGGCGACGTCGAGGTGCTTCTCGACCAGCTCGGGTTCACCCCGCGTGGCCGCCACCGCACCAAGCCCGTATCCCTCTGGGCTGCAGGCGATGTCCGCATCGTCCTCAACGAGCATCAAGCCCGCGACCTCGAGCCCCGGGTCGCCGCCGTGGGTCTGCTGGTGCCCGACGGCGGGGCCACCACGCGGCGCGCCACCGACCTGATGGCTCCTGCAACCTACCGCCGGACCTACGCCGCCGAACAGCCGCTCGGTGGCGCGATCGCGCCGGACGGCACCGAGTTCTTCTGGGTCACGGCGCCGCCGGCGGGGGCGCCCCCCGCATGGGTCGACGAGTTCGAGAACGGGCTCCCGCCCGCGTCCGGCACGCCCGTGCGCAGCATCGACCACGTCAACCTCGCCGTCCCCTGGCAGACGGCGGACGAGGCCGTGCTCTTCTTGACCAGCGTCTTCGGTCTCGACGCCGACGCGCCCATCGAGGTCGCCGGACCCAGCGGCCTGATCCGCAGCCAGGTCATGCGCACCGACGACGGCTCGGTCCGCCTGCCGCTCAACGTCGCACCGCACGTGCTCGAGGAAGCCGCCATGCCGCAGCACGTCGCGTTCGCGTGCACGGACGTTGTCGCATTCGCCCGTGCCGCCAGGTCGCGGGGCCTGAACTTCCTGGCCGTGCCCGACAACTACTACGACTACGTGGCGGGGCGATTCGGGGTCGACGCGGACACCGTCGCCGAGCTGCGCGAGCTCCACCTGCTCTACGACCGCAGCGCCGACGGCGCGTTCATCCACTTCTACACCCGCACCGTCGGCACGGTGTTCTTCGAATTCGTCCAGCGGATGGGTGAATACGACGGATACGGGACCGACAACGCCCCGGTGCGACTGGCCGCACAACGCCACCGGTACCTCGCCACCAAGTGACTTGCGGCGTCTGATGGAGCGGTCAGCGCTCGTGAAACTCCACGAATCGCGTGACTACCAAGATGGCGACGTAACCGATGGGAATACCGGTCTTGGTGGCGATGCACTCCCGCGCCGCCAACTCGACCGTGGCCCGGCGCCGCGCATGGGTGACCGCACCGATCTCGGGAATCCGGATGGTCCAACCGTCGATTTCACGGCTGATCTCGATGTCGAAGCTCTGACCGACCATCGGACGATTCACGCGGCGGCTGACGTGCCGCCCGTGGGGGCCGCGCAGGGACTGCGTGCGGCGCCGGGTGGGCTGAATGGGCATGAAGGATTTCCTGTGTCGGACGACGGACCGCGCGCAAGGATAATGCGTCCCGAGCCGGAACGCCTAATCGGCGTCACGCTGGCGGATGCCAACCACGAAAGCCGTTTCTCGACAGCATGATTGGAGCTGAGGCCGGGTTACCGGCAGTAGGACCGCGTCGCAGCCGACAGTGGCTCCCGGTAGAGGCCGTCGAGGTTGCGCACGCCGACGATGGCGTCCTCGGCGGCTTGGAGCCTTTACGCCGAGCGGATCCGACCAGGCCAGGTCCACGGTGAGATCGTTCGCCGCGCACGGGCCCTACGTTTTGATGCAGTTCGTCCAGTCAATCGACGGCCCCGAACGCGCGACGATCCCACCGGTCTGTTGGCCGGAACCCTGCCCGCCGATGCCGGCGTCCAAGCCGAGAACGCCGTTTACGGCCGACCCGGTCGCCGCTCTTCCGCGGCCCAGTACGTCATACTCACTGCGTAACGTAGCGGCGCCGCGGGAACACTGCCACCTGTCCGTTCCGCCCACGGTAACGAATAGGTAGACGTGCAGACTTCGAATCCGAACGACGGCGATCCGCCCAGGCACGGCTTCCCTGCCGCGTTGTGGCGGACCGTCGAGAGCCATCCGCCGCCGGGATTGTCGCGGATCCGGTGGCGAAGTCCGCTGCGTGGGCCGTGGTTGACGTCGGTCTTCGGCGCCGTGCTGCTGGTGGTCCTGCCGATCGTCATCATCACCGGCCTGCTGTCCTACATCGCTTACGGCCCACAGTTCGGGGCGGCCATTCCCGCGGACGTCGGTTGGCTGAAATTGCCCACGTTCGACTGGCCGAGCCAGCCGAAGTGGCTCTACCGCCTAAATCAGGGGTTGCACGTCGGCCTCGGTCTGATCATGATCCCGGTGGTGCTGGCCAAACTGTGGTCGGTCATCCCCCGCCTGTTCACGTGGCCGCCGGCCCGGTCGGCGGCGAACGTGCTGGAACGGGTCTCACTGCTGATGATCGTCGGCGGTGTCCTGTTCGAGATCGTCACCGGCGTGCTGAACATCCAGTACGACTACATCTTCGGGTTCAGCTTCTACACCGCCCACTACTTCGGCGCATGGGTGTTCATCGCGGGGTTCGTCGCGCACGTCACCATCAAGCTGCCGACCTTGATCCGCAGCCTGCGGTCGCGATCGTTCCTCGGCGTGCTGCGGACCTCGCGGGCCGACACGGTGCCCGAGCCGCTCGACGAGGACGGCCTGGTCGCGACGGATCCCGATCCGCCCACCCTGAGCCGGCGAGGCGTGCTCGCGGTCGTGTGCGGCGGGTCACTGCTCGTCGCGGTGCTGACCGCCGGGCAGACCATCGGGGGGTGGACCCGCCACCTGGCGGTGCTGCTGCCCCGTGGCCGCAGTTACGGCAACGGCGCAGGCGACTTCCAGATCAACCGCACCGCCGCCGCAGCCCGCATCAACCCCGCGTTGACGGGCGATCGATGGCGGCTGCAACTGATGGGGGGTCCGCAACCCCTCGTCCTCGACCGCGCGATGCTCGCCTCGATGCCCCAGCGCACCGTGGATCTGCCGCTTGCCTGCGTCGAGGGTTGGTCGACCGTCGAGTCGTGGAGTGGGGTACGGCTGGCCGACCTCGCTGCCGCTGCGGGGCGGCCAACACCCGGCTCGGCCGTGGTGTCGTCGCTGGAGCGTTTCGGGGCCTTCAACCATGCCAGGCTTCAGCGCAATCAGGTCCTCAATCCCGATGCGCTGCTGGCCTTCCGGGTCAACGGCGCCGACCTGTCACTCGACCACGGCTATCCGGCCAGGATCATCGTGCCGGCTCTGCCCGGGGTGCACTGTACGAAATGGGTTGCCTCCATCGAGTTTCGGGAGGCTTGATGCTCGCGCTGGTGAAGAGGCTCTACGGCGAGAACCTGCTGCACCTGATCGTGCTGGTGGGTGCGCTCGCGCTCGTCGCGTACACGATCTCGGTTCTCGGCGTGCAGAACCTGTTCAATCCGAAGGTGTGGTGGCAGTCGATCGCGGTGTGGTTCGCGGTCGCCGTGATCGGCCACGACTTGATCCTGTTTCCGCTCTATGCCCTGGCGGAGCGCCTGCTGCCCAGGGGGCGACGCGACGCGAAATCAGCCAACCCGCACCGGGTACCGGTCACCAACTACGTCCGAATGCCAACGCTGGCAACGGGATTGACCTTTGCGCTGTTCCTTCCGGGGATCATTCAGCAGGGCGCCTTCACCTACCACGCCGCGACCGGGCTGACCCAGGAACCGTTCCTCGCGCGCTGGCTGCTGCTCGTTGCGGCCTTCTATCTGGCCAGCGCCGTCTGCTACGTGGTGAAGAGTGTCATGACCAGGACTCGTCCAGCTCCCCAAGTGAAGCGATGAGGGCGCTATTGGCGGTGTAGTCGACCGGGCACGCAACGATGCTGACCGTATCGGCCTCCAGCGCCTCGCGCAGGGTGGGCAGCAGTTCGTCCGCCGACGAGATGCGGTAACCCTTCGCACCGAAGCTCTCCGCATAGGCGACGAAGTCCGGGTTGCCGAATCGCGTGTCGACGTTGTGGCCGATCTCCAGGTCCATCTTCCAGCTGATCAACCCGTATGCGTCGTCCACCCAGACGAGGATCACCATGGGGGTGCCGACCCGCAGCGCGGTCTCGATCTCCTGGGAGTTCATCAGGAACGCGCCGTCACCGGTGGCGACCAGGACGTTGGCCATCGGGCGCGCAATCTTGGCCGCGATCGCGCCGGGCAGCGTCCACGCCATCGTCGAGAGACCGTTGGAGATCAGGCACGTGTTGGGCTCGTAGGTCGGGTAGAGCCTGGCCATCCACATCTTCAGCGCACCGGTGTCGACCAGCACGATGTCGTCGCGCCCGAGTGCCGCCCTGGTATCGGCGACGATCCGGGCGGGGGCCAGGGGAAACCTGTCGTCGGAACGGCCGCGGTCGAGTTCCTGGGACAGCAATTGCTGAATGCGCTCCTGCCCCGGCGCGGGCGGGTGGTCACGCTTCACGGCCTCGGCGAGTGCGTCGAGGCTCCGCCCGATGTCGGCGTGCAGGCCGACGGCGACGTCGTAGTGGGCGTCCACTTCGGCGGGAAAGCGGTGGACGTGGATGATCTTGGTGTCGCCGCGCGGGTTGATGCGAACCGGGTCGAACTCTTGAAGCTCGTAGCCCGCGGCCACGATGACGTCGGCCTGGTCGAACCCGAAGTTCACGTAGTCGTGGCGCATGAAGCCGACGGCGCCGAGCGCGAGCGGATGGTCGTCGGGCACGACGCCCTTGCCGTGGAACGTGGTGGCGACCGGGATGCCGAGTGACTCGGCGAAGCGGCGCACGGCATCGGAAGCGCCGGTTCGGGCGGCCCCGTGACCGGCCAGCAGGACGGGATTGCGCGCGGTGCGCAGGATTTCGACGGCTCGCTCGATCTGGGCTGCCGACGGGTCGTCCGGTCGCGGGACGTTGACCCGCAACGGTGTCGCCGCCGCGGGGGCGTCGGCCGACTCGACGTCCTCGGGCACGGCGAGGTACACCGCTCCGGGGCGCTCGGTCTGGGCGAGCTTGAACGCCTTGCGAACCATCTCTGGTACCGCACCCGGTGTGGCGACCAGCGCCGACCACTTCGTCACCGGCGCGAACATCGAGACGAGGTCGACGCCCTGATGCGACTCCTTGTAGCTACGCCGCATGCCGACCTGCGCCGAGAGCGCGATGACGGGCGTCGAGTTGGTGGTGGCGTCGGCCACGCCGAGCAGGAGGTTGATGGCGCCGGGCCCGAGCGTTGCCGAGCACACGCCGGCCCTGCCGGTCAGGCGTCCGTACACCTCCGCCATGAATGACGCGCCCTGCTCGTGACGGGTGAGCACGTAGTCGATCGAGGATCGCGACAGCGCGTCGACCAATCGGATGTTCTCTTCACCCGGTATTCCGAAGACGTGCGTGACGCCTTCGTTCTCCAGGCATTCGACGATCAACTCGGCCGTGGTGCGAACGGGTTCTGTCACCGGTCGACCCTATCGCCGACGTGTCCTCTCTCCGAGGACCGGCCGTCTCCAGTCCCAGCATCGAGACACTGACTACCTGCTACCTGGTATGGCGAATGGGGGTGAACGTCGAAGACGGTGACTGCCGCCGACGAAAGGATCGATGGATCAGCTGGACCACCCGAAGGGGAAGCAACCGTGGAGTTCGTCTTCAAGGGCGAGGCCGTCGAGTTCGAGGCGATGCGTGTGGCCGAACTGCTCGACTGTCCTTTCACCGAGGTGAGCATTCCGTACGAGGACGGTGAGCTTCCGGGCCATCTGTTCCTCGCCGACGACAGCGGGAAGCCGCGCCCAACGGTCGTCTACACCAACGGTTTCGCCTCCACCCGCGAGGAGGGCTACTTCATCATCGGCGCGGCGGCCCTACGGCGCGGCTACAACTTCCTGGCCTATGACGGACCGGGTCAGGGTTCGATGATCCGCGAGAAGGGCGTGCCGATCCGCCCGGATTGGGAGAACGTGCTGGGCCGGGTCGTCGACTACGCGCTCACGGTTCCCGAGATCGACGACGACAAGATCGTGCAGTTCGGCTACGGGCTCGGTGGTTACTTCGTGGCGCGGTACGCCGCCCACGATCATCGATCGGCTGCAATCGTCTGCAACGACGGCATGACGACGTTCTACGCCTCCTCCCCACCCATTCCCGAAACCGTCCTCGAACTCATCGAGGAGGGCCGCGACGACGAGGCGATCCCCATGCTCGACGTGCTGATGAAGGAGGACACCAACGCGCGGTGGGCACTGCAGAACGGAAGGTGGGTCTACGGAGTGGAGACCACCGCCGAGTACGTCCGCAGGACGGCCGAGTACACGCTCACGGCCAATGACGTCGGCAAGATCCAGACCCCGGCCCTGGTGCTCGAGCGCGACGACAGCACGGTGTTCGCGGGCCAGGCGGCCAACTTCGTCCACGCCATGACGGCACCGGTGCACCACGTCGTGATGCGAAGCGCGGGTGGTGCGGGCCGCCATCGTCACGTCGGGGCGATGTCCGTCCTGCATCAGACGGTGTTCAACTACTTGGGTACGACACTTCGGTAGCCGGATGGCATGGCCACGACCGTGACGACGGCGGTGGCGAGGCGGTCGCAGTACTCGGTGCTGACCTCTGCCTGCATGACGGCGAGCCGCCAGTAGAGCGGTCCGGCGAGAAGGTCCATCGCCCAGGTCGAGCTTGGATCGCCACCGCCGATAGATGGCGGCCTTGCCCACGCCTGCGCGCTTGGCCACCGCGTCGATGGACAGCCGACCGTAGCCCACCCGCGCGAGTTCGGCGAACAAGGCGGATTCGATGGCGTCGGTCACGTCGTCCTGCAGTACCGAAGTTCTTGTTCGACGACGAGTCGTTCTCGTACGAAACCCTGCGTGCGGCCGGCTTCGCCAACTATGGCGGCGCTGACCTCGGCGAGGTGATCGTCACCGCCCGGGCCATCCCCGAAGGTGACGAAGTGGCCTGGCACCGTGAATGGAAGGCAACCGCGCAGCGGGTGGAGTCGATCGCACACCATTCGCTCGCCGCGGGGCACGGCGTCAGCGCCAGGGAGGCGTTCCTGCGGGCCTCGAACTACTACCGCACCGCGGAGTTCTACCGCCGCGTCGATCCGTTCGACGACCCCGAGGTGCACGAACTCTCCCACCGCTCGCGGGACACCTTCCTCGGCGCGATGGCGCAGTTCGACTTCGCGTTCGCGGCCCTGGCCCGGGGCTGCAACGTTCTGGCCTTCGACGGGCCGGGGCAGGGCGCGGCGCTGCGGGAACAGCACCTGGTGTTCCGCCCCGATTGGGAAGCGGTCATCACGCCGGTCGTCGACTTCGCGCTCACCAGGAGCGATGTCGATCCCAGCCGGATCAGCCTCTTCGGCTACAGCATGGGCGGATACCTGGTCGCCAGGGCAGCTGCGTTCGATACCCGCATCGCCGCGCTGATCCTCGACGACGGCATCTACGACTTCCACGCCGCGATGGCTCACGCCCTTCCGCCGTTCGTGAGCGGCTGGATCGACGACGGCAACGATGCGTCGGCCATCCCCGTCCTGAAGATGCTGATGGCGCGCGACACCCAGGTTCGATGGGCGTTGCGAAATGGACTGTGGGTCATGGGCCTTGACTCGCTCGCCGATATACCGCGGGTGTTCCGCCAGTACACCCTGGCGGGTGTCGCCGACCGGATCACCGCCGCTGTGCTGGTGCTCGATGCGGACAACGACCAGTTCCTGAGCGGTCAGCCGAAACAGGCCGCTGAGGCGATGGTCAACGCGGACGTCACCCTGGTCACCCTCCCCGAGTCGGAGGGTGTGGGCGAGCACTGCCACATGGGTGCGATGGCCCGCGCGCACCAGACGATCTTCGACTGGCTCGATACCCCAGTGCCCCAATCGAATTGAAGGGGATTCACCCCGATTCGGGCATCTCATCGGTCCAGACCGTGAAACTCGTCAAGGCGTTGGGGCCGAAAGCGTTGCTGAGAGCGACGTCGGCGGCATCGCGACCACGCGCGATCAACACCCTGCCGATTCGCGGGGTGTTGTTGCGCGCATCGAAGGTATGCCATTGGCCGCCGAGGAACACCTCGAACCACGCGGCGAAGTCCATCGGACCGTACGGCGGCGGCATGCCGATGTCACCGAGGTATCCGGTGCAGTAGCGCGTGGGGATGTTCATGCAGCGACAGAAGGCGACGGCGAGATGCGTGAAATCGCGGCAGACGCCGACCCGTTCGTTGAACGCCTCCAGCGCCGTGCGCGTGTTGTCCGCGCGCTGGTAGTCGAACGTGATGTGTCGATGAACGTAGTCGCAGATGGCCTGCACGCGGTCCCATCCCGGCGGCACCTGCCCGAACAGGTTCCATGCCGTCTGCGACAGGCGATCGGTGTCGCAGTACCTGCTGCCCAGCAGGAAGACGAGCGTGTCATCGGGCAGCTCCGGCACGGGAATCTCTTGAGCTTGGGGAACGAGCACGTCGGGGAGTCCACTGTCGTTGACGACTGCATCTGCGAAGACACGCGTGCGGCCCGTCGGCGCAACGATGCGCGTGCACCAGTTGCCGAAGTCGTCACGATAGGCGGCCATGGGTACCGGCGGGTCGACCAGCAGCACGTCACGCCCGACGAGGTCGGATACGCGCGTGAAGTGGACGTTCAGGTTGAAGATCATCGGGGTGGGCCGCGGACAGTCGAAGACCATCTCGAAGCCGACGTGAATTCGCATCATTGGTCTCCGGTATCCGGTCTCCGCCCTTTCAGATGTTCCTCTTCAGTCGAGAGTTTCGGTGAGGAGACATGCCACAGAATCACTCGGGTATGGAGTAGTGAAAGCTTGAGAACATGTTCACCGTGTCAACGCCCACCCTCGCCGTCGCAGGAACAGCCGAACGCTTTCCGGTTCGTCGGGTCTACTGCGTCGGACGCAACTACGCCGACCACGCCCGCGAAATGGGATCGGATCCAGACCGTGAGCCGCCGTTCTACTTCACCAAACCTGCCGACGCCGTCTTCACCGCCGCTGAGGGTTATCGCGGCGGCCCGCCTGGAGTCGTCCCCTACCCGCCGCTCACGCACAACCTGCACCACGAGATCGAACTCGTCGTCGCCATCGGCACTGGTGGCTTCGATGTCGCCGCATCAACTGCGCTGCAACATGTCTGGGGCTACGCGGTCGGCGTCGATCTCACCCGTCGAGACCTCCAGGACGACGCCAAGGCCACCAGGCGCCCGTGGGACCTCTCGAAGGGATTCGATGCCTCCGGACCGGTGTCACCGCTGGTGCCTGCGGCGTCCGCCAGTGCAGAAGCGGGTCGCATCTGGCTCACCGTCGACGGTCAGCCGCGCCAGGACGGCGACCTCGCCGACCAGATCTGGCCCGTCGCCGACGTCATCGCCCACCTGTCCGCCTCGGTCGCCCTGCAACCAGGGGATCTGATCATGACCGGAACGCCTTCGGGTGTCGGCCCCATCGAGGCCGGCCAGACCGTCGACGGCGGTATCGACGGTGTCGGAGAGCTCAGCTTCACCGTGCGATAGACCGTCGCGTTCGGCGGCAAGCTGCCCCAAAGCTGTGAACCGACCCGTTATCGTCTGGGAATGAGCGATACGGCCCCGACATTCAACAAGCCGACTGGTCCGACAACCGCTCCGACGAGCACCCGCCGGGCGGTGCTCAACACCATGAAGGGCTCGGCGGGAAACCTCGTCGAGTGGTACGACGTGTACGTCTACACGGTCTTCGCGTCCTACTTCGAGGCGCAGTTCTTCGACAAGGCCGACACCAACTCGACGGTGTACATCTACGCGATCTTCGCGGTGACGTTCCTCATGCGCCCGGTCGGCTCCTGGTTCTTCGGCCGGTTCGCCGACCGGCGGGGCCGAAAGTCTGCGCTGATGTTCAGCATCACCGTCATGTCGGCGTGCTCGTTCGTGGTGGCGGTCATGCCCACTCGCGAGGTCATCGGGTGGTGGGCGGCCGTGATTCTGATCATCGCCCGCCTCGTGCAGGGCTTCGCCACCGGCGGGGAGTACGGCACCTCGGCGACGTACATGTCCGAGGCGGCAACCGCGAATCGGCGCGGCTTCCTATCGTCGTTCCAGTACGTCACCCTCATCGGCGGCCACGTCCTCGCCCAGTTCACGCTGCTCATCGCGCTGCAATTCCTGGATACCGAGGCGCTCAGCGCATGGGGCTGGCGGATCGGCTTCTTCATCGGGGGCATCGCCGCGCTCGTGGTGCTCTGGATACGCCGCTCGATGGACGAATCACTCAGCGAATCGCACCTCGAAGCCATCCGCGACGGCAAGGACCGGGCCGCGGGGTCGATGAAGGCGTTGTTCACCACCCACTGGCGCCCGCTGCTGCTCGTCTTCCTCATCACGGCGGGCGGCACGATCGCTTTCTACACCTACAGCGTCAACGCGCCCGCGATCGTCAAGTCGACCTTCGGCTCAGACCGGGCGCTGACGGCAACGTGGATCAACCTGCTGGGACTCATCTTCCTGATGCTGCTGCAACCGGTCGGCGGCCTCATCAGTGACCGGGTCGGGCGCAAGCCACTGCTGGTCTTCTTCGGTGTCGGCGGCGTCATCTACACGTACGTCCTGCTCACCTTCCTGCCGCAGACCACCTCGCCGTTGGGGGCGTTCGCGCTAGTGGCGGTCGGCTACGTCATCATCACCGGCTACACCTCGGTCAACGCGATCGTGAAGGCGGAGTTGTTTCCCGCCGAAATCCGCGCCCTGGGAGTGGGTTTGGGCTACGCGCTCGCGAACTCGGTGTTCGGCGGTACGGCGCCGTTGCTATACCAGGCAGCCAAGCCCGACCACATCACGTCGTTCATCGTCTACGTCACGGTGGTGATCGGGGTGAGCTTGTTGGTCTACGTCTTCGCGCTGAAGAACAAGGGGATTACGGTGCTCGATCGCGAACAGGGAAGCGCCTGGGCCGTGACCGTTGCGCCCGCTACTCGATGAGCACGTCGCCCGGGTAGCCCCTGAACTCTTGTTTCCCGCGGCAGCACCGGCGCAGGGTTCGCGTGCAAGCCATGATGTCGGCCGCCCGTCGAACTGAGGAGGGTGCTCCGCACAATCGGAGCTGAATTCCCTTGAGCTGCAGTCCCTCTACCCGGACCCGGCCGACAGGTCGACGGACACCTCGAAGGATGCCCGGTCGGCGCGGTAGACGTCCCTGGCGAACTCCACGTGCCTGCCGCCCGTGTCGACCGTAGTCCTGGTGAGCAGGGTGCCCGCGGAGCCAGGCCGGACGCCGAGCTGAGCGCTGGAGGCGTCGTCCAGGACGATGGACTCCAGCACGGCGGTCGAGCGGCTCAACTCGATTCCGTACCTGTCCCGCAGCGTCGCCCAGAGCGATCCCTCGTCGGCGAGATCGAGGATGCCGGGCGTCAGATCGGCTGGCAGGAACGTGGTCTCGAGGGCGAACGGGACGTCGTCGACGGAGCGCAGCCGGTGAAACGCATGCACGCCCGCGTCGTCGTCGAGCCCGAGCGCCAGCCGGACCGCCGGCGTCGGCTCCTGGTGCTCGGCCCACAGCAACCGCGCCGCCGGGTGCCGGCCGAGGCGAGACACTTCCTCGGAGAAACTCCCGATGTGAAAGCGCACGCGCGGCTCGGCGACGAACGTCCCGCGCGGCGGCCGCCGGTAGACCACGCCCTCGTTCTCCAGCAGTGACAACGCCTGCCGCGCAGTCATGCGGCTGACCTGGTGTAGCTCGGCGAGCTCTCGCTCCGACGGCAGTAGTGTGTGCGGTCCTAGCTGGTCAACGACGATGCGGTCCCGAACCTGCGCGGCGATCGCGATATAACGCGGAGTCGCGGGTGGACGCCGTTCGCTCCTCGATGCGGTCACCACAGCAGGGTAGCGCCGTCTGCTCACTCGAGAGCCCACCTGGTCTAGGCCAGGTTCTGTGACAACCTCGTTTCCGCCTTGACTGTGTTGCCCATCACTCCCATACTTTGGTTGAGCCACATGGTCTATACCAACTGGAGGATCCAATGTCCGACACGCATTCCGCCCTGGGGAAGGGTGATGAGGCCGAACTCGCTCAGTTCGGCTACAAGCAGTCGATGGAGCGACACACCGGCCGCTTCGCCTCGTTCGCCGTGGCCTTCGCCTTCGTATCCATCGCCACCGGCATCTTCACCACGTACGGGTCGGTGCTGAACTCGTCGGGTCCCGTTGGGATCTGGACGTGGCCGATCGCCGTGGTGGGCCAGCTGGCGGTGGCCTTCGTGCTCGGCACGATCGCGTCGCGGATGCCGGTGACCGGGTACGCCTACCAGTGGATGTCGCGGCTGGCCAACCCGATTCTCGGCTGGATCATCGGCTGGATCTCCTTCACGTTCCTGGCCATCGTCGTGGTGGCAGTCGATTACACGATCGCCTCGACCGTGCTGCCGGTGCTGCTCGACTACGAGGGAACCAGTGCCGTCACGTGGACCGTGACCGCACTGGTGCTGTTGGCCCAGGCCCTCCTGCTCGCGCTGTCCACCAAGTGGAGTCAGCGCTTCAACAACGGCGCAGTATCACTCGAACTGATCGGCATGGTCACGCTGACGGTGCTGCTGTTGATCGTCGCCGCCGTGCGCGGAGACATGGATGCGGGAAACCTATTCAGCAAGGGAGCTGTTGCGGCAGAAGGATTCTGGAGCTTCGGGGACTGGACGTCCGCGGGTCCGTGGATGCTCGGCTTCCTGCTCGGCGCCTTCACCATCGTCGGATTCGAATCGGCAGCGAACCTCGCCGAGGAGACCAACGATCCCGAGCGGGTGGTTCCGCGAGCGATGTGTCAGGCCGTGCTCGCTTCCGGCGTACTCGGTTTCATCTTCCTCATCGCCGTCACCCTCGCCGCAGGTGACCCCGTGGCCCTGGCCGAGTCGGGCACGCCGATCGCCGACGTCATCAAGAACACGCTCGGCTCGGTCGTCAGCACCCTGCTACTCCTGATGGTCGTGATCGCCATCTTCGCCTGCGGACTTGTGATCATGATGACGGGAGTTCGCTTGACGTGGGCCATGTCTCGCGACGAGCGCTTCCCCGGCTGGCAGCAATGGAACCGGATCTCGCCGCGGTTCCACACCCCGCTGCGGGCGACGGTGCTGTTCGTGGTCCTCGCCGAGCTGATCCTCGCCATCTTCTCTCAGTCGGAGGACGCGCTGTTCACGCTGTTCGGCGCGGCCACCCTGCTGCCTGCCGTCATCTATGCCGCGACGGTCGCGATGTATCTGGTCAAGCGTAAGGAGCTGCCCGTCAACGGCAAATTCGACCTGGGCGCGTGGGAGAAGCCGATCCTCGTCGTCGCGGTCGTCTGGCTCGTCTTCGAACTGGCACTGTTCCGCGATGCCAGCTTCAAGGACGCCTGGCTCTATGTCATCGTGATGGTCGTGATCGGCGCGGGTTACCTCGGCTTCCTGCTCGCCCGGCGCGGCCGCGACGGACTCGCGATGCCCGACCAGCACTCGATCGACGCGGTACTCGACCAGGAAGCGGGCACGCACCGGCCATGACCCACGTACTGGCCATCGACCAGGGCACCTCGGGCACCAAGGCGATCGTCGTCGACGACGCCGGTCGGGTGGTCTCGATCGCCGAGGTCGCACTGCGCCCCGAGTACCTGCCCGGCGGCGGTGTCGAGCAGGACCCCGAGGCGCTGTGGAACTCGGTCCTCGAGGCCGGGCATCGTGCTCTCGACGCGGCGGGGGTGCCCGTGGACGCGGTGGCACTGGCCAATCAGGGCGAGACCGTCCTGGCGTGGGACCGCAGCACCGGCAGGCCGCTGACGCCCGCGATCGTCTGGCAGGACCGTCGCGCAGAGTCCATCTGCGCGGCGCTCGCCGCCTCGGCCGACGACGTGGCTGAGCGGACCGGCCTGATGCTCGACCCGTACTTCTCCGCGCCGAAGATGGCGTGGATCCGGGCGAACCTGACCGGTGACGGCGTGGTGACGACAACCGACACCTGGCTGATCCACAGGCTCTGCGGCGCGTTCGTGACGGACCTTTCGACCGCCAGCCGCTCGATGCTGCTCGACCTGGACACGGCGTCTTGGAGCGACGACCTCCTCGAGCTGTTCGGGCTGCGTGGCGAGGCGATGCCCGACCTGGCTTCCTGTGACCAGATCGTTGGTGAGACAAGCGCTTTCGGGCCTAGGGCGATCCCGGTGGCCGGGCTGATCGTCGACCAGCAGGCCGCGTTGCTCGCCGAGAGTTGTCTCGGGCCCGGTGCGGCGAAGTGCACCTTCGGCACCGGCGCCTTCCTGCTCGCCCAGCTCGGTGAGAACGCCACGCGCTCCGGAGCGGGCCTCACCACGTCGGTGGCCTGGCGGCTGCGGGACCGCACCTCGTATTGCGCGGACGGCCAGGTCTACACCGCGGCGTCAGCCGTGCGCTGGGCCATCGATCTCGGCCTGGTGCCCGCCGCCGACCAGTTGGACGCGGTGGCGCAGACGGCAGGTGACTCCACCGGCGGTGTCCTCTGCGTCCCGGCGCTGGCCGGGCTCGCTGCCCCGTGGTGGGACGCGACGGCAGGAGCGTCGTTCACCGGCATGACCCTCAGCAGTGGACGTGGGCACCTGGTCCGTGCGCTGCTGGAGGGGATCGCCGCGCAGGTCGCGTGCCTGGCCGACCTGGTCGCCAGTGACCTTGGCCAGCCCTTGACACGGCTTCGGGTCGACGGCGGGCTGACGCGCTCGGCGGTCCTGATGCAGGCGCAGGCCGACCTCGCCCGCATCCCCGTCGAGGTATACCCGTCCGCGCACGCCACCCCGCTCGGCGCCGCAGCCTGCGCCCGCCTCGCGCTTGACGAGACACTCAGCCCGGCCGAGGTCGTCGGCACGTGGATACCGCAACACACCTACGAGCCCGTCTGGTCAGACGACCGCGCGGCTGAGCACCTGGCCAGGTGGCGAAAGGCGGCCGACGCGGTGATCTCACGTGAGGGAGTCCAATCATGAACGCCCCGAACGATATCCGTGACGTCGTCGTCATCGGAGCCGGGATCGTCGGAAGTGCCATCGCCCGCGCCCTCGCGGGGACCGGCCTGACCGTGACGCTGGTCGAGGGCCGCGACGACGTCGGCGACGGCACCAGCAAGGCCAACACGGCCCTGCTGCACACCGGTTTCGACGCCACCCCCGGCACACTGGAGTCCCGACTGGTCGCCCGCGGGTACCACCTCCTCGGTGAATATGCCGAACAGGTGGGCATTCCGGTCGAGCGCACCGGCGCGCTGCTGGTGGCGTGGACCGACGACGAACGCGCCGCTCTGCCCAAGCTCAAGGACAAGGCCGAGCGCAACGGGTACGACGCGTGCGAAATCGTCAGCGGCGACGAAGTTTACCGGCGTGTCCCCGAACTCGGGCCCGGTGCGCTGGCCGGTCTGACCGTGCCCGGTGAGGCGATCATCTGCACCTGGACGACGAACCTGGCGCTCGCCACCGACGCCGTTCGACGCGGAGTCGTCCTGCGGCGCGGCGCAGAGGTCACCGACGTCACTGCCCGTACGGACCACACCACCGTCGTCACCACACAGGGTGACGTCAACGGGCGATGGGTGATCAACGCCGCAGGCCTTGGCGCCGACCATCTCGACGCCAAGTTCGGCTACCAACGTTTCACCGTGACCCCGCGGCGCGGCGAACTGCTGGTGTTCGACAAGCTGACCCGGCCGATGGTGCCGTGCATCGTGCTGGCCGTACCCTCGGCCCGCGGTAAGGGAGTGCTCGTCAGCCCGACCATCTACGGCAACGTGATGGTGGGTCCGACGTCGGAGAACCTCACCGACCGCAACGCCACCGGCACCTCGGAGCAGGGCTTCGATTTCCTGCTGGGCAAGGGCCGGGCGCTGATGCCGACGCTGTTCGACGAGGAGGTCACCGCGACGTATGCGGGCCTGCGCGCCGCGACCGACCACGACGACTACCTCATCGAAGTCGACGAGAATCAGCGCTACGTCCTCGTCGGTGGCATCCGGTCCACGGGTCTCACCGCGGGAATGGCCGTCGCCGAACACGTCATGGGACTGCTTGCGGGCACCGATCTCAACCTGACGCCACGCGCCGACCTGCCACCGCCACGGCGGATGCCCTACATCGGTGAAGCGGGCATCAGGCCCTATGAGGACGCGGGACGCATCGCCGATGACCCGGACTACGGCCGCATCGTGTGCTTCTGCGAACGCGTCACCGCCGGTGAGATCCGCGACGCGTTCAACTCGCCCATCCCGCCGCGTGACCTCGATGGGCTGCGCCGACGCACCCGCGTCATGAACGGCCGTTGCCAGGGCTTCTACTGCGGTGCGCACACCCAGGCACTGCTCCTGGCGGCTCAATGACCAATCAGCCCAACGCCGTTCGGAGAGTGGCCGTAGCCGTCATCGGCGGCGGTCCGGCCGGCCTGACCGCCGCCGCGGCATTGGCTCCGCTGGTCGACGGTGACGTAGTCGTCCTCGAACGCGAAGTCGAGACCGGAGGCATTCCCAGGCACAGCGATCACCTCGGCTACGGGATCCGCGATCTGAGGCGATTCATCTCCGGACCCGCGTACGCCCGTCGTCTGACCGACACGGCCCGTGACGCCGGAGCTCTGCTGGAGACCGAGGCGATGGTGACCGGATGGTCTGGCGAACGTGCCATGGAGATCACGTCACCGCGGGGGCGGCGGGTCCTTGACGCCGATGCCGTCGTGCTGGCCACCGGCGCCCGCGAGCGTCCGCGTCCCGCCCGGCTCATCCCCGGTGACCGCCCCGACGGGGTGTACACCACCGGCCAACTGCAGAACCTGGTCCACGTGCACCAGGCCGTCGTCGGCAAGCGGGCGGTGGTCATAGGGGCGGAGCTGGTCAGTTGGTCGGCAGTGCTGACCCTGCGCGAAGCCGGTTGCGCCACAGTCGCCATGACGAGTGCCTACCCGCACTCCGAGGCGTACGCCGCGTTCCGCATCCCGGGACGTGCGCTTCTGCGCGGCCCTGTGCTCGCCCGCACCCGGGTGGTCGGCATCGACGGCAAGCAGCGGGTGCGTTCCGTGATCGTGGAGAACGTCGACACCGGCGCCCGCCATACCATCGAATGCGACACCGTCATCACGACCGGGGACTGGATCCCCGACCACGAGCTGGCCAGAACCGCCTGCCTGGCAATGGATTCCGGCACCCGCGGGCCCCTCGTCGACGCGAGTCTGCGCACCAGTGCACCGGGGGTGTTCGCAATCGGCAATCTCCTGCACCCGGTGGACACCGCCGACGGTGCCGCCCTCGACGGCCGCCATGTCGCCCCGAAGGTGTCCGAATGGCTGAAAAGGGGAGAGCCACGACCGCGGGGAATCCGGGTGAGGGCCGCTCAGCCGTTTCGGTGGGTGACCCCGCAACTCGTCACCGCCGACGGCGGTGTCGCACCGCGCGGCGATCTCCTGTTCTGGGTCGACGAATACCGTCGAACCCCCAAACTCCGCGCCGTCCAGGACGGCCACACCATCGGCGCGGCGCGCACGCTGTGGCCGGCTGCGCCGGGGCGCGTCTATCGGGCACCATGGTCACTGGTGTCCGGCGCCGACCCCAAGGGCGGCGACGTCACCATCGAACTCGCCGTCTAGTCAGGAGACCGTCAATGTCCGTCACCGTCCTGCTCGAACTGAAGTTCAAGCCCGAGTCGGTCGCCGAGGCCCGCGAAGTGTTTCGTCGTGAGCTCGTCAAGACCCGTGCCTTCGACGGAAGCCTCACCACCGACGTGCTCGTCGACTCGGACGACGAAACGCACTGGGTCATCTACGAGATCTGGGAGTCCGTCGAGGCCGATGAGGCCTACCGCGCCTTCCGCGCAGGCGAAGGCAAGATCACCGATCTGCCGCCATTGCTGGCCGCACCTCCCGTCAAGACCAGGTACACGACGACCGATGTCTGATCACCGCCCGTCGCCGGTGCTGGTGTCGAATGGCCAGTTACGGCACGCAAGTTGATCATCTGCGCGTCACGAGTGGTCACTCGGCGCCTCGCGAGATGTGGAGCAGGATCTTGCCGCCGCTCCGCCAACGGCGTCGAACCGCCTGACGACCAGCCACCTGCGCCACGCGTTCAGCAAGCTGGGGATCAGGTCTTTCACGGAACTCGCGCGGTTCGCCCCGCTCGTCGAACGGGGGCGGGCAGATGAGGGCGCGTTTTCGGCGAAGTTCCCGTAGCTTTACAAAACGCGGTGGCACCGTCACGCTCACAGATATGTTTCCGCAAACTGCCGCAGCCCACCACCGTTTGAGGCGATCGTGAGGCCAGCGGTCGAACCAGGCGACGTGGAAGAGACCCTGGCGCGGTCCGGAATCGTCCAGGGAGTCGAACCCGCTGCGGTAGCCGCTCTGATCAGCCAATTGCAGCCCGTGGACTTCCCTAAGGGGCACACGATCTTCGTCGAGGGTGAGCCCGGCGATCGGCTGTACATCATCGTGTCGGGCAAGGTGAAGATCGTCCGCGGCGCCCCCGACGGCCGTGAGAATCTGCTCACCATATTGGGACCGTCGGACATGTTCGGGGAGCTGGCGATCTTCGATCCAGGCCCGCGAACCTCGAGTGTCACGACGATCACCCAGGTACGCGCGGTGTCGATGGATCGGGATGCGCTGCGTGCCTGGATAGCAGGTCGGCCCGAGATCGCCGAGCAGCTGCTGCGGGTGCTGGCGCGGCGGTTGCGCCGTACCAACAACAACCTCGGCGACCTGATCTTCACCGACGTGCCGGGTCGCGTCGCCAAGCAACTGCTGCAACTGGTTCAGCGCTTCGGCGCCCAGGAGGGCAATGCCCTGCGGGTCAAGCACGACCTCACTCAGGAAGAGATCGCCCAGCTGGTCGGCGCGTCCCGCGAGACGGTCAACAAGGCGCTCGCCGACTTCGGTCAGCGCGGCTGGATCCGGGTCGAGGGCAAGAGCGTGCTGATCCTCGAGCCGGAGCGTCTCGCGAAGCGCGCGCGCTGACATCGCGTTGACGGCTCCGCCTCTGTCGGGCAGGCTCGAAGATGCTGTCGGGTAGCGCGAGGATGCGCACGTCGGACAGAGATCGAACCGGAGTGGAGAGATCAACGATGAACGAAGTCAAATTCCTCGACCTGCACGGAGACCGGGTCGCCTACCGCGACGAGGGCAGCGGTGAGGTGCTCCTGCTCATTCACGGCATGGCGAGTAGCTCGGAAGCCTGGCGTGAGCTGATTCCGCGTCTTGCGAAGAACTACCGGGTGGTGGCGCCGGATCTGCTCGGCCACGGCCAATCGACGAAGCCCCGCGGCGACTATTCGCTCGGGGCATTCGCCGTCTGGTTGCGCGATCTTCTCGACGAGTTGGGCATCGCCCGGGCGACGATAGTCGGTCATTCGCTCGGCGGCGGGGTGGCGATGCAGTTCATCTATCAGCATCCCGACTACTGCGAGCGCGTGATCCTGGTCAGCAGCGGTGGGCTCGGACTCGACGTGGGCTGGATCCTTCGTCTGCTGTCCGCACCTGGAGCCGAGTTCGTTCTGCCGATCATTGCGCCGTCTCCGGTTCTCAAGGTGGGCAACAAGATCGGCTCGTGGTTCACCTCGGCGGGGATGCGCGCACCGCGGGCCAGTGAGATCTGGCGGTCCTATTCGTCCTTCTCGGACGCCCCGACGCGCGACGCGTTCCTGCGGACCCTGCGCTCCGTCGTGGACTACCGCGGCCAGGCCGTCAGCGCCTTGAACCGGCTACACGTCCGCTCGGAGCTGCCGACGTTGGCGATCTGGGGTGAGGACGACGAGATCATCCCCGTCGAGCACGGCCACGCCGCCCAGGCCGCGCGCCCGGGCAGTCGCTTGGAGGTGCTGCCAGGCGTCGGGCACTTCGCGCACGTCGAGGCGCCCAACGAGGTCGCCGAGATCATCGACGACTTCATGAAAGCCACCACCGCCCGTGGCGCCGACACCGCCACGCTCCTGGCGCCCGTCGCGGGGGACGAAACCTCGTAGCGTCGACCGCCCCGATCTCGCAACCGTAGGTATGAACTGCGCCACTCGAGGGTACTCGGTGTACATGTGTTCACCAGATACGGCTCCTGACCTGGGTTGTCTGCGAGATGGCTCGTGGCTCTGAAACTGCGGGACTTCACGCGATGGAGCGAGGCGCCCGCCAAGGGCGTCGAGACCGCGGCTTCTCCGAAGGTCAATCTCCTGCGCGGGCTGGCGGCCCGCGCGACCACGCCACTGCTTCCGGACGACTACCTGAAACTGCTCAACCCGCTCTGGTCTGCGCGAGAACTACGCGGCGAGGTTGTTGACGTGCGGCGGGAGACCGAGGACACGGCTACGGTGACCATCAAGCCAGGCTGGGGATTCTCGGGCGACTACCAGCCGGGTCAATACGTGGGTATCGGCCTGCGGGTCGACGGCCGATGGCACTGGCGATCGTATTCACTCACGTCGACTCCGCGACGTGACAAGAAGCTGATCTCAATCACCGTCAAGGCGACCCCAGAGGGTTTCCTGTCAACCCACTTGGTGAACGGTGTGAAAGCGGGAACGATCGTCCGACTGGCCGCTCCGCAGGGAGACTTCGCCCTGCCAGATCCACCTCCGCCCAAGTTGCTCCTCGTCACGGCGGGCAGCGGCATCACTCCCGTCATGGCGATGCTCCGGTCGATGACACAGCGCGGGCAGGCATCGGACATCGTGCACATCCACTCCGCACCCTCGACGCAGGACGTCATCTTTCACGACGAGCTTCAGGAGCTCGACGGAGGTGAGTCGGACTATGCGCTACTTCTGCACCTGACCGAAGACATGGGGCACCTCGACTTCGCGGCCGAGCTCGACAAGCTGGTCCCGGACTGGAGGGAAAGACCTACCTGGGCGTGCGGGCCGCCGGCGATGCTCGACGACATCGAGAGAATTTGGACCAAGGCGGAGCTGCAGGACAGCCTGCACATGGAGCGCTTCGTCATCGCCAGGACCGATAAGGGCGGTGAGGGCGGAACGGTCACCTTCGCCATCTCCGACAAGTCGGTCGACGTCGACGGAGCCACCTCGCTACTTGAAGCCGGCGAGCAGGTCGGCATCCAGATGCCGTTCGGGTGTCGCATGGGCATCTGCCAGACGTGCGTGCTGCCACTGGAGTCCGGCCACGTCCGTGACTTCCGCTCTGGGACCGAGCACGGCGAGGGCGACCGAATTCAGACCTGTATTTCCGCCGCGTCCGGCGACTGCACCATCAACATCTAGGAGGCGACATGGCCATCACCGACATCAAGGAATATGCGCACCTCACACCGGAGGACGTCGAGGAACTGTCACGCGAGCTCGACGCGATCAGAACCGACATCGAGGAATCCCGCGGCGAGCGCGACGCCCGCTACATCCGGCGGGCCATCCAATTGCAGCGCGGACTTGCCGCAGGCGGTCGAATCGCCCTATTCGGGAGCCGGAACAAGGTTGCCTGGACGGTCGGCACCGGCATGCTCGCACTGGCCAAGATCATCGAGAACATGGAACTCGGTCACAACATCACCCATGGCCAGTGGGACTGGATGAACGACCCGGAGATCCACTCCACCGAGTGGGAGTGGGACACGACCTCACCGACCGTGCACTGGAAGAAGTCGCACAACTTCATCCACCACAAGTACACGAACGTCGTGGGACTCGATGACGACATCGGTTACGGCATCATGCGTCTCACCCGCGACCAGCGCTGGGAGCGGTGGATGATCGGCAACCCCATCTACAACTTCCTGCTCGGCACGCTGTTCGAGTGGGGTGTCGCCGCGCACGGCTTGGAGACGACGAAGTTCCGCAAGGGCGAGAAGTCGAAGGGTGAGGTTCTCAAGGACCTCCGGATCATCGGTAAGAAGGTCGGCAAGCAGGTCGGCAAGGACTACATCGTGTTCCCGGCGCTCACCGGACGGGCATGGAAGCACACGCTCGGAGCCAACGCGGTGGCGAACCTCATCCGCAACTACTGGTCCTACATGGTGATCTTCTGCGGCCACTTTCCCGACGGTGCCGAGAAGTTCACCAAAGAGGAATTCGAGAACGAGACGCAGGGGGAGTGGTATCTGCGCCAGTTGCTGGGATCGGCAAACTTCAACGCTGGGCCCCTGATGGCGTTCATGAGTGGCAATCTGTGCTACCAGATTGAGCATCACCTCTTTCCGGACCTGCCCAGCAATCGCTATGCGGAAATCGGCGTGCGGGTGCGCGAGCTGTGTGAGAAGTACGACCTGCCGTACACCACCGGATCCCTTGGCCGGCAATACTGGCAGTCGTTCTGGACGATCCTCAAGCTCGCCCTGCCCGACAAGCTGCTCAAGGCGACGTCCGAGGACGCCCCGGAGACTAACTCCGAGTTGAAGTTTCGCGTCCGGGAGGGACTGCGGGAGAGCTTCGTCGACCCCGCGACAGGTAAACGGCGGGGCCTGCGCACCGCGCTGCGTGAACTGCAGGCCGCTTCCAGCGCGGCGTAACTCGAGCGCTCCGCCCGGTCGGTCTGCGACCCGGGCGGGTGACTGGCAACATCGTCATCCACGGCTGAGTGGCGGAACTCTCACCATGAAAGAAGGCTAGCCTAGCCTTAGCTGACCGTGTAGGGTCGCTGGCCATGGCCTCCTCTGCTTCCACGGTGACCACTGCGCTGCAGAGCATTCTGCGTGACGACCTCAACGTCGACATGGCCCGGGTCACCCCCGAAGCCAGGTTGATCGACGATGTCGGATTGGACTCGGTGGCCTTTGCTGTCGGCATGGTCGCCATCGAAGAGCGGCTCGGCGTCGCGCTATCCGAGGAAGAGCTTTTGACCTGCGACACCGTCGGCGATCTCGACGCGGCGATCGCGGCGAAATCCGGCAAATGAGCGAACTCGCCGCGGCGATCACGCGGTCGATGCAGTCCGCGACATCTGAATTGGCCGTCTTCGACCGCAAGACCTCGGCGTGGCAACGGCGCGCGTGGCCGGAAGTGCACGGGCTGGCCGAAGGAGTTGCGGCCTGGCTACTGGCCCATGATCGACCCGCCGCCGTCGGTCTCGTCGGCGAACCGACCGTCGAGTTCATCGCCGCGATCCAGGGCACCTGGCTCACGGGCGCTGCCATCTCGATATTGCCGGGGCCGGTGCGGGGCGCCGACTTACGGCATTGGGCGGAGTCGACGCTGACCCGATTCGCGGAGATCGGGGCACGCACGGTCCTGAGCCACGGCTCCTATCTCGACGGCCTGCGGGAGGCCGCGCCCGTCGACGTCGTTGTCGAAGATGTAGCGACGGCGGCGCGCACCAGCCGATCAGCAGCCGGGACCCCGAGCGGAGACGGCGCCGGCCCCGCCATCCTGCAAGGAACGGCAGGTTCCACTGGCGCACCCAAAACCGCCGCGCTTGCCCCGGCTGCCGTACTCAGCAACCTGCGCGGGCTCGACCAACGGTGTGCCCTCGACTCGTCGATCGACGCCTGTTGTTCATGGCTGCCGCTTTATCACGACATGGGGCTCACCTTTGTGTTTGCTTCGGCCCTGGGCCGGTTGCCGCTGTGGCTGGCCCCGACAGCGGCGTTCGCTGCGTCGCCGTTCAATTGGTTGAGTTGGCTCTCGGACAGCCATGCGACGATCACCGCCGCGCCGAACTTCGCCTACAACCTTCTCGGCAAATATGCGCGGCGAGTATCCGATGTCGATCTCAGCGGACTGCGGGTGGCGATCAACGGTGGGGAACCGGTGGACTGCGAAGGTTTCCAACGTTTCGCAGAAGCCATGGCGCCGTTCGGGTTCAACGCCGGCGCGGCTGCGCCGTCGTACGGCCTCGCCGAGTCCACGTGTGCGGTAACGATGCCGGTGCCGGGCACCGGGTTGCGTTTGGCCAGCTTCTCTGACAACACCGGCTCACACAAACACGCGATCCTAGGTGATCCGATCCCCGGCATGAAGTTGCGGATCTCCTCCAGCGATCGGTACGACAACGCGGCCGGCCCCGAGATCGGCGAGATCGAAATTCGCGGTACGTCGATGATGAATGGCTACCTTGGACACCCGGCCATTGATCGCGACGACTGGTTTCCCACTGGCGATTTGGGTTTTGTCGGCGACGGAGGTCTCGTCGTGTGCGGGCGGGCCAAGGAAGTCATCTCGATCGCGGGGCGCAACATTTTTCCGGCGGAGATCGAGCTGGTCGCGGCCAAAGTACGCGGCGTGCGGGAAGGCGCCGTGGTCGCTTTGGGCACCGACGAACGTTCCGCCCGCCCCGGCCTGGTCGTCGCGGCCGAGTTTCGTGGGTCTAATCAGAACGAGGCGCGCACCGAAGTGATCCAGCGCATTGCCTCGGTGTGTGGAGTGGTTCCGTCGGACGTCGTCTTCATGTCGCCGGGGTCCCTGCCGCGCACATCCTCGGGCAAATTGCGCCGTCTGGAAGTGCGGCGTTCGCTTGAGCTGGTGGACTGAAGTGACCGCGATAAGCGAGACCGTCTTCGATGCAGACTATCGCGCACTGCTCTTCGAGGCTTTCGACGACCGCGTCACGGAGTGGACGGCTGAAGCCGAGGTCCAGCAACGCTTTCCGCGTAAGCTGATCGAGCATCTGGGAGCAAGCGGTGTCTTCGCCGCCAAGTGGTCCGACCAAACCCAGCCAGATGTCAACAAGATCGTGGAGCTCGCCTTCGCGTTGGGCCACCTGGCGTCCGCCGGCATCGGAGTGGGCGTCAGCCTGCACGACTCGGCCATCGCCCTGCTGCGCCGTTTCGGCAAGTCGGATTACCTGAAAGACGTTTGCGAACAAGCGATTCGCGGCGATGCGGTGCTCTGCATCGGTGCCTCGGAAGAATCCGGCGGATCGGATCTACAGATAGTCGAAACCGAGGTTCGCTCGCGTGACGGTGGTTTCGAAGTCCGCGGCGTGAAGAAGTTCGTGTCGCTTTCGCCCATCGCCGACCACATCATGGTTGTGGCACGCAGCGTCGACCACGACTCG